>JAEWVQ010000113.1 GCA_023459095.1 Pseudomonadota bacterium | reverse complement strand
CCCGCCACCTTGCCCTCACGCCGCCGCTCGGCACCAGGCGCGGCGTCGCGCCCGCGCCGGCCCGTCCCTTCCCGCGCAGCGCCGCCTCGCCCCGCTTCGGCGGCGGGTTTGCGCTCCACGCGCGCCGCCGGCTTGCGCACCTCCTCGCCGGCGGACTGCGCATCCTCGGGTTCGGCCGTCTTGCGCAGCTTCAGGGTACCGGCAATGCGCGACGGCGCCGGTTCGGGCGGATTCTTGCGGATCTTGTTCACGGGAAAACCTCGGGGAAAACGCGGCGCACCGGACGGCACGGCCTGGAACAGGCCGGATTATGCGCCACCGCGGTGCGCCCCGGCCAACCCCGCTACAAGGTCTGGAACGCCAGCACCGCGACCACCGTGGGTGGCAGCGCGGTGACGAACAGCCCGACCGGATTGATCGCCTCGTCGTGGAAATGCCCGCGCAGGATCGCGAACCCAGCCGGATTCGGCGCGTTGGCGATCACCGTCAGTCCGCCGCCGGTCACCGCGCCGGCGACCAGCGAGTACTTGAACGCGGCGTCGGTGCCGTCCACCAGCGAGCCGAGATAGGTCAGTGCGGCGTTGTCGGTGATCGCGGTCAGCGCGGTGGCGCCGAAATACAGCGCGGTGCTGTCCATGCCGCCGAGCGCCGGTTGCAGCCACCATTGCTGCTGCGCGCCGAGCGTGACCAGGCCGGCGAGGAAGAAGCCGACGAGCAGGCCTTCGCGCAGCATCAGGCGGTCGTGGTAATGCCGGTAGGCCTCGGCGACGCCGAGAAAGAGCAGGAACAGGCCGAGAAAGACCACCGGATGGTGAGCGAAGTAAACGATGCCGACGAGAAACAGCACATGGAGCGCGATCAGCGTACGCGGCACGCTGCGGCCGGCCGCGCGCACGTCGACCGCGACCTCGCCGAGTTCGCGCGCGAACAGCAGGGTCGCCACCCCGGCATTGACGAACACCGCGATCGCCGCCTTCCAGCCGAAATGGCCGAGCATGAACCACAGATCCCAGTTCCACTTCGCCGCCACCATCAGCACCGGCGGCGCAGCAAAATGGGTCAGCGTGCCGCCGATCGAGACATTGACGAGCAGGGTGCCGAGGGTGACGTAGCGCAGCCGGTTGGAAATCCTGTGCGCGTAGAAGTTGTCGCGCAGCATCAGCGCCGCCAGCGTCATCGCCGCCGGCTCGGTGATGAAGGAGCCGAGCAGCGGCATCACCGCCAGACACACGAAGTACAGCGCCGGGCCGTCGGCCACCGGAATGTAGCGCGCGAGCATGCGCGCGCCGCTGCCGCACAGAACGAGGATGGGCCGACTTGCCGCCACCACCATGATGACGAAGACGAAGGCCGCCTCAGTGTAGTCGAGCCCTTCCAGATAGCGCGCGGCTTCGCCCGCACCGCCCGACAACGCCATGAAGGCGAGCAGCACGAAGGCCCAGAAGCCGAACACCACCTCGACCTCGCCGAGCAGGTGCCAGATCCCGGCGTGGCTGGGTTGGAGGTGGGCGAGGCGGCCGAAGTACTTGGTCAGGAAGGTGTGGGCCACCGCAGTGGCAAATAGCGCCGTGCCGGCAATCTGGATCGTGTTCGGGCTCATGAGCGGACAGCCTTTGTCGCAAAGCCTGCAAAACGAGGGACGGTGGGAATGTCGCGACGGCGCCGGCCCCCTCGGATACACGCGCCGGCTTGTCGCGCCACCCCTCCAGCAAGATACGCGCCCGTTCCCCCACGGCTCCCGTCGGCGGCCGGGCGAACCGGCTGTAACGCAGGCCGCCGGCATTGGCGGAAACGCCCCTGCGTTTCATTAGGCGAAATCTGGCGGCGCGGTTACCATGCGCACGTTACCGAAACTCCCAGACCGACGTGTCCGCAAGAAAGATCGAAACGCCGCCCGGCGAAGCCAAGAACTCCATCCAGGTCATCGAGCGCATGATGAAGCTGCTCGACGTCCTCGCCGAGCATGCCGACCCGGTGCCGCTCAAGCAACTGGCGCTGGAAACCGGGCTCCACCCATCGACCGCGCACCGCATCCTCGGCGCCATGGCTCACAGCGGTTTCGTCGAGCGCTCGGAGGCCGGGGTCTATCGTCTCGGCATCCGCCTGCTGGAACTCGGGAGTCTGGTCAAGTCGAGAATCTCGCTGCGCGACACGGCGATGCCGGCGATGCTCAAGCTGCACGCGGCCACCGGCGAGAGCGTGAACCTGGGCATCCGCGCCGGCGACGAGATCGTCTATGTGGAACGGACCTCGAGCGGGCGCTCGTCGGTGCGTGTGGTGCATATCGTCGGCGCGCGCGCACCGCTGCACACCACCGCCACCGGCAAGCTCTTCCTCGTCGAGGACGGCGCCGAGCAGATCCGCGACTACGCCAAGCGCACCGGCCTGCCGGCATCCACGCCGGCCTCGATCACCAGCCTGCCGGCGCTGGAGAAGGAACTCGACAAGGTGCGCCGCCACGCGGTCGCCTTCGATCTCGACGAGGTCGAGGCCGGGGTGCGCTGTATCGCCGCCGGCATCCGCGACGACAGCGGCGAACTGATCGCCGGCCTGTCGCTCTCGACGCCGTCGGAACGCTTCAATCCGGACTGGGCGCCGCTGGTGCGCCAGACCGCCGACGAAATCTCTCAGGCACTCGGCTACCTCCGGCGCTGAATGCGCGACCGGGCGCGCCGCGCCCGGCGCATCGCGCAGGCCTCAGCTTTCGCGCCCGTGGCGGGCCACCTTGAGGCGCTCGGCGCCGCCAGTCTCCAGCCATTTGCGTACGCGCTGCGCGTCGGCGGTGCGCGTATAGCGGCCGGCCGAATCCATGAGCACGATCACCACCGGCTGGCCGTGCATCCATGCCTGCATCACCAGGCAGCGGCCGGCCTCGCTGATGTAGCCGGTCTTGGACACGGCGATCTCCCACTCCGGGCTCTTCACCAGCGAATTGGTGTTGCCGAAGCGCTGCAGGCGCCCGGCGATCTCGACGTGGCGCTCCGCCGTGGTCGAGAACTCGCGGATCAGCGGGTAGGTGGCGGCCGCGGTTACCAGCTGGGCGAGGTCGCGGGGGCTGGAGACGTTGCCCGGGTTGAGCCCGGTGCTGTCGTAGAAGCGCGTGTCGAACATCCCGAGCAGCTTGGCCTTGACGTTCATGGCCTCGATGAACGCGCGCTCGCCGCCCGGATAATGGCGGCCCAGCGCCGAGGCCGCGCGGTTCTCCGACGACATCAGCGCAAGGTGCAGCATCTCCTCACGGCTGAGACGGGTACCGATCGCCAGCCGCGAGCCGGTGCCCTTCAGGGTGTCGATGTCGGCCTCGGTGACGACCAGCTCCTCGCTCAGGCTGAGGCGCGCTTCGAGCACCACCATCGCCGTCATCAGTTTGGTGATCGAGGCGATCGGCACCACGGAATGGCCATTGCGCTCGAGGAGCACCTGGCCGGTGGCCTGGTTGGCGACGTAGAACGCCGCCGAGCGCAGCTGCGGATTGCCGTAGGCGTCGAGCACGAGCTCGGGCGAAGCCTCGGCGGCTGCCGCTGCCGCGGCGGCCGCGGCGGCCGCACTCGGCTTCAAGGAAACCTTGCGCGTCGCAGCCCGGGTCGGTTTGGCCGCGGCCTTCCGGGGCTTGGCGGCGGGGCGCGCCGCCGCCTTCTTGGGCGCGGGCTTGGCCGCGGCCGCCTTCGCGGGTTTGGCGGGCTTGCTCGCCGCCTCGGCCGGACTCCAGTACCCCTGCAACAGAGACAGGCTCAGCACGGCGGCCATCAGGACGCTGGGTTTCATCAGCGGACTCGATCAGGGAATGTCATTAATTGTAATTTTTAACAAAAAGAATCGGATATCAAGACTTTTTGAAGTGATTTGAAAAATATTTTGCGCGGTCGCCCTATAACGGACGTGCTAAGCCGAAAGATGACGCCAATGCGCGCGGCGCGCAGGGCGCCGCGCGCGCCCTGCGTTTCCTGGACGCCACGGCCCGCGCCACCGCGGCCGAGAGCCGTGCGGCGCGGGCCGTGGCCGGCCGATCAGCCCTGGGCGGCCTGGCCGGCCTCGACCACGGTGAGCGCGGTCATGTTGATGATGCGACGCACCGTTGCCGACGGCGTGAGGATGTGCACCGGCTTGGCCGCACCGAGCAGGATTGGCCCCACGGTCATGCCCTCGCCGGCCGCGCTCTTCAGCAGATTGAAGGCAATATTGGCAGCGTCGAGCGTGGGGAAGATGAGCAGGTTGGCATCCTCGCGCATGCGCGCGTTGGGGAAGATCTGCGTGCGCAGCGCGGCGTCGAGCGCCGAATCGCCGTGCATCTCGCCCTCGACCTGCAGCTCCGGATGGCGCTCGTGCAGCAGACGCAGCGCGGCGCGCATCTTCTCCGCGGTCGGCGAGTCGGCCGAACCGAAGGATGAATGCGACAGCAGCGCGATGCGCGGCGCCATGCCGAAGCGCTGCATCTCCTCGGCGGCCAGCCGCGTCATCTCCACCACCTGCTCCGGCGTCGGGTCGTAATTGACGTAGGTGTCGGCGAGGAACAGGGTGCGCTCCGGCAGGCTCAGCACGTTCACGGTGTAGCAGTGGTTCACCCCCGGGCGGCGGCCGAGCACGGTCTCGACGAAGTCGAGGTGCAGGCGGTGCATGCCGTAGGTGCCGCAGATCAGGCCGTCGCCGTAACCGAACTTGAGCAGCAGCGAGCCGATCAGCGTGGTGCGGCGGCGCACTTCCTTCTTGGCGTACTCGACCGACACGCCCTTGCGCTCCATGAGCGCGTGGTAGTGCGTCCACAGCTCCTTGAAACGCGGATCGGACTCGGGATTGACCAGCTCGAAGTCGCGCTCGGCCTCCATGCGCAGGCCGAAGCGCTCGATGTTGTGGGCGATGACATCCGGGCGGCCGATGAGGATGGGGCGCGCCATGCCTTCGTCGAGCACGGTGCGCACCGCGCGCAGCACCTTCTCGGACTCGCCCTCGGCGAAGATGATGCGCTTGGGCGCCTTCTTCGCCGCGGCGAACACCGGCTTCATGAGCAGGCCGGAATGCCACACGAAGTTGTTGAGCTGGCCGCGGTAGGCGTCCCAGTCGGTGATCGGCCGCGTCGCCACCCCGGAGGCCATCGCCGCCTCGGCGACCGCGGGCGCGATCTTGACGATCAGGCGCGGATCGAAGGGGCGCGGGATGATGTACTCGCGACCGAAGCCGCCCACCTTCTCGCCGTAAGCCGCGGCGACGATGTCGCTCTGTTCGGCGCGGGCGAGTTCGGCGATCGCCTTGACCGCGGCGAGCTGCATCTCGTCGGTGATCGTGGTGGCGCCGACGTCGAGCGCGCCGCGGAAGATGAAGGGGAAGCACAGCACGTTGTTCACCTGGTTCGGGTAGTCCGAACGGCCGGTGGCGATGATCGCGTCGTCGCGCACCGCCTTCACCTCTTCCGGGAGGATCTCGGGAGTCGGGTTGGCGAGCGCGAGGATCAGCGGATTGGCTGCCATCTTCGCCACCATCTCGCCCTTCAGCACGCCGCCAGCCGACAGGCCGAGGAATACGTCCGCGCCCTCGATGATCTCGGCGAGGGTGCGCGCGTCGGTCTTCTTCGCGTAACGCGCCTTGATCGGGTCCATGAGCGCGGTGCGGCCCTCATAGACCACGCCTTCGATGTCGCTCACCCAGATGTTGTCGACCGGCACGCCGAGCTTGACCAGCAGGCCCAGGCAGGCGAGCGCGGCGGCGCCGGCGCCGGAGGTGACCAGCTTGACCTTCTTCAGGTCCTTGCCCTGCATCTGCAGGCCGTTGAGGATGGCCGCACCGACCACGATCGCGGTGCCGTGCTGGTCGTCGTGGAACACCGGGATCTTCATGCGCTCGCGCAGCTTGCTCTCGATGTAGAAGCACTCGGGCGCCTTGATGTCCTCGAGGTTGATGCCGCCGAAGGTCGGCTCGAGCGCGGCGATCATGTCGATCAGCTTGTCGGCGTCGGGCTCGTTGATCTCCAGGTCGAACACGTCGATGCCGGCGAACTTCTTGAACAGCACGCCCTTGCCTTCCATCACCGGCTTGGCGGCGAGCGCGCCGATGTTGCCCAGGCCGAGCACCGCGGTGCCGTTGGTGATGACCCCGATCAGGTTGCTGCGCGAGGTCAGGGTGGCGGCCTCGGCGGGATTCTCGACGATGGCGTCGCAGGCGGCGGCGACGCCAGGCGAATAGGCCAGCGACAGGTCGCGCTGGTTGGTCAGCAGCTTCGTGGGCGTGACCGCGATCTTGCCCGGACGCGGATAGCGGTGGTAGTCGAGCGCTGCCGCGCGGATCAGTTCATCCATTTCTCTGTCTTCCGTGTTCTCGATGTTGTCGTGCGGACCGTCACACGTGAGCGCCGGACACGCCTGCTTGCAATCACCCGCATGTTCGCGTGCTCCCGGCCCGTGGCATAATATTAGGCTTTCGCCGACTGCGGTTTACCCTAGTAGTTTCCGCAGGCCGTGGCCGCAGGATGGATGCCCCGCAGCCACCGGTGCGCTTGCGCACCGCCCGCCGGAAAACAAGCCGCATCCGCAAATCTGGAGAGAGGAGAGCTCCCCGTCATGACCCAACGCTTTTCCGCCGCAGCGCTGGCTGCAGCCCCCGACTACGTTCGCCATGAAGGCCTGAAGAAGTGGGTGGCGGACATCGCCGCCCTCACCGAACCCGACCAGATCGTGTGGTGCGACGGCTCCCAGGAAGAATACGACCGCCTGTGCGCCGAAATGGTCGAATCCGGCATGCTGATCAAGCTCAACCCGGAAAAGCGCAAGAACTCCTACCTCGCCTTCTCCGACCCGTCCGACGTCGCCCGCGTCGAGGACCGCACCTTCATCTGCTCGAAGGACAAGAACGACGCCGGCCCGACCAACAACTGGGAAGACCCGGACACCATGCGCGGCACCCTGAACGGCCTGTTCAAGGGTGCCATGCACGGGCGCACGATGTACGTGATCCCGTTCTCGATGGGCCCGCTCGGCTCGCCGATCGCGCACATCGGCGTGGAAATCTCCGACAGCCCCTACGTCGTCACCAACATGCGCACCATGACCCGCATGGGCCGTGGCGCGATCGAGGTGCTCGGCACCGACGGCGAGTTCGTGCCCTGCATCCACACCGTCGGCGCCCCGCTCGCCCACGGCGAGAAGGACAGCCGCTGGCCGTGCAACCCGACCACCAAGTACATCGTGCATTTCCCCGAAACGCGCGAAATCTGGTCCTACGGCTCCGGCTACGGCGGCAACGCCCTGCTCGGCAAGAAGTGCTTCGCCCTGCGCATCGCCTCCACCATGGCGCGCGACGAAGGCTGGCTGGCCGAACACATGCTGATCCTCGGCGTCGAATCCCCTGAAGGCGAGAAGACCTACGTCGCCGCCGCCTTCCCGTCGGCCTGCGGCAAGACCAACTTCGCGATGCTGATCCCGCCGCAGAGCTTCAACGGCTGGAAGATCACCACCGTGGGCGACGACATCGCCTGGATCAAGCCGGGCAAGGATGGCAAGTTCTACGCCATCAACCCCGAAGCCGGCTTCTTCGGCGTCGCCCCCGGCACGTCGGAAAAGACCAACTTCAACGCCATGGCGACGCTGAAGGAAAACATCATCTTCACCAACGTCGCGCTGACCGACGACGGCGACGTGTGGTGGGAAGGCATGAGCAAGGAAGCCCCCGCCCACCTGATCGACTGGCAGGGCAAGGACTGGACGCCGGAAATCGCCCGTGAGACCGGGCGCAAGGCCGCCCACCCGAACTCGCGCTTCACCGCCCCCGCCAGCCAGTGCCCGTCGATCGACGCGGCCTGGGAGAGCCCGGAAGGCGTGCCGATCTCGGCCTTCATCTTCGGCGGCCGCCGCGCCACCACCGTGCCGCTGGTGTACCAGGCCTTCAACTGGAACTTCGGCGTCTACATGGCCGCCACGCTGGGTTCGGAAACCACCGCCGCCGCCTTCGGCGCGCAGGGCGTGGTGCGCCGCGATCCGTTCGCGATGCTGCCCTTCTGCGGCTACCACATGGGCGATTACTTCAACCACTGGCTGAAGATGGGTCACGTGGTCGAGCAGACGCCGAAGATCTTCTGCGTGAACTGGTTCCGCATGGATGCCGACGGCAACTTCATGTGGCCGGGTTTCGGCGAGAACATGCGCGTGCTGAAGTGGATCGTCGATCGCGTCAAGGGCAAGGTCGCCGCCAAGGAAACCACGCTGGGCTGGATGCCGAAGTTCGAGGACATCGACTGGAGCGGCTCCGACGTCACCAAGGCCGAATTCGACGCCCTGACCACGGTGGATGCCGACGCCTGGAAGCAGGAGCTCGAACTGCACAAGGAGTGGTTCGACAAGCTGCAGGATCGCCTGCCCAAGCAGCTCACGCTCAAGCGCGAACTGTTCGCGCTCGCGCTCAACACCGACTGAGCCTGCCCGCACCGGCCGCCGCATGCGGCCGGCACGGCACCGCAGCCACTGCAAAGCGCCGCCTCGCCGGCGCTTTGTCTTTTTCAGCCGCTTTCAGGAGCCCGCCATGACCGCCGCCCGCCCCGCACTCGCCCGCCGCACCGCCGACATCCAGCCCTTCCACGTCATGGAACTGCTGCGTCGCGCGCACGAACTCGAGGCCCAGGGGCGCGACGTGATCCACATGGAGGTCGGCGAACCCGACTTTCCGACCCCGGCGCCGATGATCGAGGCCGCGACCCGCTTTCTCGCCAGCGGCGACGTGCATTACACCGCCGCGCTCGGCCTGCCGCGCCTGCGCGAGGCCATCGCCCGCTTCTACCACGAACGCTTCGGTGCCGCAGTGGCCCCGGAGCGCATCATCGTCACCGCCGGCGCCTCGGGGGCGCTCATGCTCGCGCTCGCCGCGACCACCGACCCGGGCGACGAATGGCTGCTGCCCGACCCCGGCTATCCGTCCAACCGCCACCTCGTGCGCAGCTTCGAGGGCGTGGCGCGCGCGCTGCCGGTCGACGCTGCGGGCCGCTACCAGCCCGGCGCGGAACAGGTCGACGCGGCGTGGAGCGAGCGCACGCGCGGCCTGATGGTGGCCACCCCGGCCAATCCGACCGGCACCCTGCTCGACGCCGGCGAGCTCGCCGCCCTGCACCGCTGCACCCACGCCCGCGGCGGCCTGCTGCTGGTCGACGAGATCTACCAGGGCCTGACCTATGGCGTCGCCGCGTCGACCGCGCTCGCCCAGCCGGCGCTCGCCGCGGCCGACGACGTCTTCGTGGTGAACAGCTTTTCCAAGTACTTCGGGATGACCGGCTGGCGCCTGGGCTGGCTGGTGGCGCCGCACGCCTATGTGCGCGAGATCGAGAAGCTCGCCCAGCACTTCTTCATCGCGCCGTCGACGCCGGCCCAGCACGCCGCGCTCGCTGCCTTCGAGCCGGCCACGCTGGCCCTCCTCGAACAACGCCGCGCCGCTTTCGCCGCGCGTCGCGACACCCTGCTGCCGGCGCTGCGCGAACTCGGCTTTGGTATCGCCACCGAACCGCAGGGCGCGTTCTATATCTACGCCGATGTGTCGGCGCTCGCCGACGACAGCGAAACCCTCGCCCGCCGCTTGATCGAAGAGGCCGGCGTGGCCACCACACCCGGCCTCGACTTCGGCCACCACCTGCCGCGACGCCACCTGCGCCTGGCCTACACCACCGGCCAGGAACGTCTGCTCGAGGCCGCCGAGCGCATGCGCGCGGTGCTCGGCTGATCAGGCGTCGGTCGCGCTCCGCCGCCCGGCGGCGCTCACCAGGCGCTTCTTCATCGCCATGACCTTGCGCGCGTAGCCGGCCTCCGGATCGCTCAGCGCGCCGCCGTAGTACTGCAGTGCGGCCTGCATGCTGCCGTAGCGGCGCAAGCCCTCGTGGAGCACCAGGGTGCCGACTCTGACGTTGAGCTCGGGATCGAACAGCGCGTTCTCGTCATGCTCGGGGCCGATCTTGTCCTTGTGGAAGCGCGGGATGACCTGCATCAGGCCCTGCGCCCCCATCTGGCTTTCGGCAAAAGGGTTGAAGCTCGACTCGATCGCCATCACCGCGACGATCAGCAGCGGATCGATCCCGGCCAACCGGCCGGCCTCTTCCGCCGCCTCCAGCACCGGCTCGAGCGCAACCGTCGACACGCGGTAGCGGCGCGCGATCCAGTCGCGCACGCGCGCCATCTCCGCCGACAGACCGCTCTCGGCGGCAACGTCGGCCTGCGCCAGCGCAACCACCGGCGCCACCGCGGCCGGCGCCGCCACCTGCTCCACCAGCGCCGCCGCCGATGCGGGCGCGGGCCGTGCCTGGCCCGCGACGAACACGCCGGCGCCAAGCACGCCGAAGCCGATCAGGACGAGGAGCAGCAGATTGGAAATACGGCGGCCGGCAGGGTGCGCGGCGCCTTCCTTGACTTGCGTTGCGTGATTCATGGTGTCCTCCATGCCGTAGGCCGCCACTTCTCCAGCGCCATCCGCAAGGACAGCGCAGGCCGCCCGTTTCCGGGCATGCGCGAAGCGCAGCCGGTTGTCCCGGCCTCGATCGCACGAAGTGTTCGGTCGCCAGTAGGTGTTCAGGCAGAAGGCCGCAACCAGACCTTCTGCCCCGCGGTGCGAGCGTCCATGACTCTTGCGCCGCCCCGCAATGAAGGGACGGCGCCGCACCGGATTGAAATGTATTGCACTCAATGCCGCAGCGCAGCGAGCGCGCACTCTAGGGGAGTCCGTTGACTTTTGTCAAAACCCCAGGCGCTGTATTCGATTAAATCTCTCCCCCTGCTTCGCGACGCCACCGACTCGTCGTGCGACCGCGCAGCCTGCAGGGATCAAGGCCCGGGCGCATTCGGCGAGATGCGCCGCCCGCCACCTCCCGATGCCGTGAAAATGTTGAAACAAGGTGTAACGATCTCGGCCACCACACCGCCCGATCGGCCGTTCCCGGGCTCGGCGCCGGGATATCGCGCATCGACCATGGTCGCACAATCGACATAGGGAACCGACATGCCCCTGAATGAAAATCTGGTCCGGTGGGAAGACAGCTACCGCCTCGGACTCGACGAGATCGACGACCAGCACAAGATGCTGTTCGACATCATGAACCATCTGTGGAAAGCCATCGTGCGCCGCGCCGGCGCCGCGGAAATGGCCACCATCATCAACGATCTCGAGCAGTACACGATCTCCCACTTCACCGCCGAAGAAGCCTTCATGCGCAGCCATGGCTTTTCGGATTTCGAGCAGCACAAGAAGCAGCACGACGCCTTCGTCGGCCGCCTGCGCGAGGCGCGCCTGGCCGCCGACAAGGGGCGCCCGATCGATCTCGAACTCCTCCACTTCCTGCGCGAATGGCTGGTCAATCACATCATGGTGAAGGACCGCGCCTACGCAAAGGAACACCAGCTCACTGCGCAGCCGAAGAGCTTCCTTGGGCGCTTCTTCAAGAAATTCGCCCATCACTGAGCGACGCGCCACCGCGGTGGCCTCCCCAGCCTGGATCGTTCAGAGCACGCGCCCCGGCACCCGCCGCCAGTCGAAACAGGGGCCAGGGTCGGTCTTGCGCCCGGGCGCGATGTCGGCATGGCCGACCACCTGCTCGATCGGATGCACCGTCCTGAGGCGCGCGATCAGCTCGGCCAGGCGCTCGTACTGGATGCGCTCGAAGGGCTGCGTGTCGCAGCCTTCGAGCTCGATGCCGATGGAAAAATCGTTGCAGCGCTCGCGCCCGCCCCAGCTCGACACCCCGGCGTGCCAGGCGCGGTCGGCGGTGGACACGAACTGGATCACCTCGCCATCGCGGCGGATGAAGAAATGCGCGGACACGCGCAGGTTGTGAATCCCGCCGTAGTACGGATGGGCGTCCGGATCGAGGGTGTTGGTGAACAATTGCTCGACACCGGGACCGCCGAATTCATCCGGGGGCAGACTGATCGCGTGCACCACCACCAGCCACGGCACCGCCCCGCGCGGGCGTGCATCGCAGTTCGGCGAATCGACTCTCCGCACGCCATCGAACCAGCCGTCCATCGCCCCCTCCATCGCCGCTGAAGGGCGCAATTGTAAGGCAGGGGCCGCGGGCGGCGGCCGGCAGCACCGGCGCAATCGACTACAATCCGCCCTTTCGCCTCACCCGACCGCCCATGCGCTACCCCCCTCCCGCCTTCGAAGCCAAGCTCTGCCCGCCCGCCGACCTCGCCGCCCGCGCCGCGGCGCTGCCGCGGCCGCTGGTGTTCACCAATGGCTGCTTCGACATCGTGCACCGCGGCCACGTCACCTATCTCGCCCAGGCACGGGCGCTGGGCGCGGCGCTGGTGGTGGCGCTCAACACCGACGCATCGGTGAAGCGTCTGGGCAAGGGCGAGGACCGCCCGATGAACGCGCTCGACGACCGCCTGCGGGTGATCGCCGCGCTCGCCAGTGTCGACCTGGTGACCTGGTTCGACGACGACACGCCGCTCGCGCGCATCCTCGAAGCCCGTCCGCAGATCCTGGTCAAGGGCGGTGACTGGGCGCCGGACGCCATCGTCGGCGCTGCCGAAGTGCGGAGCTGGGGCGGCACCGTGCATTCGATCCCATTCGAGGTCGAGCGCTCCACCACCGCGCTCATCGACCGCATCCGCGCGCAGTCGTGAGCACCACGCCCGCGCCCTCCGCGCTCCACGTCCTCGAACACGTCTTCGGTTACACCGCGTTCCGCGGTCCGCAGCAGGACATCGTCGAGCACGTCGCCGCCGGCGGCGATGCTCTCGTGCTGATGCCCACCGGCGGCGGCAAGTCGCTGTGCTACCAGGTGCCGGCGCTGCTGCGCGCGGGCACGGCGATCGTGGTGTCGCCGCTGATCGCGCTCATGCACGACCAGGTCAGCGCCCTGGTGGAAGCCGGCGTCGCCGCCGCCTTCCTCAACTCCAGCCTCGACATGGAGCGCGCACGCGCGGTCGAGCGCGCGCTCCACGACGGCGAGCTCGATCTGCTCTACGTCGCCCCCGAGCGCCTGATGACGCCGCGCTTCCTCGACCAGCTCGACCATCTGCGCGACACCGGACGGCTGGCGCTGTTCGCCATCGACGAGGCGCACTGCGTGTCGCAATGGGGACACGACTTCCGCCCCGAGTACCTGCAGCTCTCCATTCTCCCTGAGCGCTACCCGTCGATTCCGCGCATCGCGCTCACCGCCACCGCCGACCGCCAGACCCGCGAGGAGATCGCCCAGCGCCTGCGCCTCGAAGACGCACGCCGCTTCGTCTCCAGCTTCGACCGCCCCAACATCCGCTACACCATCGTCGACAAGCAGGACGCGCGCCGCCAGCTGCTCGCCTTCATCCGCGAGGAGTTTCCGGCCGAGGCCGGCATCGTCTATTGCCTGTCGCGGCGCAAGGTGGAGGAAACCGCAGCCTGGCTGCAGGAACAGGGCATCAACGCTCTGCCCTACCACGCCGGCCTCGGCCAGGAGGTGCGCGCCGAGCACCAGACCCGCTTCCTGCGCGAGGACGGCCTGGTGATGGTCGCCACCATCGCCTTCGGCATGGGCATCGACAAGCCCGACGTGCGCTTCGTCGCCCACCTCGACCTGCCGCGCTCGATCGAGGGCTATTACCAGGAAACCGGCCGTGCCGGCCGCGACGGCCTGCCCGCGCACGCGTGGATGGCCTGGGGCGCACAGGATGTGGTCCAGCAGCGCCGGATGATCGACGAATCCGACGCCGGCGACGAATTCAAGCGCCTCGCGCGCAACCGCCTCGACGTCCTGGTCGGCCTCGCCGAGGCCACCACCTGCCGCCGCCAGCACCTGCTCGCCTACTTCGGCGAGGACGCCGAGCCCTGCGGCAACTGCGACAACTGCCTGCACCCGCCGCAGACCTGGGATGCCACCGAGGCCGCGCGCAAGGCCTTGAGCTGCGTCTATCGCACCGGCCAGCGCTACGGCGCCGGCCATCTCATCGACGTGCTGCGCGGCGAGCGCACCGAGAAGGTGATCGAGCGCCAGCACGAGGGCCTCAGCACCTTCGGCATCGGCAGCGATCTGGACGAAAAGCGCTGGCGCACGGTGTTCCGCCAGCTGATCGCACGCGAACTGGTCGCGGTCGATCACGAACGCTACAACGCGCTCACCCTCACCGACCTCGCCCGCCCGCTGCTGCGCGGCGAGGCCGAATTCCATCTGCGCCTCGAACCGGAGCGCAGCCGCAGCCGCGGCAAGCGCCGCAGCGCCCCGCTCGACATCCCGGGCGGCATCCCGACCACGCTGTTCGACCGTCTGCGCGTGTGGCGCGCGGAGACCGCGAAGGAACGCAACGTGCCGGCCTACGTCATCTTCCACGACGCCACGCTGCGTGAGATCGCCATCGCCCGCCCCACCAGCGTCGCCGAGCTGGCCGGCGTCTCCGGCATCGGCGACCGCAAGCTGGAAGCCTACGGCGAAACCATCGTCGCCCTCGTCGCCACCGCCGCCGGCTGAGTCCCCACCGCACAGGCAACAAAAAGCCCGCCCGTTTGCC
Organism: Pseudomonadota bacterium; assembly: GCA_023459095.1. GTDB lineage: Bacteria > Pseudomonadota > Gammaproteobacteria > Burkholderiales > Rhodocyclaceae > JAEWVQ01. The sequence continues at coordinate 2,712 of JAEWVQ010000113.1, read as the reverse complement.
GACCGGCGGGCTTTTTGTTGCCTGTGCGGGCGGCGCGCGCCGCCGCACGCTTGGGCTCACAGCACCTTCAGCAGCTCCACCTCGAACACCAGGGTGGCGTTGGGGGGGATCACACCGCCCGCGCCGCGCGCGCCATAGCCGAGCTCAGGCGGAATGGTCAGCTTGCGGCGGCCGCCGATCTGCATGCCCTGCACGCCCTCGTCCCAGCCGCGGATCACGTGGCCGGCGCCGAGCGGGAAGGTGAACGGGTCGTTGCGGTCCTTGCTCGAATCGAACTTGGTGCCGTCGGTGAGCCAGCCGGTGTAATGCACCGACACCATCTGGCCCTTGGCCGCGGTCTCGCCGCTGCCGGTTTCGAGGTCTTCGATGACGAGGCCGCTGGCGGTCGTGGTCTGGGTCATGCCCGTCTCCTGCTTGCAGTGAAAAGAGCCGCGATTCTACCCGCCCTTGCGCCGGCGCTCGGCGAACTTCTCGCGGAACTTGGCGACCTTGGGCGCGACCACATACTGGCAGTACGGCTGGTCGCTGTGCTGCGCGTAGTAGTCGTGGTGCTCGGGTTCGGCCGGCCAGAACGCGCCGGCGCGCTCGACCCGGGTCTGGATCGCGTGCGGATACACCCGCGCCTCGCCCAGTTCCTCGATGAGGGCGAGCGCGGCATGCAACTGCGCATCGTCGGCGACGAGGATGATCGAGCGGTACTGGGTGCCGATGTCGTTGCCCTGGCGATTGAGCGTGGTCGGATCGTGGATGGTGAAGAAGATCTCGAGCAGGTCGCGGTAGGCGATGCGTTGCGGATCGAAGGCGATCCGCACCACTTCGGCGTGGCCGGTGCCGCCCGCGCAGACCTGGCGGTAGGTGGGCGCGTCGAGGTGGCCGCCGGCATAGCCGGACGTCACCGATTCGACCCCCTCCACTTCGCGGAACACCGCTTCCAGGCACCAGAAGCAGCCCCCGCCGAGGATCGCGTACTCGCGCGCAGGCGTGGTCGTGGTAGTCGTCATGATCGATTCTCTCTGTCAGTGCGGCGGGAAGGTCGAAGCGGGAGGGCGCGGTTCGCCGGCTTCGCAGTGATCGAAACCGGGGGCCGTCTTGGCGGGCTGCGCCGTCTCCACGTTTCAAGCATAGGACAACGCCCGCGCCGCTTCATTCCACGTCGGCGGCGCCAATCGAGCAAAGTGCTTGGCACGCATTCAGCGGAAGGAGAACGTGTAATAGATGTCTACCGCGTTGTCGGTGCCGCCGCGCGCCACCACCGACACCCGCCGGCCGAGCTGGTAGCTGAGCTTGACCAGCGACTCCGCCCCGGCCAGGCTCTGCTCGAACGACAGGAACAGGTCGGCCGACAGCCGCTTGCCCACGCTCAGCACCTCGCCGGCCACGGTGGGGTCGCGGCTGATGGTCGAGCCGCCGCCGGCGACCCGGCTGGTTGCGGTACGCCCGGTGCTGTTGAGTTCGCCCTGGCCGATGGAGAAGCTGTCGAAGCCCAGGCTGCGCGACAACTGCTCGGTCATGCCGCCGCCCGGACCACCGAGCAGCGCCTGCGCCGCCGGCAGCAGCAGCGCCAGATCGGCGCCGGCGCCGGCGTCGGGCGCGCGTCCGAGCACGATCCACGACAGCTTTTCGGGGTCCGGCACACTCGGCTCCGACACCAGCCGCACCTGCGGCCGGCGCGCGCTGCCGGTGATCGCGACCCCGGCCTCGACCGCCAGCCCCTTGCGCAGCGCGACCACGTTGAGCCCCGGGTTGTCGAGTTCGCCCTGGAAATTGATCAGGCCGCGGTCGATCACCAGGCGCTGGCCGTAGCCGCGGTAGCTGCCGCCGACGGTGGAAATCGAGCCCACCGCGGCCAGCGCGCGCCCCGGCGCGAGACTGAGCGTGAGCTCGCCGGCGAGCCGCGTATCGACCCCCATCGCATTGAGGTAGAGGGCCTCGCCGAGACCGATCCGCAACTGCGCGCGAACCGCCATGCCGCCTTCGCCCGCGGGCTGGTCGCGGCCGAGCACGACGACGTCGTCGGACAGGCTGGGCGGCGCGCTTTCCGCCATCTCGATGTAGCCCGCATCGACGCCGAAACCGGCATCGAGGTCGAGCGTGGTCCACGTCGACGCCGCCGTGCCCGCCCCCGACAAGATCAGCCAGCGGTCCTCGCGCTGCAGCAGCGGCAGGCGCTCGGCACGGAAGTCGAAGCGTCCCGCGCCGCTGTCGAGCGCAATCTCGCCACGCGCCTCGAGCCGTCCCGGCGTTGCGGTAAGCGCCGCATAGGGGACGCGGCCATCGCGCGGGCGCACGCGGTTCGGCGACACGAACACCAGCCGCTGCAGGCGCAGACGGTCGCGGTCGAAATCGGCGACAAGTTCGCCGCCGCCCAACACCAGCCCCTGATCGGTCAGCGCCAGCGCCAGGTCGCTCCCCGTGATCCGTCCGCTCGCCCGCGGCGCGGCCGGCGTGCCGGCGACGGCGAAATCGGCGACGAGGCGGCCACCGGTATCGACGTTGTCGCGCATCAGACGCCCGAGCCAGGCGATCGACGGCATGTCCACGCGCGCCGAACCCAGCAGCGGCGCATCCGGCGCCAGCCGCCAACCGCCGGCGGTGCGCTCGGCCTGCGCGGTAACGGCGCCGGACGCCTCGCCCAGCTCGCTGCCGCGCGCTGCGAGCGCGAGCGCGAGGCGGCTGCCGCGCGCCACCAGCCGGGTTTCGAAGTGCTCCAGG
>JAEWVQ010000112.1 GCA_023459095.1 Pseudomonadota bacterium | reverse complement strand
GCCCAGCACCCACACCACGTTCACCGCCCGGCTGCCGTCACCGAGCGCGCCGGCGGCGGCGCCGAAGCCGCCGAGCAGGGCGAGTGCGGCCGCCACCGCGGCGACCACGCGGCCGCGCCCCTGCCAGCGCAGCACGGCGTCGCGCCAGCCTTCGCGCGCGCCGATGCGGGCGGCGCGGGCGAGGATGCGTGTCTCCGCGTCGCCATCGGCGGGCAGCGCGTCGGCGAACGGCGGGTGGCGCTCCTCGTGGCGGCGCACGATCTCGGCGAGCCAGCGGGCGGCGAATGGGGACAGGGCGGGAGGCGGGGCGGGAGGCACGGGCGGCGGCATCGGTCGGCTCGGCCTCCGAGGATAACGTCTGGCGCAGATCGCCGCATCCTTGCGCGATGGTGCTACCCTGCGCGGTTCCGCTGATTTCCGCCGCGCCCGCAGGCCGGGCGCCGGCCGACCCCGACCGTCATGAATCCTCTGTCCGCATCCCGCCCGTCGTGGGCTCCCGTCTGGCTGTTGTCGCTGTCGCAGGGATTGTTCTTCTGCGCGATCTCGATCGTGTTCACGGTGAGCGGCCTGGCCGGCGCCTGGCTGGCGCCGTCGCCGGCGCTCGCCACGCTGCCGCTGGCGCTCACCGGGTTGATGACCGCGGCGAGCGCCTTTCTCGCGGTGAAGGCCTTCGCCCGCTTCGGGCGGCGGCCGGTGTTCGTCGCCGGCGCGGTGGGCGGGATGGTAGGCGCGCTGCTGTCGGCGCTGGCGATCCACGCCGGCAGCTTCGTCGGCTTCTGCCTCGCCACCAGCCTGTTCGGCCTGTTTCAGGGCACGGCGCAGTATTTCCGCCTCGCTGCCGCCGACGTCGCGCCGTCCGAGGCCGACCGGCCGCGGGCGATCTCGTGGGTGATGGTGGGCGGTCTGGCGGCGGCCTTCCTCGGCCCGCATCTGGGGGCGCTCGCCAAGGATGCGCTCGCCGTGCCCTTCGTCGGCTCCTACCTGGTGTCGGCGGCGGTGTCGCTGCTCGCGGTCGCGGTGCTGGGGTGCTGGCGCGAACCGGCCGCGGCGCGCATTCCGCCGCTGCCGGCGTGGGCGCCGGCGCTCGCCGAGTTCGCCGCCAGCGTGCCGTTGCAGCGCGCGCTGGTGTTCTGCATCGCCGCGTTCGGCATGATGGTGCTGACCATGAACGCGGCGCCGCTCGCCATCGTCGGCTGCGGCCTGCCGGTGGGGTTGGCGGCGAGCGTGGTGCAGTGGCACCTGGTCGGCATGTTCGCGCCGTCCTTCTTCACCGGCGGGCTGGTGAGCCGCTTCGGCGCGGTGCGCGTTGCCCAGGCCGGCTGCATGCTGGCGGTGGCGGCGTGCGCAAGCGCGTTCGCCGGCGAGACCGCGCTGTGGTTCCACGTGTCGATGATCGGTGTCGGCGTGGGCTGGAACCTTGCCTATATCGGCGGCAGCGCGCTGCTCGTGGAATCGGCGTCGGCGGTCAATCGCGGGCGCCTGCAGAGCCTCAATGAAACCGGCACCTTCGCCGCGGCGACGCTGGCGACCTTCTTCGCCGGGGTGGCGCACGACGGCGTGGGCTGGAGCGGGGTCGCGGTGCTCGGCATGCTGATCCTGGTGCCGGCGATGTTCCCCGCCGTGCTCGGACGCCGCGCGCAGGCCGCGCGCGGTTGAGCGGCTGCGCGCGGCTCAGTGGCTGTGGTGGTCGTGGTCGCAGCGCGGCGGCACCGGGTCGAGGCCGCCGGGGTGCCACGGATGGCAGCGCAGGATGCGGCGCAGGGCGAGCCAGCCGCCGCGCCACGGGCCGTGCACCTCGATCGCCTCCAGCGCGTAGTGCGAGCAGGTTGGATAGAAGCGGCAGCGCGGGCCGAGCAGCGGGCTGATGAAGAGCTGGTAGCCGCGGATCAGCGCGCGCAGCAGCCCGCGCATCAGGCGGCTTCCGGCGCCGGGGTCTGGCCGACGAAGGAGCCGAGCATGGCGGCGACGTCGTCGCGGGCGAGGCCGCGGACGATGAACACGAGGCGGCTGCGGCGGTCGTCATAGGGCGCGCGCGCGGGCCAGGCGGCGAGGCTGAACGGCGGGTAGGCGGCGTGCTGCACGCACTGCACGACGCGCGGCAGCGGATCGCCGGCGACATTCACCAGCCCCTTGATGCGCAGGATGTACTGGCCGTACATCTGCAGCAGGAGGCCGAGCGCGTCGCTGAATTCGAACCACGGCAGCGGCGCGTCGAAGGTGAGGACGTAGCTGACAATGCCGTCGTCGTGGCGCGCGGGCTGTGCCGCGGGCGCGTGGGCGCCGGGCTTGCGCCACGGCGTGGGGACGCGGGCCTGTTGGCGGCGGACCGCCTCCTCGCCGAGCCAGGCGGCGACGTCGGGGTGCTTGCCGGCGGCGGTGTACAGGCCGCAGGCGGAGAGCTGCGCGGGGGCGACGCGGCCGTGTTCGATCTCGATCTGCGGTGCACCGGGGTTGAGTGCGGCGAGGCGCGTGCCGAGCGCGGCGCGGGCCTCGGCGGTGGACAGGTCGCACTTGGTGAGCAGCAGGCGGTCGGCCATCGCGACCTGGCGCACGGCTTCACGGTGGTGCTCGAGCTGGTCGGCGGCGTGGGTGGTGTCGACCGCGGTGATCACGCCGTCGCAGCGGTAGCGCTCGGCGATGAAGGCTTCTTCCATCAGGGTGTGGATCACCGGCGCCGGATCGGCGAGACCGGTGGTTTCGATCAGCACCCGCGAGGGCGGGGCGATCTCGCGGCGCAGAGCGCGCATGAAGAGGTTCTTGAGCGCCTTCACCAGGTCGCCCTGCACGCTGCAGCACAGACAGCCGGAGTCGAGCACGACCAGGGTGTCGTCGATCTTGTCGACCAGGTGGTGATCGACGCCGACCGTGCCGAACTCGTTGATCAGCACCGCGGCGCCGGCCATTTCGGGCTGGCGCAGCAGGTGGTTGAGCAGCGTGGTCTTGCCGGCGCCGAGAAAGCCGGTGAGGACGGTGACCGGAATGCGCCGGTCGGCGCCGGCGCTGGCCATGGCGTGCGCGTCCATCCCCGGAGGTGCGGCGTTCAGCCGCCCTGCATCTTCTTCAGTTTCTCGCGCCGCTCCTGGGCTTCCAGGCTCAGGGTCGCGGTCGGGCGCGCGAGCAGGCGACCGATGCCGATCGGGTCGCCGGTTTCCTCGCACCAGCCGTAGCTGCCGTCGTCGATGCGGACGAGCGCTTCCTCGATTTTTTTCAGCAGCTTGCGCTCGCGGTCGCGCACGCGCAGTTCGAGGGTGTGCTCCTCCTCGACGCTGGCGCGATCGGAGGGGTCGGGGGTGGCCTCGTTGTCCTGCAGGTGGGTGGTGGTCTGATGCGCGTTCTCCAGCAGCTTCTGCATTTCTTCTTCGAGCAGGTTGCGGAAGAACGCGAGCTGGCGGGCGGACATGTAGTCGTCTTCGGGCGCCGCGCGCAGTTCGGCCTCGGTGATGAGGGGGGTGGCAGTGGTGTTCATGGCGGTTTCCTTGTTCTAGATCCGGACTGCGATGCCGGGACCATACCCCAAAAACATCGGGTCGTGCTGAAAACGGGGGGAGGCGCGGCAGGCGCTGGCCGGGGAGCAAATACGCCGATGCCGATGGCGTATTTTCTCCGCCGCCGGCGGGGCTCAGCCGGTGGCGCCGCCGTCCTTCAGCTGCGACTGCAGGTAGTTGGGCAGACCGACCATGTCGATCAGGCGCAACTGTTGCTCGAGCCAGTGGGCGTGGTCGATCTCGGTGTCGATGAGCATCTTCAGCAGCAGGTCGCGGGTGACGTAGTCGTGCTCGTGCTCGCACAGCGCCATGGCCTTGCGCAGGTTGTCGACGACCTGCAGCTCGACCGCGAGGTCCTTGCCGAACATGTCGGCGATGTCCTTGCCGACGCTGATCTTGCTCGGGACCATGTCGGGCGTGCCTTCGAGGAACAGGATGCGGCTGATGAGTGCGGCGGCGTGTGCGGTCTCGTCCTCGACCTCGTGGGCGATGCGCGTCGCGGCGTGGTGCAGGCCCCATTCTCCGAGCATGCGACTGTGGATGAAGTACTGGTCGCGCGCGGCGAGTTCGTCGGCGAGCAACTCGTTGAGCGCGGCAACGACTTTCTTGTTTCCCTTCATGGCGGGGCTCCGGAGATGTGGCTCATACGATGCGGGGGCGCCGGGGACGGCGAACGCCCCGGCAACCCCCGTATTCTAGCGCCTTGTACGCCAGGACCGGCCGTTGTTCGGCGCGCGCCTCACTGCCAGCCGCCGCCCAGGGCCTTGTACAGGGCGACACGGTTGGCGGCGTCGGCGAGGCGGGCGCCGATCAGCTCCTGCTCGGCGGCGTACTGCGAGCGCTGGGCGTCGAGTACGCCGAGGTAGCTGTCGACGCCGCTGCGGTAGCGCGCCTCGGAGAGACGGAAGCTGTTGGCGTTGGCCTCGGCGAGCTGGCGGCGGGCGTCGAGCTGTTCGGCGAGCGTGGCGCGCTCGGCGAGCGCGTCGGCGACTTCGCGGAAGGCGCTCTGGATCGCCTTCTCGTACTGGGCGAGGGCGATCTCGCGCTCGACCTTGGTGGCCTCGAGATTGGCGCTCAGCCGGCCGGCGGTGAAGATCGGCAGATTGAGCTGGGGCGCGAACGACCACGTGCCCGAGCCGGCGGTGAACAGGTCTTCGAGGCGCGCGCTCGCGGTGCCGGCCGCGGCGGTGAGGGTGATGCTCGGGAAGAACGCCGCGCGCGCGGCGCCGATGTTGGCGTTGGCGGCGCGCAGCTGGCGCTCGGCCTGGAGCACGTCGGGGCGCCGGGCGAGCACCTCGGAGGGCACGCCGGCGGGCAGTTCGGCGACCGTGCCGACTGCGTCGGTGAGGCCCTCGGGCAGCAGGTGGGCGGGCACCGCGCCGCCGATGACCAGGGCGAGGGCGTTTTCGTCCTGCACGACCTGTGCGGTGTAGCGTGCGGCGTCGGCGCGCGCGCGCTCCATCGCGCTGCGTGCCTGGTTGAGGTCGAGCGCCGAGGTGGCGCCGGCCTCGAAGCTGCGCCGGGCGAGGTCGAAGGACTGCTTCTGGGTGTCGTAGGTGCGCTGCGCGAGGTCGCGCAGTTCGCGGTCGGCGGCGAGCGTCAGCCATACCCCGGCGACTTCGGCGACGAGGCTGATCTGCGCGCTGCGGCGTGCCTCCTCGGTGCCGAGGTACTGCTCCAGCGCCTGGTCGCGCAGGCTGCGCACGCGGCTGAAGAAATCCAGCTCATAGGCCGAGAAGCCGACTGTGGTGTTGTACTGGCGGCTGATGCGCGGTTCGCCGGTGGTGGTGAGGTCGCCCGGCAGGCGCTGGGCATTCTGGCCGCCGCTGACGCCGATCGAGGGCAACAGTTCGCTGCGCTGGATCTGGTACTGGGCGCGGGCGCGCTCGATGTTGAGCGCGGCGATGCGCAGGTCGCGGTTGTTGATGAGGGCTAGGCCGATCAGTTCGCGCAGGCGCGCGTCGGCGAAGTATTCGGCCCACGCCAGTTCGGCGGCGACCGGGCCCTGCGTGGTCACCGCGGCGCCGGCCGGCCATGCGGCCGGCACCGGCGCCTCGGGGCGCGCGTAGTCCGGCGCCAGCGTGGAGCAGGCGCCGGTGGCCGCCGCGGCGATGGCGAGGGCGAGAATGCGAAGCGGGGTCATCACTTGTTCTCCTGCACGGCGAGGGCGGCGGGAGCGTCCGCCGCGGCCGGCTTGTCCTTGAAGATGCGCTTGATCACGACGTAGAACAGCGGGATGAAGAAGATCCCGAGCACGGTGGCGGCGATGGTGCCGCCGAGCACGCCGGTGCCGATCGCGTTCTGGCTGCCGGCGCCGGCGCCGGTGGCTTTGGCCAGCGGCAGCACACCGAGACCGAAGGCGAGCGAGGTCATCAGGATCGGGCGCAGACGCATGCGCACCGCTTCCAGCGTCGCGGCGACCAGCTCGCGGCCTTCCTTCTCCATCAGGTCCTTGGCGAATTCGACGATCAGGATCGCGTTCTTCGCCGACAGGCCGATGGTGGCGAGCAGGCCGACCTGGAAGTAGACGTCGTTCGACAGCCCGCGTCCGGTTGCGGCGAGGATCGCGCCGAGCACGCCGAGCGGCACCACCAGCATCACCGCGAACGGCACCGACCAGCTCTCGTAGAGCGCGGCCAGGCACAGGAACACCACGAGCAGCGACAGCGCGTACAGGGCGGGGGCCTGCGAACCGGAGCGGCGTTCCTCGAACGAGGTGCCGGTCCATTCGTAGCCGATGCCCGGCGGCAGCTTGGCCATGATCTCCTCCACCGCCGCCATCGCGTCGCCGGTGGACAGACCGGGGGCGGCCTGGCCGAGGAGTTCGATCGAGGGCTGGCCGTTGTAGCGCTCCAGGCGCGGCGAGCCGTAGGTCCAGTGCGCGCTGGTGAAGGCCGACAGCGGCACCATCTCGCCCTTGTTGTTGCGCACGTACCACTTGCCGAGGTCTTCCGGCGTCATCCGTGCGGGCGCGTCGGCCTGCACATAGACCTTCTTGATGCGGCCGCGGTCGAGGAAGTCGTTCACATAGGTGCCGCCCCAGGCGGTGGCCAGGGTGTCGTTGATGTCGGCGACCGCGATGCCGAGCGCGCCGGCCTTGGCGTGATCGATCCGCAGCGCGTACTCGGCGACGTCGTCCTGGCCGTTCGGGCGCACGCCGACGAGGCGCTTGTCCTGCGCGGCGAGGCCGAGGAACTGGTTGCGCGCGGCGACCAAGGCATCGTGGCCGAGTCCGGCGCGGTCCTGCAGCATCACGTTGAAGCCGCTGGAGGTGCCGAGTTCGAGCACCGCCGGGGGCACGAAGGCGAACACCATGGCTTCGCGGATCTGCGAGAACGCGCCCATCGCGCGCCCGGCGACCGACTTCACGTCCATGCCGGGTTCGGTGCGCTCGTTCCAGTCGCGCATGCCGACGAAGCCCAGACCCATGTTCTGGCCGCTGCCGCCGAAACTGAAGCCGGCGACGGTGAAGATCGAACGCACCGCTTCCTTCTCGTTCTGCAGGAAGTGGTTCTCGACCTTCTCCAGCACCTCGAGCGTGCGCTCCTGGGTGGCGCCGGCGGGCAGCGTGACCTGGGTGAACATCACGCCCTGATCCTCTTCGGGGAGGAAAGAGGTCGGCATGCGCATGAACAGGAAGGCGAGCACGCCGAGGATCGCGACGTAGATCACCAGGTAGCGCAGCGAGCGGTGCAGGATGCGGCCCACCGCCGATTCGTAGCGCCGCGTGTTGCGGTCGAACATGCGGTTGAACCAGCCGAAAAAGCGCCCGAGCAGTCCGCCTTCGCCATGGCCGTGGCCCTTCTCGACGGGCTTGAGCATGGTGGCGCACAGCGCCGGGGTGAACACGATCGCGACCAGCACCGACAGCCCCATCGCCGCGGCGATGGTGATCGAGAACTGGCGGTAGATGACCCCGGTGGAACCGCCGAAGAAGGCCATCGGGATGAACACCGCCGACAGCACCAGACCGATGCCGACCAGGGCGCCGGTGATCTGGCTCATCGAGCGCTTGGTGGCTTCCTTGGGCGACAGGCCCTCCTCGGTCATCACCCGCTCGACGTTCTCGACCACGACGATGGCGTCATCGACGAGGAGGCCGATCGCGAGCACCAGGCCGAACATGGTCAACGTGTTGATCGTGAAGCCGAGCGCGGCCATCACACCGAAGGTGCCGAGCAGCACCACCGGCACGGCGATGGTCGGGATGATGGTGGCGCGGAAGTTCTGCAGGAACAGGTACATCACCAGGAAGACGAGGATCACCGCCTCGATCAGCGTCATCACCACGCCTTCGATCGAGATCTTGACGAAGGGGGTGGTGTCGTACGGCACCACGACCTCGACCCCGGCGGGGAAGTAGGCCTTCATCTGCTCGATCTTCGCGCGCACCGCATCGGCGGTCTCGAGCGCGTTGGCGCCGGCGGCGAGCTTGATGCCGACGCCGGAGGCGGGCTGGCCGTTGAAGCGGCCGACGGTGCCGTAGTTCTCGGCGCCGATCTCGATGCGGGCGACGTCCTTCAGGCGCACTTCGCCGCCCTGGGCGGAGCTGCGCAGCAGGATCTGCTCGAACTGCTCCACGGTCTGCAGCCGGCTCTGCGCGGTGATCGAGGCGGTGAAGCCTTGACCCTCGACCGCCGGCGTGCCGCCGAGCTGACCGGCCGAGACCTGGGCGTTCTGCGCCCGGATCGCGGCCTGCACGTCGAACGGGGTCAGCTTGTAGTTGGTGAGCTTGGCCGGATCGAGCCATACCCGCATCGCGTACTGGGCACCGAACACGGTGACCTCACCGACCCCGCTCACCCGCGACAGCGGGTCCTGCACGGTCGAGGCGAGAAAGTCGGAGAGGTCGTTCTGCTTCAGGCTGCCGTCGCTCGACACGAAACCGAGCACCATCAGGAAGTTGGCGGTCGATTTCGCCACCTGCACGCCCTGTTGCTGCACCGCCAGCGGCAGCAGCGGCAGGCCGAGCTGCAGCTTGTTCTGCACCTGAACCTGGGCGATGTCGGGGTCGGTGCCGGCGTCGAAGGTCAGGGTCACCGAGCCGCGGCCGTAGGAGTCGGACGACGACTTCATGTACAGCAGGCCGTCGAGCCCGGTCATCTTCTGCTCGATGATCTGGGTGACGGAGTCTTCCACGGTCTTGGCCGAGGCGCCCGGATAGGTGGCGTTGATCACCACGGTCGGTGGTGCGATCGACGGATACTGCGAAACCGGCAGCTTCAGGATGGAAAGCGCGCCGAACAGCATGATGACGATGGCGATGACCCACGCGAAGATGGGTCGGTCGATGAAGAAACGTGCCATGGTGCGCTACCTCATTTCGCCGCGGCGGCTGCGGCCGGGGCGGCGGCGGGCGCCGCGGTGCCGGCCTGGACCTGCACCTGGGCGCCGGGGCGGACCTTCTGCAGGCCATCGACGATGATGCGGTCGCCGGCGGCGAGGCCCTCGGTGACCACCCACTTGTCGCCCAGCGACTGACCGGTCTTGACGATGCGCGCTTCGACCTTGCTCTCGCCATTGACCACCATCACCAGCGCGTTGCCGCGCGGATCGCGGCTGAGCGCGGCGTGCGGCACCAGGATGGCGTCGTTGTTGACCCCCTGGGCGAGGCGCGCGCGCACGTACATGCCGGGCAGCAGTTCGCCCTTGGGGTTGGGGAAAACCGCGCGCAGGGTCACGCTGCCGGTGGCCGGGTCGACCGAGACTTCGGAGAATTCGAGCTTGCCTTCGGCGCCGTAGAGGCTGCCATCTTCGAGCAGCAGGCGGACCGGCACCGTGTCGGCGCCGTTGCGCTGCAGCTTGCCTTCGGCGAGATTGCGGCGCAGGCGCAGCAGTTCGGCGCTGGATTGCGTCAGATCGACGTAGATCGGGTCGAGTTGCTGCACGGTGGCGAGCGCGTCGGCCTGGTTGGCGGTGACCAGCGCGCCGGCGGTCACCGCCGAGCGCCCGATGCGGCCGGGAATCGGCGAGCTGACCCGGGTGAAGTTGAGATCGATGCGGGCTTTTTCCACTGCGGCCTGTGCCGCCGCGACGTCGGCTTCGGCCTGCTTGAGCGCGGCGACCGCGTCGTCGTTGGCCTGCTTGCTGACCGCCTCGATCTTGACCAGATCGGCATAGCGCTCGGCCTTCAGGTGGGCGCTGTGCAGGTTGGCCTCGGCGCGCGCAAGGCTGGCCTTGGCGCTGTCGAAGGCGGCCTGATAGGTCGCCGGGTCGATCTGGTACAGGGTCTGGCCGGCCTTCACCTCGCTGCCTTCGGTGAACTGGCGGGCCTTGACGATGCCGGTGACTTGCGGACGGACTTCAGCGATCAGGTAGGGGGCGGTGCGCCCGGGCAGTTCGGCGATCGCCGTGACGGCCTCGACGCTGGCCGTGGTCACGCCGACGGTGGGCACCATCGCGGCTGGCCCTGCCCCCTGCTGCTGGCCGCTGCCGCCGCACGCGGAAAGAAGGAACACGCCCGCCAGCGCGGCGCCCAGGGGTTTGAGCATCCTGGACTTGAGTGTCGTGGTATTGCAGATCTGCATGAATCGCCCCTGTGAGATGGAACGGCTGGCGAAGACGCTTCAGGCGGAACTCAGGCTTCGCAGCCGAATTATTAGAATGGCTGTTCTAGATTGAACGCTCATTCTATGCTAGGGTTTGCTGCGGTGCAAGAAAATGACTGTACCGGTTTTTCGTCTCTCAGTGGAGTGCATGTCATGGCCGTCGAGCCTGGTTCCGGTGCCGAGCAGGTGCGTGCGCAGGCGCGCTGTGCGCAGATTCTTACCGCCGCCGCGGATTGTTTCCGCCTGCACGGTTTTCATGGTGCGAGCATCGCCCAGATCTCGAAACGTGCCGGCATGAGCGCCGGCCACATCTATCACTATTTCGAGAACAAGGAAGCGATCATCGCGGCCATCGTCGAGCAGAACCTCGAGCGTTTCCTGAGCGTGTCGGCGGAGATGCGCTCGTCGGCGAATGTGCGCGACGCCATGATCGGCTGTGCCGCCGAGGGGGTGCGCGACAACCTTGATCCGATGACCGCGGCGCTCGAAATCGAGATCGCCGCCGAGGCGGCGCGCAACCCGGGCGTCGCGGCGATCGTGCGTGCGGCCGACCGCGAGGTGCGCGACAGCCTGATCGAGACCTTGCGCATCGTGCGCCGCGCCGCCGGCCGGGACGACGACGAGGCCACCCTGCGCGGCATCGTCGAGGTGCTTGCGGCGATGTTCGAGGGCTTGCTGTGCCGCGGCATCCGCAATCCGGACATCGATCAGGAGCTGGTGGTCGACATGTTCCAGCGCGTCATCTTCCACCTGGTGACGGCGCCGCTGGCGACCGCCCCTGCCTGTCCGGATCAGGCGCGGTCGAACAGCCAGGACTGAGGGCGCTGCGGCGCGGCCGCCAGCGGCCGGCGCTGCTGCCAGCGCTCGGCGGTATCGAGCAGGCGCTCGAGCTCGGCGAGCAGGGCGTCGCCGTCGGCGGCGCCATGGGGGAGTGCGACGTGCGCCCACAGCCGGCGCTCGCCATCGAGCGCCAGGGTGGCGCCCTGGGTGGCCTGCCACAGGAAGTTGGCGCGCAAGGCGTCGCCGAGCGTCGGGTCGCCCGGCGGCAGCGGATGCGGCCCGAGCTGCACGGCCAGCACCCAGTGCGCGGCGGTGGCGCTGATCGCGGCGCGCAGGCCGCCGTCGAACACCAGTTCGCACAGGCCGTCGGCGTTCAGGCGCAGCCCGTCGATGCCGAGGCGCTGGCCGAGGGCGAGCAGCGGCGCGCCGTCTATGCTCACTGGACGCTCCTCCTGTCGCGCCGCGACCGCTTTCCCTGGCGCAGCCCCGCGGGCGGCCGTGCGGGCGCGCTCATGGCCGGTGGGGCGGAGCAGAGGGCGGACGGACGGCGGGACGTGCTGGCGGTGAGGCGGTCATGGCGGGGGGCACGCACGGGCGGCAGCCCGTGAAGCCGGGAGAAAAGGCAACATCGGAAATTTTTACATGTCACCTATCGCTTGCCTAGCCCTCAGGCGCTATATGTGGGATCGGAGGTCGCGGCAGGCTCTGACGAAAGTCATATCGCGACGGCCCCGGAGCGCCGACAATACGCGCTGGAACTAAATTTTCCGGGTTGTTACTGACGGAGCGAGGCGTGTACTCGAACACCTCGCAGGCGGGTGCCCCAAGAGGGCGAGAAATCAACTCGGGTCTCTGAAAAGACTGCAAGCATGACCACTATCTCCGGTCTGGACCGATTTTCCGGTGCGTCGTTGCCGTCCCTGGATGCCTTCAGGGAGGCCGCCGGCAAGGGCGAGGATGTCTACATCACCGTGGACGGTGAGCAGTTGCGCGTCCTCGGCGAAGGCCGCCTGCCGGGCAGCGGGCGCGCGGTGGCGTGGGTCGATGGCGGCGAGGGCAGCAACACCCAGCGCGTGTTCGGCGACGCGCTCGCCGGCCGTTATGGCAGTGGCGTGGCGGGAGCGGTGATGCGCGAGCTGGGGATCGATACCGCGGCGGTCGGCAAACCGATTGCCGCGCGCACCGTGCGCGCCGCGCTCGACATGGCGGCGGCGGCGGGCAGTGCGATCGAGGGCGCCAACTTCGCGGTGCGCTTCGCTCACGGCGCGGCGATCGGTTCGCCCGCCTTCCGCGACGCGGTGACCGCAGCCGGCAAGGCGCCGGAAGAGGTCGATGCGGCGGCGCGGGCGCGCATCGACGCCGAATTCGACGCCCAGTGGCAGGCGGCGCAGGCGGCCGCGCCGGGGCCGGTGAGTGCGGAGCAGGCCGCGGCCTGGCTGCATGCGGCGGTCCGCAGCGTGCTCGGCTGATCGTTGGCAGCGCATGCGGTTTTCCCGGTTTTTCCCGATGGCATTGCCTGATCCAGTCGTGAGGCATCTCCGGAATTGCCATTGCCATTGGCGGAATGCATACTCGCGGGCGTTGCGTGAGAAAACTCACCTTATCCTCACTGAGTGGGCATGAATCTGGAACCGGACACGACCGCGGGCGCCGATGACGGCGACGAAGGGGCCGGCAAGGCCGTGCAGCGGGCGAACGATGCGCCCGCCGCGGTCGCCGGGCCCACGGTAACCGATCCATTTCGCGAACTGGTGCAGCGCCACCAGACCCGCCTCTATCGCTTCGTGCTGAAGAACATCGGCAACCCGTCCGATGCCGAAGAGCTGGCGCAGCAGGCCTTCGTCGAGGCCGCGCTGTCGTACCGCTCGTTCCGCGGCGAAGCCGAGCTGTCCACCTGGCTGTACGGGATCGCGATGAATCTGGTGCGCAACTACCTGTCGCGCGCCCCCCACCGCCGTTACCAGATCGAGGACGAAAGCGCGCTCGAACATTTCACCGCGCCCGACGCCGATCCCGCCGCGCAGGTGGAAAACGCCCAGCTGCTGCAGCGCCTGCAGGCCGAGCTCGACGAGCTGCCGACGGAGATGCGCGACGTGCTGCTGTTGGTGGCGCTCGACGACCTGTCGTACGAGGAGGCGGCGGTGATGCTGTCGATCCCGATCGGCACCGTGCGCAGCCGCGTCTCGCGCGCCCGCGCCACCTTGCGCAAGCGTTTCAGCGAAGCCGGACTCGACGACCTGTTCTGAGCCGGCGGGCGGCGCCCGGGGCGCCGCCGCGGCGTGCGGCGATCGTCGCTCAGCCCTTCGGCTCGACCCGCGTCACCACCTTGGGCCGGATCAGGAACAGGCGTTCGCGCGTCTGCACGTCTTCGGTCTTCGACGAGAACAGCACGCCGACGCCGGGGATGTCGCCGAGCAAGGGCACCTTGTCGTTGCCGGCGATGGTCTGGTCGGTGTTGTAGCCGCCGATCAGCAGGCTTTCGTCGGCGTGGACGATGGCCTGGGTGCTGACCACGCTGCGCCGCACGGTCGGCAGCTCGTCGACGGTGCGGTCCTGGATGCGGCCGTCTTCGATATCCACCACCATCCAGATGCGCGGCTGGCCGTCCTGCTCGATCAGCCGCGGGGTCACGCGCAGCGTGGTGCCGGCGGTGATCGGGGTCAGCGAGGCGACGCGCTCGCCGGTGACGCGGACGTAGAAGGTCTCGGAGAGGTCGATGAGGGCGCCGGCATTGTCGGTGGTCAGGATCGACGGGCTGGACTGGATGCGGGCGTCGCCGGTGCTCTCGAGCGCGCGGATGCGCGACACGAAGTAATTGCCGGCATCGGCGATCACCGTCGTCGGGTTGACCCCGGTGCCGCGCGGCGCGGTGATCAGCGAGATGGTGTTGGCCGTGGTCGCGGTGTTCGACACGTTGCCGAAGCCGATCGCGGTGCCGCCGTCGCGGCCGACCGCGCCCCAGGCGACGCCGAGTTCTTCGAGGCGGGTCTTGTTCACGTCGATGATCATCGCCTCGATCTCGATCAGCGAGGTCGGCACGTCGAGCTGGGCGATGAGCTTTTCGTACAGCGGAATGCGTTCCGGGATGTCGTGCACGATGATCGCGTTGATGCGCGGATCGGCCTGGATCGAGGGCTCGCGCACGCGCACGCCGCTGCGCGCGGCGGCACTCGGACGCGGCGCGCCGGCGTTGGCAGCGGGCTGCGCGGCCGGCGTCGGTTCGCCGATCACCACCGGCTCGCGCTGGCCGGCGACGCTGGTCAGCGACTGGCTGTTGGCGCCGAACGCATCCACCCCCCGGTTGCCGCCGGCATTGCTCATCATCAGGTTGCGCAGCACGGTGGCGACCCCAGGCGAGGTGATCTCGCGGTCGCGGTACTGGATCAGGCGGTCCTCGACCGGTGCGTGGCGCAGCCGGAACACCGCCACCTGCTGGCCGCCGGGGGCCATCGGGAGGGCGGCGAGCGTGGTTTCGATGAGGCGCAGGTAGGCCGGCGGGCCGGAGACGAGGACCACGTTCTGCTCGGGCAGATCGCCCCAGCCGAAGCGCGCGTCGATCACGTCCAGATCGGTGAGCGCCTGGCGCACCGCGGCGCTCGAGCCGGCGATGCTGAACGCGCGCGTCGCCATTTTGTCGTTGCGCGACACGTACAGGGTGCCGGCGTGGGTGAACCACTGGAAGCCGAACACGCCGCCCAGGCGGTTGATGAACTCGGTCGGGTTGCGAGTGTTGAAGCGGCCATCGACGATGTCGGCGAGGCCGGGCTCGATGTCCACGGCGAGGCTGAAGTTGGCGGCGAATTCGCGCAGCACCGCGTCCAGCTTCTGGCCCTTGGCATAGTAGGTGAATGCGGCGTCGGGCCAGGGCGGGGTGCCCGCGCGCGCGGCGATCGGGGTCAGCGCCAGCGGCAGGGCGAGGGTGAGCGAGAGGGCGAGGGCGGCGGCGCGCAGCGGGCGGGAGAGGAAAGTCATCGGAGGCATGGTCAGCGTGCGAGGTGGTGGCGCCAGAAGACGAGACTGTTGATGAAGCCGGTCATCGCCGCGTCGAGGGTGTCGGCGCCGTCGGCGGCGACGCTGCATTGCAGCAGCAGGGCGGCGCCGTGCTCGTCGCCGACCAAGGCCGCGGCGTCGTCGCGCAGGCGTGCGGTGGCATGCGTGAGGGCGTCGGCGAGCAGGCGCTCGCGCGCGGTGGCGTCGGCCGGCAGGTCGGCGACGCGGGCCTCGATCAGCACGCGCTGCTCGGCAGCGGGGGCGAGGTGTACGCGGTGGCGGCCGTCTATGGTCACAGTGACGCGGCCGTCGTGGGCGCGCGGAACGAGGGCGAGGCCGTGGCGCTCGGCCCACTGGCGGATGGCAGGGAGGAGGGTGGCGTCAGACATGGTCGTGGTCGGGCGGGGCATCGCCCGCGGCTAGTTTCTGGACGAGGCGCAGCACTTCGGCCACGGGCTCGATGAGGTCGGAAGGGATGTACTGCTCTTCGGTGCCCTGCGCGAACAGCGCGCGCGCGAGCGGAATGTTCTGCATCACCGGCACGCCGGCTTCGCGCGCGGCCTTCACCATCTGCTCGGCGAGCGCGCCTTCGCCCTTGGCGAGCAGCACCGGCAGCGGGGTTTCGTCCTTGTCGTAGAACAGCGCGATCGCGAGATGGGTGGGGTTGGTGATGAGCACCGAGGCCTTGCGCGTCTTCGCCACCGCGCCCTGCTGCAGCATTTCCTGGTGCAGGTGCTTGCGCTGGTTCTTGATGTGCGGGTCGCCTTCCATCTCCTTGTATTCCTGCTTGACCTCGTCCTTGCTCATCATCAGCTGCTTGGTGTGCTGGAAGCGTTGCCAGGCGAAGTCGGCGAGCGAGATCGCCAGATAGGCGAGACCGACGTTGAAGATCATGATCTTGAGCAGTTCGGCGACCGCCAGGCCGACCCCGGGGAGCCCGGCGAGCGGGATGTCGACCAGGGCGGGGAGGGCGTCGCGCAGCAGCAGGTAGATCAGCGCCGACAGGAACACGATCTTGAACAGCGATTTCAGGAACTCGACCAGATTCTTCTTCGAGAACATGTTCTTGAAGTTGGTGAGCGGGTTGAGCTTGTCCATCGACGGGATCAGCGCCTTGAACGCGAGCAGCACGCCGACCTGGAGACCCTCGCCGAATATGCCCATGGCGAGCACGATGCCGAGGAAGGGCAGCAGGATCAGCGTGGCGTCGGTGAGCAGGCTGCTGGCGAGCACGTTCACCGCCGCCGGAAACGGCAGCGCGAGCACGTCGAAGGGCGCCATGATCAGCCCGGTGAGGCCGCTGACGATGCTCGCTCCGCCCGCCACCAGATAGCCGAACACGGCGACGATCTGCAGCGTCTGGGTGAGGTCCTTGCTCTTGGCGACCTGGCCTTTCTCGCGCGCCTGACGCAGCTTCTTCGGGGTCGGCTTCTCGGTCTTCTCGCTCACCGCAGGCCTCCGGCGGGCAGCGACCACAGCGGATCGAGCCGCATCACCCAGCCGCGCATCTCGTCAAGATAGGGGCGGCTGTAATCGAACATGAGGCCGGCGTAGAGCACCAGCACGAGCATGCCGGCCGCGCTCTTGATCGGCATGGCGAGGAAGAACACCTGCAGCTGCGGCGCGAAGCGGCTCACCAGGGCGAGCCCGATCTCGGCCATGAACATGACGATGAGCACGGGCGCGGCGAGCAGCAGCGCGATCGTCACCAGGCGGTTGAGCTGGGCGATGAAGATCGCCGCCGAGTCGGCGTCGAGGGTCGGCCAGAAGTGCAGGGGATGCCACAGCGCATAGCTGTCGTACACCATGCCGAGGAGCACGACGAGGCCGCCGACGACGAAGAAGAAAGCCATGAAGGCCTGGTTGAAGAGTATGCCCAGCGGCGAGGTGTCGTGCCCGGTGAGCGGGTTCACCGTGGCCGCCATGCTTGCGCCGCGCTGGTTGTCGATGATGAAGCCGGCCGCCTCCACCGCCCAGAACGGCAGCGCGGCGAGAAAGCCGAGCATGAAGCCGAGGACCGCCTCCTTGACGAGCAGCACCACCACCGCGGCACCGCCGAGCTGCGCGGTGCGCATCTCCGGCACCAGCATGGGGGCGACGATCAGGCCGAGGGCAAGCGCGATCACGTTGCGCAGCATCGCCGGCATCACGCTGCGGTTGGTGAAGGGCAGCAGCACGAACAGTGGCAGCAAGCGGGCCTGCACCAGCGCCACTGCCCACATGAAGTGCTTGACCTCGTCCTGGCTGGCAAAGAAAGCGGAAAGCGCCATCGACCCGTCCGCCTTCAGTTCGCCAGCCGCGCGAAGTTGTCGAAGATGTCGAGGGTGTAGAGGTAGAGCTCGCCGCCGATCCAGCGCGCGGTGAGGAACAGGGTCACGCCGACCGCGATCAGCTTGACCGCGAACGACAGGGTCTGCTCCTGGATCTGGGTGAGCGCCTGCAGCAGTGAGAACAGCGTGCCGACGATCGCGGCGACCGCGATCGGCGGCATCGACAGCCACAGCACCAGGTACAGGGCCTTGCTCAGGTAGGAGACGACGTCGGTGGCTTCCATGGCGCGGTTCCGCTCAGGTATAGGTGCCGATCAGGCCCTTGATCAGCCGCGACCAGCCATCAACCATGACGAACAGGAAGAGCTTGAGCGGCAGCGAGATCGTCACCGGCGACACCATCATCATCCCCATCGCGAGCAGGATGTTGGAGACGACGAGGTCGATGATGACGAAGGGCAGGTAGAGCAGGAAACCGATGCGGAACGCCTCGGTGAGCTCGCTGACCAGGAAGGACGGCATCAGGATGATGAAGTCGCGCGGCCCCAGGTCGGCGGTGAGTGCGTCGCCCCACAGGCGCTTGGCCGTGCTCAGGAAGAAGTCGCGATGCTCCGGCGCGCTGAAGCGGAACAGGAATTCGCGCATCGGCTCGGCGCCGTGCTGCACCGCGCCGAGCATGCCGTCGACGGTGCGCATGTCGGTCGGCAGCGCCTGCACCGCGCTCCAGATCTCGTGCCCGACCGGCGCCATGATGTAGATCGACAGGATCAGACCGAGGCCGTACAGCGCCATGTTGGGCGGGATCTGCTGCACGCCCATGGCGTTGCGCACGATCGACAGCACCACCACGATCTTCAGGAAGGAGGTCGTCACCACCATCAGCGTCGGCACCAGCGCGACGAGCGCGAGCGCGATCGCGAGATTGACCGGATCGAAGCTGCTCACCGGCGGACCCTCCGCGGGGGCGTGCCGGGATGCGGGTTGTGCGGCGCGTTCATGCTTC
This sequence comes from Pseudomonadota bacterium, assembly GCA_023459095.1. Taxonomy (GTDB): domain Bacteria; phylum Pseudomonadota; class Gammaproteobacteria; order Burkholderiales; family Rhodocyclaceae; genus JAEWVQ01. The sequence continues at coordinate 660 of JAEWVQ010000112.1, read as the reverse complement.
GTCGTCGTCGAGAGCCGGGGCGGACGGTGCGGCGGCGGGGGGCGCCAGTTCGACGATCGCCACCGCGCAGCGGCCGTCGATGTCGACCACTTCGCCGCGGCCGATGCAGGCGCCATTGGCGCGGATCGTCACGGCGCCACCGAGCGGGCGCTGCAGCGCAATCACCTCGCCGGGCTGCAGCTGCTGCAGTTCGGCGAGGGTGAGCGTGGTGTCGCCGAGGTCGAAGCTGAGGCGCACGGGCAATTGGTCGAAGGCAATGGGGGCGTCGCCGGCGGGCGGGGTATCGGTCTGGGGGCTGGTCTGGGTCATGAGCGGACGAGGCGTGTCGAGGACGGTGAGGCTGCCGTCGGCATGGCGGGCGCGGAACGCCCAGGCGCCGGCGGCGGTGTCGATGCGCAGGTGGTGGATGCCGTCGGCGCCGGCGAGCGGCTCGGCGACCAGCACCACGTCGTGCGGCCGGAGGCGGGCCAGGCGGGCGAGCGGCAGCGCGGTGTGGCCGAGACTGAGATGCACCGGCACGGGCAGCGTGGCGAGGCCGCCGGCGAGCGGGCCGGGGGCGGGGGAGGCAGCGGCGAGCAGGCCGGCGGCGAGCATCAGACCGAGACCGTCGGTGGCGAGCCGGCCGTGGATCACTTCGCCGCCCAGGGCGAGGCGCAGTTC
>JAEWVQ010000111.1 GCA_023459095.1 Pseudomonadota bacterium | reverse complement strand
CCCCCCCCCCCCCCCCCCCCCCCCCCCCCCCCCCCCCCCCCCCCCGCGGATCGAGGAACGGCTGCAGCTGGGCTCGGTGCTGGACCCCAACAGCTACGAGTTCTGGACTCATGACAAAGTGTTTCATTGGGTCGGGCGAGTGGGTGCAGGCGCACCCTATCCGGTCGATGCCAACCCTGTGTGGGTGGATATTCATCGGTACCAACCGGGCCCGTGCTCGGACTTCGCTGACCAGGGAGATTGGGTAGGCGGACTCCCCGCGGACTACACCTGGCTGATTCACCCGAAGGCCGGCGAATACCTGATGGCCGGCGGCGGCGGGGCTCCGAATGTCCGGAACCGCTACACCGTGACGCCCGGCGAGCCCACGATCGAGCGCTCGCTCGACATCTCGCTCTTGGAGCAACCGGAGCACGTACACAAGACCCCTGACGTTTGGTACGGGGAGGTATCGCCGCATCCGGTGAAAGGGATCTTCTACCGCAGCGCGACCAAAGTGACGTGCGGTGATGCCACCTATGGGGTGGTGACCGAAGCCAACCTGGACAACCCCGAGCGTTTCAAGCACTGGGGCTACACAGCGCTCGCTGACCACACGAGTACGCCGCAATTCATCGGAGCCATCAATGAGTAGCTATCGAGACGACATCAACGACACCGCCGTCGCGGCCGACGAGACCTGGGGCCGGTTCAGAGCGCTGGCTGAAGACACCGCGCGCATGGCGGTGGCGCTGCTGGTTGGCGTGGTGCTGGTGCATACGGACGGGGCCACAGCAAGCGACGAGGTGATCGACCGGGCACGGCTGCTGCAGGTCGAGCAGGCAGCGATCGGCGATGAGGCGAGCGGCACGCTGCGCGCGGCGGATGCGGTGGTGGAGAGTGGGCGCATCAGCGAGAGCGTGGCGCACCGGGTGGGCGTGCTGCACACGGAGACGGCCGCCGCGGGCGATGAGCTGGTGGCAGGCCGGCGTGAGCACGTGACCGAGGGGGCGGCGGTCAGCGACGAGGTGTTCGGGGTGCTGCGCACCGCGAATCATGTCATCGACGTGGCGCGCGCGCGCGATGCGCTGCTGACCCGCTTCGCGGAGATGGTGGACGACAACGCCGCCGTCGGCGAGGCGGCGACCGGCAGGCTGCGCGCGAGCGGGCTGGTGAGCGATACCGCGGCGCTGTCCGATGAACTCGTCGGTGCCGGCGCAGCGGCGCAGGTGCTCACCGACACGGCGCAGGTGCGCGACGAGGCCTGGGGCGTGCTGCGTGCGCGCGACCTGGTGAGTGACGAGGCGTTGATCGAGGACCACGTGCCGGGCGCCGCGGCGGCCGGGCAAGCGTGGACCGCGAACACCGAGAACTGGGCGATGAGCCGCTACGCGCCCTGGGCGGCAACGTCCGCGGCGGTGATCGACGGCGTGGTTTATGTGACCACGGCCGACGGCGTGTACGCGCTCGACGGCGAGGGCGAGGCGATCGAGGCGCGGCTGCGCACCGGGCAGGTCGATGTGGGCCGTGGGCGGCTCGCGCGGCCGATCAGCGCCTACCTCGAGTACGAACTGGCGGGCACCGCAGCGATGGAGGTGGCGCAGACGCAGCGCGGCGCGGCGCCCGAAGCCTACCGCTATGCGCTCCCCGCCGAGGATGCGGCCGTACTCACCAACGGGCGCTTCATGTTCGGGCGCGGCTTGCGCGGGCGGCACTTCACCTTCGAGCTGACCCTGAGCGGGCAGCGTGCGTACATCAACGATCTGAGCGTCCTGGTGGCGCCGATCCAGCGGAGGATCTGATCATGGCGACACCGCAAGGGGTATTCGCTGAGGCGCCGCGGCTGGTCAATGACCAGCGCGACATTCTTAACCGGGTGGCGGAGGAGTACCGCGACCACCTGAAGGATGCGCTGGACGCGCTGGGGAGCATCAGCATCGACCCGGTCGCCGAGCCGCAGCTGCCCGGCGTGCCGGAATTGCCTGCGCTCTCGTTCGAACTCGATGCGCTCCCCGAGCGCACGCTTGAGCTCGCCGGCCTGATGAACATTCCGGCCTTCGCGGGTGTCGATGACCTGCTCACACGGCTCGACGCGGTGACGGGTGACCTGGAGGCTTTCCCAGACGCGCCGGTGTCGCCCGGGCTCTACATTCCCGATGCGCCGGCGATGGCGGACGTGGAGACGCCGCTGCGGCCGACGATCGACACCGCGGTGGATCTGCCTCCGGCGCCTTCGATCGCACTCCCGGAGATGGAGGAGATGCTGGCGATCAACCTGCCGGCGTTCGCCTTCCCGGACCTGCCGACCTTCAACGGCACGCCGCCGGTGGTGGATTTCGATGCGCCGGATGCGGTGTTCATCAACTGGACCGAGCCGCAATACGCATCCGAGCTCTACGACGCGCTGCACGAGCGGGTGAAGGCGATGATGGCCGGCGGCACGGGGCTGCCGGCGGCGATCGAGGACGCGCTGTTTGCGCGGGCGCGCGAGCGCGATGGCGCCGAGACCCGGCGCGCGGTGCAGGAGGCGTTCGACACCTGGGCGGGGCGTGGCTTCTCGATGCCGCCGGGCATGCTCGTGAAGCAAGTGGCGGTGGTGCAGGAGCAGGGCCGGCTGCGCGCGGCGGAGACCAACCGCGACATCCTGATCGAAGCGGCGAAGTGGGAGATCGAGAACTTGCGCTTTGCCGTGCAGCAGGGGATGGCGCTTGAGCAGCTGACGATCAACCTCTTCGAGAACACGGTGAAGCGGGCCTTCGAGGCTGCGCGCTTCCACGCCGAGAGCCAGATCAGCCTGCTCAATGCGCGCATCGCGGTGTTCAACGCGAAGAACGAAGGCTTCCGCATGACGGTGGAGGTCTACAAGACCGCGTTGGAGGCGGCGCTGTCGAAGCTGCAGGCCTACAAGGTGGCGGTGGAAGCCGAAGCGCTCAAGGGCGAGATCAACAAACAGAAGGTGGAGGTCTTCAAGGCGCGGCTGCAGGCGGTGATGGCGAACGTCGACATCTTCAAGGCGCTGATGGACGGCGCGAAGGTAAAGGCCGATGCGGTGCGCGCGCAGATCGAGAGCTACAAGGCCGACGTGCAGGTGTACGCCGAACGGATCGCCGCCGAAAAGGTGAAGTTCGACGCCTACGAAAGCCGGGTGAAGGCGGAGATGGCGAAGGCCGACATGCACGAGAGCAACGTGCGCGCCTACGCGGCCACCGTGCAGGGGATCGCCTCGAAGGCCGACGCCAAGAGCCGGGTGGCGCAGATCGCCGCGGAGGCGGCCCGGGTGAAGCTCGCCGCCTACGAGGCCGAGCTGCGCGGCGTGACCAGCCATAACGATGCGTCGTTCAAGAAGCTCTCGACCGAGGCCGACGTGCTGCGCGCCCAGCTGGCAGGATGGGAGGCGAAGGCGCGGGCCAACATGAGCGAGACGGAGCTGCAGGCGCGCCACCTCGAGTCCGGCCTGCGCACCAACCTGATGTATGCCGAGATGAAAATGAAGCACTACGAGGCGACGCTGGAGAAGGCGGTGAAGGAGGCGCAGATCGCCATGGAGGCGGCGAAGGCGATTGGGCAGTACAGCGCGCAGCTCGCGGCGGGGGCGATGTCGGCGATGCACATCAGCGCGAGCATCGGGGCCTCGGGCAGCGACTCGGTGAGCAACAGCCGCAGCCAAAGCGAGAGCACCTCGACCAACCACAACTACAACTACTGAGGCGCGCGGGCATTGATCACGGCGGCCTGGACGGGCATTATGCTGCCCGTGGGGCGAGTTGCGCCCCGAGACACTGAAGCCCGCCGCTGAGCGGGCTTTTTTGCGTCCACGCCCAATCGAGCCCTGGCATTGCGCCGGGGCTTTTTCGTTTACGCGCGGCCTAGGGTAGCTCCCGAAAGGATGCGGACCTCGCTCCGACCGCATCGGGCCGCGCGTTCCATCTTCGGAGCGAGGAGCGACGACATGAATCACTGGGAGCTTGAAGCGCTCGATCTGGTAGCGATCTCCATGGATCGGCTCGTGACCGACTCGCGGAAGGTGGCTGAACGGTTCGGCAAGCGCCACGGCGACGTGCTGCGAGCAATCCGTAACCTGGAAACGCCGTCTGAATTCAACGAACGCAATTTTGCGTCGGTTGAATATCTGGACGAAAAGGGCGAGTCACGGCCGATGTATCTAATCACCCGGGATGGATTTGCCATCCTGGCAATGGGGTTCACCGGCAAGGAGGCCGCGCTCTGGAAGGTGCGCTTTCTTTCAGCCTTCAACGACATGGCAGACCAGCTGCGCTCCAGCCAGATGAACCTCTGGCGGCAGATGCAGGCGCTGATCGCGCACGAGGTCGAATCGAAAGTGCGGGCCTCGTTCGGCTCTCGCCTGATGCTCGAGCGCAAGCGCGAGATCCCCTGGTTCAGAGAAACGCGAAAGCGTCTCGAAAACGAAATCCAACCCTCTCTGCTGACCCACTGACCCGGCCTCGAGCCGGGTTTTTCATTTCTGGAGCCATCAATGAGTTTCGACGAAGACATGAACCAATGGCTGGCGATGACGCCGGCGCAACGTGAGCGGGCGCTGCGCGGGGAGGACGTTGCCGATCAGGGCAAGGCCACCGGCCCGGCCATGAAAATGCGGAACGGCGGCCTGGTGCGCGGGCCGGGCACCGGCACCTCGGACAGCATCAAGGCGGAGGTGCCCGAAGGCAGCTACATCATGCCGGCGGACTCGACCGCAAAGCTCACGCCGGAGCTTCTGGCGATGATGACCGGTGCGCGCTCGACCAACCCGAACGAGACGGCGCGCAGCAAGCCGAAGGACATCCCGGTGAACCTGAGCAACGGCGAGTACCAGATCCCGCCCGAACAGGTGCGCAACGTCGGCGCCAAAGTGCTCGACACCATCAAGGATGCGACCCATGTGCCGGCGGCGGCGCAGCGCGCGGGGGGTGACCTGCTGCTGCCGGAGGCGATGAGGCCGGGCGGTGGGGGTGGCGCGCGTTCGTTCGCCGACGGTGGACGGGTCGAGAGTACCGACGAAATGATCGCCCGCATCCAGGCCAAGTACGGGACCAGCAGCTCGAATTCAAACCAGCAACAGCCGGCGCAGGTGCAGCGTCCGGCGGCTCCCGCGCCAACGCCCGCTCCGACCCTTCTTGGCGCCGTCGGCGCGCTGCGCAACCGACGGCAGCAACTCGACGAAGCTGCTGGCTACGCCGATGGCGGCACTGTTACCGAGAGCACGGACGAACTCATCGCGCGCATTCAGGGGAAGTACGGTACGGGCGGCAGTGCTCGGCAGCCCCAGGAGACTGCCGCGCCGGCAGCGGCAACGGCGGCTCAGCCGGTAGCGCGCGCTGTTCCGGCGCCAACGCTCGCCGGAGCGGCAACCGCATTGCGCAACCGCCAGCAGCAGATCGACGCCGCGGCCGGCTATGCCGATGGCGGCACTGTGAAGAACCACGCCAAGATGCTCCTGCGCGGCACCGGAATTGACGGCGTGCCGGCAGGCGGGGTGATGAAGAACGGACGCCTGTCATTCGAGGGTGGCGGCGACGTTCAAGACCCGACCAAGCCCAAGCCGATCCCCGGTGCGCCGGGCGTGCAGCGGGTGGGCAACGAGTACAGCGCGACGCCAAAGCAGATCGGAGAGCCGTCTCCGTCGTCGGCCGACACCTCGATCGCCGCCTCGCCGGCATCGCCCGCGCGAACGCCGACGATGGGGCAGACCATGAACCGCATCAACAACGAGCGCGTCGAGCGCATGGGCGGTCAGGGGATGTATCAGCCCGCTGTCAAGGAGGCTGGCGAGTTCATTGCCGGCGCCGGCCGCGCACTCTTGCCGAAGACGATGGCGGCGTTCTCGGATGAGGCGTACCAGGGCGTATCTGACGCCTACGAGAAAGGTGGCATCGCTGCGGGTGCTGGGCAGGTTGCGCGAGGGGCCATGAAGGCGATGGTCTCGCCACTGCATGATGCGACCGACCACATTATCAGCGGTGGTCGCGCGTTGCGCGACAACGCGATTATCCCGGCTGCCGAGGCAACTGCGACGTTTGCCAAAACGCTGGGCACCGGGGACGCGGAGCCTGTTCGCATTGGCAGCGGCCCGGCGGTGAGCGACGTCTATCCTGACGAGACGAGGCGTGGCGCTGCCACCCTCGCACCTGCGCCTGCGCAGCAGCAGGATCAGCAAGGCGGCCCCGTCGCGCCGGCACGCGGGGACGCCGACAGCCGCGTCGAGTACGCGCAGATGCTGCTTCCCAACCAGCGACAGCAGTACGGCGACGCCTACCGCAACGCCTGGCAG
>JAEWVQ010000110.1 GCA_023459095.1 Pseudomonadota bacterium | reverse complement strand
TTGAGCTTGTAGCCCGGGCGGATGCCGCCGTCCTCGTCGATGTTGAGCGTCAGCGTGGCCACCTCGCCATCGACCGCGAGCTTCCAGTGCTTGTAGCGGGAGGGGTCCGTGCGGTAATCGACGGCGTCCGGCTTGTTGGCGATTGCAGCTTCCACTTGTCTGTCTCCTCTTTTATGGGGGTCAGCTCATGACGAGCTGTTTTAGCTTGGTGAAACTCTGGTCCACCGTCTCGCCCGAGGTGTCGATCACGGTGTCCGCCTTGGCGTAGAGCGACTCGCGCGCCTCGAGGATGCGCTTGAGGTCTTCCATCGCCTCGTCGTTGCCGGCCATCGGCCGCAGGTCGCCCTGCGCCATGACCCGGGCCATGTGCTCTTCCGGCTGCGCCTTGACCCATACGGTCAGGCAGTTGGACAGCAGCATGTCGTAGGTGTCCGGCTGCGACACCACGCCGCCGCCGACCGAGATCACGCCGCGCTCGTGGTCGCGCATCACGCGCTCGAGGGTGCGTTGCTCGATGCGGCGGTAGCCGGTCTGGCCGTAGAGCGCGAACAGTTCGCTCGCCGGCATGCCGGTCTCGCGTTCGATCTCGCGGTCGAGTTCGATGAAGGGCGCGCCGATCTCCCGCGCCAGGCGGTTGCCCAGCGTGGACTTGCCGGCGCCGCGCAGGCCGATGAGGGCGATGCGCTTCCTGCGCACCGCTTCCTCGTGGCCGAAGTCGCGCATCAGGCGGAACACCACCTCTTCCAGGCGGTGTTGCGGCAGACGCTCGAGAAAGCGGCGGATCAGGCGGCGCTCGACGGTGTCCTCGGCCTCCGGGGCGAGCAGTTCGATCAGGGAGACGTCGAGCGCCCGCGAGATGTGGCGCAGCAAGACGATGGAGACATTGCCTTCGCCGGCTTCGAGGTGGGCGAGGTGGCGCTCCGAGACCTCGGCCTCGCGCGCCACGAGCTTGCGCGTCATGCCGCGGCGGTCGCGGATTTCCCGCACGCGCTTGCCCAGCGCGGACAGGAAGGCGCTGTCGTCACGGTCGTCCGTGGGGGCGGCTTCCTGGTCGATCTGTTGCGTGTCGGTCTTGAGTGACATTTCCGGTTTCCTCGTGCAGTGTCCTGCAGCGTTGTGTTGAACAATAGTGCAGCTGTTTTTGTTCGTCAAGATCTATATTGCAGTTTAGTTGGCGTGTTTAGGCAGTGGAATTCCGCTTTTTCCGCGCTTCTTATTAGGGGTCTGTGGGTATTGCTGCAAAATATTGCGTCGCAGCACGATATTTCGCTGAAAAACATGAAATAGATTGCTTGACGGCCTTTGGTTCGCGTGTATTCTATATCCAGTGCAGGACGATTCCGCCGCCCCGGCCGATCGTCCGTAAAAGCTGATAACGAGTGGGGGAGACAAGGTGAAGCTGGCCAATCATGTAGGTGGCAAATGGGTCGAAGGTGCGGGCGAGGGCGTTGCCCTGCTCGATCCGGTGACCGGTGAGCGACTGGTGACGGTGTCGTCCGACGGCGTCGATCTCGGTGCCGCGCTGGCCTTTGCGCGCAACAGCGGCGGCCCGGCGCTGCGGGCGCTGGGTTACGAGGCGCGCGCCGCGCTGCTCGGCCGCATCGCCGAAGTGCTGAGCGCGAACCGCGCCGACTATTTCGACATCTCGCTGCGCAACTCCGGTGCCAGCGAGGGCGATGCCGCGTTCGACGTCGATGGCGCGATCTTCACCCTCAAGGCTTATGCCCGCGCCGGCAAGGCGCTCGGTGGCGCCCGGCTGCTGCGCGAGGGTGGGCGGGTGGCGCTGGCCAAGACCGACGCCTTCCAGGGGCAGCACTTTCTCACCCCGCTGAGCGGCGTCGCGGTGTTCATCAACGCCTTCAATTTCCCCGCCTGGGGTTTGTGGGAAAAGGCCGCGCCGGCGCTGCTCGCCGGCGTGCCGGTGCTGGTCAAGCCGGCGACGCCGACGGCCTGGCTCACCCAGCGCATGGTCGCCGACGTGGTGGCCGCAGGCATCCTGCCCGAAGGCGCGCTGTCCATCGTCTGCGGTTCGGCGCGCGATCTGCTCGACCACGTCGGCGAGTGCGACGTGGTGTCGTTCACCGGTTCGGCCGATACCGCGGCGCGGGTGCGCACGCATCCGGCGGTGGTGGCGAACTCGGTGCGGGTCAATGTCGAGGCCGACAGCGTCAATTCGGCCATCCTCGGGCCGGACGCGGTGCCCGGTAGCGCGGAGTTCGACCTCGCGGTCAAGGAGATCGTGCGCGAGATGACGATCAAGAGCGGCCAGAAGTGCACCGCGATCCGCCGTGTGCTCGCCCCCGCCGCAGTTGCGCGCGAACTCGCCGCCGCGGTGGCGGCCAGGCTCGCCGGCATGAAGGTGGGCAATCCGCGCAGCGAGGGCGTGCGCGTCGGCCCGCTGGTGAGCAAGTCGCAGCAGGCCGCGGCGTTCGAAGGTCTTGCGCTGCTGCGGAAGGATTGCGAGGTGGTGTTCGGCGGCGGCGAGGATTTCGCCCCGGTCGATGCCGATCCCGTGGTGAGCGCCTTCGTTCAGCCCACCCTGCTGTTCTGCGACAAGGGGCTGGCCGCGCAATATGTACACGACGTCGAGGTGTTCGGCCCGGTGGCGACGGTGCTGCCCTATGCCGATCTCGCCGACGCGGTGGCGCTGGCGCGGCGCGGCCGTGGTTCGCTGGTCGCTTCGGTGTATTCCGCCGATGCCGCCTTCCTCGGCGCGCTGGTGCCGGCAATCGCCGATCTTCACGGCCGCGTGATGGTGGTCGATGGCGCGGTCGGCAATCAGCACACCGGTCACGGCAACGTCATGCCGACCTGCCTGCACGGCGGTGCCGGACGCGCCGGCGGCGGCGAGGAACTCGGCGGCCTGCGCGCGCTGGCGATGTACCACCGGCGCTACGTGGTGCAGGGCGGTGCGGCACTGCTCGACGCGCTTGCCGCCGATGCTGCCGATGCCGCGCTGCTTGGCGCCTGAGCGCGCCGCGCTGCCCTCATAACAAGAATCCGACCACTCCCGATCCCGACAGGAGAGCCCGATGACGCCCGAAAAATTCCAGGCGCTGATCGCGAACGTCACCGCCGCCATCGCCGGCAAGCCGGTGGACAAGACCCTCGAAACCTTCCTCAATGAGCGCTTCCCCGCCGGCGGTGCGGACTACCAGGCGATCGCCGGCGCCTGCCGCGAAGCGGTCGCCGCGGGCTGGATGTGCGAGCGCGAGCACGGCGGCATCAAGTTCGGGCGGGTGATCAAACCCTGTCCGGAGATCCACGGCTTCAGCGTCGATGTGGTGGAGATGGCCGACGTCGTCGGTCCGCACCACGCCCACCCCAACGGCGAGATCGACCTCATCATGCCGCTCGAAGGCGACGCCAGGTTCGACGGCCACGGCGCCGGCTGGTTCGTGTACGGCCCGGGCAGCGCGCACCGCCCCACGGTCAGCGGCGGCCGCGCCCACGTGCTCTACCTGCTGCCGGACGGCGCGATCGAATTCACCCGGCAGTAAGCACAGGCAGCAAGGCGGGGCGGGCACGCGCAACCGGCGTCAGACCGGTCGCGGCCCGTACCGCCATACGGGACACAATGGAGGAGACACCATGCCCACGCTCAGTGCGGCGGACCACGCCACAAGTCCGCCCAGCATCGCCATCCCGCGGCAGTACAACGCCGCCGACGACCTCATCGGTCGCAACCTCGTCGCCGGCCGCGGCGCGAAGACCGCCTACATCGACGACGCCGGCAGCTACCGCTACGACGAACTCGCGCGGCGCGTGAACCGCTGCGCCAGCGCGCTGCGCGGCAGCCTCGGGCTGCGTCAGGAAGACCGCATCCTGATGTGCGTGCACGACACGATCGAGTTCCCGACCGTGTTCCTCGGCGCGATCAAGGCCGGGGTGGTGCCGATCGCGGTCAATACCCTGCTCACCGCGCACGACTACGAGTACATGCTGACCGACAGCCGCGCGCGCATCGCGGTGGTGTCGGCGGCGCTGCTGCCGCTGTTCCAGCCGCTGCTCGGCAAGGTGCCGACGCTCGAGCGCCTGGTCGTCGCCGGCACCGAAAATCCGGGCGCCGACAGCCTCGCCGCGCTCCTCGACAGCGGCCGCGACGATTTCGAGGCCGCGCCCACGGTCGCCGACGACGCCTGTTTCTGGCTTTATTCGTCGGGCTCCACCGGTGCGCCCAAGGGTACCGTGCATGTGCACGCCAGCCTGATCCAGACCGCCGAGCTGTACGCGCGACCGGTGCTCGGCATCAACGAGGCCGACGTGGTGTTCTCCGCCGCCAAGCTGTTCTTCGCCTACGGCCTCGGCAACGGCCTGACCTTTCCGCTCGCAGTCGGCGCCACCACCGTGCTGATGGGCGAGCGGCCCACGCCGGCGGCGGTGTTCGAGCGCCTGCGCCGCCATCAGCCCACCATCTTCTACGGCGTGCCCACGCTCTACGCCTCGATGCTCGCCAGCCCGGACTGTCCGACCCGCGCCGAGATGCGCCTGCGCGCCTGTACCTCGGCCGGCGAAGCGCTGCCGGAGGAGATCGGCAAGCGCTGGACCGAGCGCTTCGGCGTGGACATCCTCGACGGCATCGGCTCCACCGAGATGCTGCACATCTTCCTGTCCAACCGCGCCGGCAGCGTGCGCTACGGCACCACCGGCAAGGCGGTGCCCGGTTACGCGCTGCGCCTGATCGACGACGAGGGCCGCGAGATCACCGCCCCCGGCGAGCCGGGCGAACTGCAGATCGCCGGCCCGAGCGCGGCGGCGTTCTACTGGAACAACCGCGAGAAGACGCGCGCCACCTTCCAGGGGCCGTGGACGCGCAGCGGCGACAAGTACCAGATGGATGCCGACGGCTACTACGTCTATGCCGGACGCAGCGACGACATGCTCAAGGTGAGCGGCATCTACGTGTCGCCGATCGAGGTCGAGTCGGCGCTGATCGGCCACGAGGCGGTGCTCGAAGCCGCGGTGGTGGGCTGCGAGGACGACGACAAGCTGATCAAGCCCAAGGCCTACATCGTGCTCAAGCCCGGCCGCGAGGCCACCGAGGCGCTGCGTGAGGCGCTCAAGGCCCACGTCAAGGCCGCGCTCGCGCCCTACAAGTATCCGCGCTGGATGGAGTTCGTCGACGAACTGCCGAAAACCGCCACCGGCAAGATCCAGCGCTTCAAGCTGCGGGCCGCGGCGAAGCCGTGAAGGGAGAGGACGCCATGAGCGCGATGCAGCAGGCGATAGCCATCATCAAGGACGAGCACCAGTCGATGGGCGCGGTGCTCAAGGGCCTGCAGGCCCATGTCGAGGCCGTGCGCGAGGGTCGGGACAAACCCGACTTCCCGTTGTTCCAGGCAATGTTCGACTATATCGAAACCATTCCCGACCGCGTCCATCACCCCAAGGAGGATGAGTACCTGTTCCGCCTGCTGCGCCTGCGCAGCGACGAGGCGAACGTGATCCTCGACGAACTGGAAGGGCAGCACGACGTGTGCGCGACCTTGCTCGCCTCGGTGCGCAAGGCAATGCAGACCTGGCGCGACGGCGGCGAGCTCGCCGGCTTCGAGCGCAGCCTGCAGGCCTACGCGGCCTTTCTCTGGGAACACATGCGAAAAGAAGAAGAAATCGTCCTGCCGCTGGCCGAGCGTCATCTGACCGGCGAGGACTGGGATGCGATCCACGCGGCCTTTCAGGCCAACCGGAGCCAGGCCTGGTGAGGCCGCGGGCGGTGGCCTGCCACCGTCCGTTCTACGACAACAGGAGGAGACACCGATGCAAGTGCAACAACAGCGACGCAATGTGGTTCGGGTTCTGACGTGTCTGGTGGCCGGCACGCTGCTGCCGCTGGGCGCGGCGCACGCCCAGGAAAAGGTCAAGGTCGGGCTGATGCTGCCCTACACCGGCACCTATGCCGCGCTCGGCAATGCCATCACCAACGGCTTCAAGCAGTACGTCACCGAGCAGGGCGGCAAGCTCGGCGGGCGCGAGGTCGAGTACTTCGTGGTCGATGACGAATCGGATCCGGCGAAGGCCACCGAGAACGCCAACAAGCTGGTCAAGCGCGACCAGGTCGATGTGCTCGTCGGCACCGTGCACTCGGGCGTGGCGCTGGCCATGGCCAAGGTCGCGCGCGACAACAAGACGCTGATGATCATCCCCAACGCCGGCGCCGACGAACTCACCGGCCCGCTGTGCGCGCCCAACATCTTCCGTTCCTCGTTCAGCAACTGGCAGCCGGGTTACGCCATGGGCAAGGTCGCGGCGGAGAAAGGGCACAAGACGGCGGTGACGATGTCGTGGAAGTACGCCGCCGGCGACGAGGCCTCGAACGGTTTCGCCAAGGCCTTCGAGGCGGGCGGCGGCAAGATCGTCAAGCACCTGACCCTGCCCTTCCCGAACGTCGAGTTCCAGGCGCTCCTCACCGAAATCGCATCGCTCAAGCCCGATGCGGTGTATGTGTTCTTCGCCGGCGGCGGCGCGGTCAAGTTCGTCAAGGACTATGAGGCCGCGGGCCTGAAGAACAGCATTCCGCTGTACTCGAGCGGCTTCCTCACCGACGGCACGCTCGAAGCCATGGGCGGCGCCGGCGAAGGCCTGCTGACCGCGCTGCACTACGCCGACGGCCTCGACAACGCCAAGGACAAGGCCTTCCGCAGCGGCTATGCCGCGGCCTACAAGATGCCGCCCGACGTCTATGCGGTGCAGGGCTACGACGCCGCGCAGATGCTCAAGGCCGGTCTCGACGCCAGCCCGGGCAAGTTCGACAAGGACGCGATCATCAAGGCGATGGGCGCGGCCACCATCGACAGCCCGCGCGGCGCGTTCACCCTGTCGTCCGCGCACAACCCGGTGCAGGACATGTATCTGCGCAAGGTCGAGGGCAAGGAGAACAAGTTCGTCAGCGTCGCCGTCAAGAAGCTCGCCGACCCGGCGCGCGGCTGCCGCATGTAAGGCCCGCGGGGCGCCGGCTGCCGCCGGCGCTCCGGTTCCGGCCTGTGGGCGGGCGCCCGCAGCAGGCGCCCGCCGCTTCAAACCCACCGCATCCGCGCGCCTTCGGGCCGCGGAGGGGAAGGCTCACACATGGATCTCGTTTCATTCCTGATACAGCTACTGAACTCGCTGCAGTACGGCCTGCTGCTGTTCCTGGTGGCGAGCGGGCTGACGCTGGTGTTCGGCATCATGGGCATCATCAATCTCGCCCACGGCAGCTTCTACATGATCGGGGCCTATATGGCCTTCGTTCTCACCGGCATGACCGGCAACCTGATGCTGACCATCGCGCTCGGCATTCCGCTCGCCTTCGCCTTCGGCGCACTGCTCGAATGGCTGCTGTTCGCGCATCTGTACAAGCGCGACCACCTCGAGCAGGTGCTGCTCACCTACGGCCTCATCCTGGTGTTCGAGGAACTGCGCAGCCTCGCGGTCGGCGACGACGTGCATGGGGTCAATGTGCCGGCGCTGTTCTCGGCGTCGATCCCGCTGTCGGAGACGCTGTCCTATCCGGTGTACCGCATCGTCATCTCGGTGGTCTGCCTGGTGCTCGCCGCCGGCCTGTGGTGGCTGATGCAGCGCACCCGGCTGGGGATGATGATCCGCGCCGGCAGCCACGACCGCGACATGGTCCAGGCACTCGGCATCGACATCAACCTGCTCTACCGCACCGTGTTCGCGCTCGGCGTGGCGATGGCGGCGCTCGCCGGCATGCTCGCGGCGCCGATCTCCTCGGTGTATCCGGGAATGGGCGGCAGCGTGCTGATCATCTCCTTCGTCATCGTCGTCATCGGCGGCATCGGTTCGGTGTGGGGCGCGCTCGTCGCCGCGCTGCTGATCGGTTTCGCCGACACCTTCGGCAAGGTGCTGGTGCCCGACTTCGCCGGGCTGGCGGTGTACGTGGTGATGGCCGTGGTGCTGTTGTGGCGCCCCGAAGGCATCTTCAAGAAGGGGTAAGCGGACATGAACTCGCATATCACACTGGGACTGCGGATCGCCGTGCTGGTCGGCCTCGTGGTCTATCCGCTGGTCGGCTCGCCGTTCTACACCGAGCTGCTCGCCAAGGTGCTGGTGATGGCGATCTTCGCCATGAGCCTGGACCTGCTGGTGGGCTTCACCGGGCTGGTGAGCCTGGGCCATGCGGCCTATTTCGGCATCGCCGCCTACGTCGTCGCGCTGATGACGCCCAAGTACGATCCGGCCAACCTGTGGCTGGCGCTGCCGGCCTCGGTGCTGGGCGCGGCGGTGGCGGCCTTCGTCATCGGCCTGTTCGTGCTGCGCAGCAAGGGCATCTATTTCATCATGGTGACGCTGGCGTTCGCGCAGATGGCCTATTACGTGTTCCACGACACCGCGCTCGGCGGCGGCTCCGACGGCATCTACGTGAACTTCAAGCCCGACGCCTCGATCGCCGGCTGGACGCCGTTCGACCTCAACGAGCCGCTGCAGATGTACTACTTCATCGTCGTCGCGCTCGTCGCCGTGTTCGTGTTCCTCACCCTGGTGCTGCGTTCGCCCTTCGGCCGCGTGCTGGTCGGCATCCGCAGCAACGAGCATCGCATGCAGTCGCTCGGCTACCAGACCTTCCGCTACAAGCTCGCCGCGTTCACCCTCGCCGGCGCGCTCGCCGGGGTTGCCGGCTTCCTGTACGCGGTGCTGTTCGGCTTCGTGACCCCGGAGTACCTGTCGTGGCACCAGTCGGGCAACGTGCTGATGATGGTGATCCTCGGCGGCATGGGCAATCTCGCCGGTGCGGTGCTCGGCGCCTTCGCCTTCATCGGCCTGCAGGAGATGTTCTCCGACTGGACCAAGCACTGGCAGCTGCTGATGGGCGGCGTGATCGTCGCCGCGGTGCTGTTCCTGCCCGGCGGCCTGGCCGCGCTGCCGCGGCGTTTGTTGAAGAAGGAGCGCGGAGGTGTCTGACATGAGCGAACTGACCACGGCGACCGAAGCCCTGCTCGTCGCCGACCGCCTGACCCGGCGCTTCGGCGGCCTCGCCGCCAACCAGGACGTGTGCATCGCGCTCGAACGCGGCAAGCTGCACGCGCTGCTCGGCCCCAACGGCGCCGGCAAATCGACCTGCATCAACATGCTGTCCGGCGATCTGCCGCCGTCCGAAGGCCGCATCCTGCTCGGCGGGCGCGACATCACCGGGCTGTCGGCGGCCGAGCGTTCGCGCATCGGCATCGGCCGCAGCTACCAGCGCACCAACATCTTTCCGCAGTTCACCGTGCTGGAGAACTGCCGGCTCGCGGCGCAATCGCGCAACCAGCGCGCGTGGAAGATCTTCACCAACGCGCTCGGCCTCTCCGACACGCTGGAGCGTGCGCGTGCGGCGATCGCCGAGGCCGGGCTGGGCGGGCGCGAGGAGCGCGTCGCCGGCACGCTGTCGCACGGTGAACAGCGCCAGCTCGAGATCGCCATGGTGCTCGCCACCGACGCCCAGGTGCTGCTGCTCGACGAACCGCTCGCCGGCATGGGCTCGGAGGAGTCGGCGCAGATGGTGGCGCTGCTCAACACCCTCAAGCGCAACCGCGCCATCCTGCTCGTCGAGCACGACATGGATGCGGTGTTCGCCGTCGCCGACACGATCACGGTGATGGTCAATGGCGTGGTGCTGGAGTCGGGTCCGCCGGAGCAGATCCGCAACAGCGCCGACGTGCAGACCGCCTATCTTGGACACGAGGCCGACCATGTCTGACATCCCGATGCCGACCCTGAACCGCAGCACCCCGGCCGCGCCGCACGCGGAGGCCGCCGCTTCCGCCGCGCGCGCAGCCGCCGCCGGCGAGGGCGCCGAGCGCGGCGAGATGCTGCTCGAGGCGATCGGCCTGCACACCTACTATGGCTCCAGCCACATTCTGCACGGGGTCGATTTCCACATCCGCAAAGGTGAAGCGCTCGGCCTGATGGGGCGCAACGGCATGGGCAAGACCACGCTCATCCGTACCATGCTCGGCTTCGTCAATCCGCGCGCCGGCGGCGTGCTGGTGCGCGGCCAGCGCATGACCGGCGGGCCGACCCACCGCATCGCGCGCCAGGGCATCGCCTACGTGCCCGAAGGCCGCGGCATCTTCCCCAACCTGTCGGTGCGCGAGAACCTGCTGATGGCCGCGCGCGCCGGCGTCGATGGCCAGCGCGAATGGACCTTCGACCGCGTGATGGCGACCTTTCCGCGGCTCTCCGAACGCCTGGAGAACGGCGGCGGCCAGCTCTCCGGCGGCGAGCAGCAGATGCTCACCATCGGCCGCGCGCTGATGACCAACCCCGATCTGCTCATCCTCGACGAAGCCACCGAGGGCCTGGCGCCGCTGATCGTGCGCGAGATCTGGCGGGTGATCCGCGAGATCCGCGACAGCGGCATCGCCACCGTGATCGTGGACAAGAACCACTCGGCGGTGACCTCGATCACCGACCGCTCGATGATCGTGGTCAAGGGCCAGGTCGTGTTCGACGGCCCGAGCGCGGAAGTCCGCAATAATCCCGAGCTCATCCATAAACATCTCGGAGTCTGAATTGAACAGCGTCAGCATCAACGGCACCCGTCTCGAATACGTCCGCCTGCCGTCCTGCCATCCGCGCCCCGGCGCGCCCGCCATCGTGTTCCTGCACGAGGGCCTGGGGTCGGTGGCGATGTGGAAGGATTTTCCGCAGAAGGTGGCGGACGCGACCGGGTGCGAGGCCATCGTCTATTCGCGTGCCGGCTACGGCCGCTCCGACCCGGCGCAGCTGCCGCGCGCGGTGGGCTACATGCACGACGAGGGGCTGGCGGTGCTGCCGGCCTTCCTCGGCGCCCTCGAAGTGGAGCGGCCGATCCTGTTCGGTCATTCGGACGGCGGCTCGATTTCGCTGATCTGCGCTGGCGGCACCGACACGCCGCTCGCCGGCGTCATCGTCATGGCGCCGCACGTGCTGGTCGAGGACATCTCGGTGAAGAGCATCGCCGAGGCCAAGGTCGCCTACACCACCACCGATCTGCCGCAGCGCTTGGGCAAGTACCACGCCGACGTCGACGCCGCGTTCTGGGGCTGGAACGACATCTGGCTGCACCCCGAATTCCGCCACTGGAACATCGAGGACTACCTGCCGCGCATCGGCGTGCCGGTGCTCGCGATCCAGGGCGAGGACGACGAATACGGCACCATGGAGCAGATCGACCGCATCGCCGCGCAGGCGCCCGACGTCGATCTGGTCAAGCTCGCCGACTGCCGCCACTCGCCGCACAAGGACCAGAGCGAGGCGGTGATCGCGGTGGTCGCCGAGTTCGTCGCCCGCGTCGCCGGAGACTGAGGTGATCTACGAACGCAGCAAGCGCATCCGCTTCGCCCACTGCGACCCCGCGGGCATCGTGTTCTACCCGCGCTACGTCGAACTGTTCAACGAAGTGGTGGAGGACTGGTTCGCCGACGGCCTGGGGGTGGATTTCCACACCCTGCACGAGGACATGCGCCTGGGCATTCCCATGGTTAAGCTCGACGTCGAGTACCTCGCGCCCTCGCGCTACGGCGATGTGCTCGCGTTCCGCCTGCAGGTGAAGGAGATCGGCAACGCCTCGCTGCAGCTCGAGATCGGCGCCTGGGCCGGCGAGCAGCTGCGCGTGCGCGGCCGTCTCAAGATCGTGCTGGCGTCGATGGAGGCGCTGCGACCGGTGCCGATCACCGATGAATTCTGGCGGCCGAAGTTCGCCGCCTACCTGAATCCCTGACCCGCCTCGTGCCGAACCGTTGAGGCGTCCGGCGCGTCGGCGTCAAGCCACCCCCAACACAACCGCCCAACCCGATTCCGAAGAACCCGCGAGCACCGCCGTGAATGCCATCGATTACACCCGCTACAGCAGCCTGCAACTGATCCGCCACGAGCGCGGCATCGTCGAACTGGTCATGGGCCGTGACGGCAAGCTGCCGGCGGCCGACCACGCCGGACACGGCGAGCTGGCCGACATCTGGCGCGATCTGGACCGCGACCCCGAGGTTTCGGTGATCGTCGTGCGCGGTCAGGCCAAGGGCTTCTCGGCGGGCGGCACGCTCGAACTGGTGGCCGACATGATCGACGACTTCGAGCACCGCGCCCGGGTGTGGAAGGAGGCGCGCGACATCGTCTACAACATGATCAACTGCTCCAAGATCATCGTCTCGGCGATCAACGGCCCAGCGGTCGGCGGCGGCCTTGCGGTGGCGCTGATGGCCGACATCTCGATTGCGGCCAGGGACGCACGCCTGATCGACGGCCACACCCGGCTCGGTGTCGCCGCCGGCGACCACGCCGCGATCATCTGGCCGCTGCTGTGCGGCATGGCGCGCGCCAAGCTGCATCTGCTGC
>JAEWVQ010000109.1 GCA_023459095.1 Pseudomonadota bacterium | reverse complement strand
GTCGTTGTACAACTCCACTGCCATGAATGTCGTCCTGCTGAGGAAGGGCCACCCGTCTGCGCGGGCACAGGTGCGCAACTGTACCGGAGTCGATACCTGCGCGTCTCCCCCTTTCGGCATAAATTTGGATGCGCGTCGCACAGCCGGACGGGGCGCCCGAGCGCGCGCAATGCATGGTCCTGGAACGAGAGGAGAGTGCTCGCCGAGTCCGCGCGGCGGGAGCGGCGGAGCGGAACGGGCAGCAGCCACCGGACGCCGGCGCGGGGCATCCGCGGCAGGGCGCACGCGGAAACGGCATGCGCACCACGCCTCCCGGGCCGGCCGATACAGGCGCCAAAGCCGGAAACGGAACCGAACACGCGCCCTTGCCACCCACCGAAGGAGGCGCTCCCCGGCGCACCGGCCCCATACCCCAGGACGAACGCAAGTCATTGATTGCAAATGGTGCGAGGGAAGAGACTCGAACTCTCACGCCTTTCGGCGCCGGAACCTAAATCCGGTGCGTCTACCAATTCCGCCACCCTCGCCTTGCCGCCAGCGGGCAAAGAGGCGCGGATTATACATCGCCGCAACGATGCCGACCCCCTCCGACGAGGATGCGGGCACATCGCGTGCAGGAGGAACTTGACCGCTTTCCGGGCTCATGCGAGCCTATTCATATAACTAATTAACTAATGATCCGCTCACGGGGTTTCCATTGGCTTCAGCGAAGATGAGCTGCCTGCGGGCAGCATGCGCCGTCACGCCCATTTTTCTCTGCCCCGTCCCCGTGCATGCGGCAGACATCTACTTCGATGACGTGCCGCTGGTGCTGACCGCCTCGCGGATGGCGCAATCGCCCCTCGACGCGCCGGCACCGGTGTCGATCATCGACCGCCAGCTCATCGAGGCCTCGGGCTTCACCGAAATCCACGACCTGCTGCGGCTGGTGCCCGGTTTCCTGGTCGCGGACTGGCCGGACGGCTCGCCGACCGTGGCCAACCACGGCCTCGGCGACGCTTACGATCGCCGCATCAAGGTGATGATCGACGGCCGCACGGTCAACAACGCACTGTGGGGCAACACCAACTGGCACGACCTGCCGGTGCGGATCGACGACGTCGAGCGCCTCGAGGTCGTGCGCGGCCCCAACGGCGCGGCCTACGGCGCCAACGCCTTCCAGGGCGTGATCAACATCATCACCCGCGCGCCCGCCACCGAAAGCGGCTTCACGCTGATCTCGCGTCTCGGCGACGACGGCTTCTCCGACAACGGCGTGCGCCTCAACAGCAGCGCCGGCGCGCCGATCGACTGGCGCCTGTCGATGTCGCACCGCCACGCGGTCAATTTCCGCCAGCACAAGGACGACGAAGGCGTGCCGCAGTCGGAGGAGACCCTGGACCGCGCGGTGTTCAACTTCCAGGCCGCGACCAGCCTGTCGATGCAGGATGAACTGCGCCTGCAGCTCGGCGTCTCCGACGGCAGCGACCGGCGCGGCTACCCCACCCATCCGGAACACAGCGGCAGCTTCCCGATCCGTTCCGACAAGGTGCGGGCGAACTATCTCCACCTCGCGTGGACGCGCACCTTCGACATCGACTCCGAACTGACCCTGCAGTACTACCACCAGGATCATCGTGTCCGCTCGGACTGGATGATCAACTGGGAGGACGGTAGCCGGATTCCCACCAACATCGACGCGGACTCGCGCCGCGACGACCTCGAAGTGCAGTTCAACCACCGCCTGTCGCGGGAATGGCACATGCTGCTGGGCGCGGGCGTGCGCCACGACTACCTGCACTCGCAGCGCTATTTCTCACAGTCGCCGACGCAGCGCGCCACTTCGTGGCAAACCTTCGGCAGCCTGACCTGGCAGCCCGTAGACTGGCTGCGGGTCAATGCCGGCGGCACCTTCGAGCATCACGATTACAGCGGCAAACTGTTCTCGCCGCGACTGGCGTTGAATTTCGCCCCCACCCCCGACACCGCCATCCGCCTGTCGACCGGCAAGGCCTATCGCGCGCCGACGCTGATGGAGTCGCGCTCGAGCGAAGCAATCCGCGACGGCGACGACACTGTGCGTCTCGGCTACTGGGCCAGCCTGCCGGTGAAGCCCGAGGAAGTGCGCTACACCGAACTCGGCTACGTCGCCCTGTTCAACCAGTACGGCCTGTCGCTCGACACCCGGATCTTCCACGAGCGCTACAGCCGCTACATCGACGACGAGGCGTGCCGGCCGCTCAGCGTCAAGGGCTGTCCGTTCCCGGTGCCGGGGGATTTCAATGCCAAGCTGTCGCGAAGTGCGTACTATTTCTTGAATTCCGGCGAATTTTCGATGAAAGGCCTGGAGTTCAGCGTAGATTGGCGCCATGCCGACTGGGGACGGGTGTTGCTGTCGCAGGCCTTCATCGACATCGAGACGCACGGCAAGGTGGCGGACGTCGCGATCGAGGACAGTGCGCCGTCGTCGATGACCTCGCTGCTGGTCATCAAAAACCTGCCCGGGCGGTGGACGCTGAGTGCCGGTTATTATCACAACCACCCCATGCAGTGGCTCAACGACGGCAGTCGCATCCCCAGCCGGGATCGCTACGACCTGAAGCTCGCCCGCCGCTTCGGCGCGATGGGCTCGGATAACGAATACGCACTGACGGTGCAGAGTGTGGACGGCGCCTATGCAGAGTTTCACGAAAACAAGTTCCGACAGGAGTCGAGAATTTTCGCCAGCCTGCGACTCTCCTGGTGAGCGCGCCGGGCGCGGCCACCGCTCGCCCTGCACCGTCAACCGGGCGCTGAGCGCCCCTCCCGCGACCTGACGCGGCCCTCTCCCGGCAACGGCTGACCATGTCCCGCCAGGGTCTTTCCCTGAGGCAGCGCCTGCTCCTGATCGGGCTGGTGCCGGCGGCGCTGCTCGCCGCGGCGATGACCGCCCTGTTCCTGCTGCGCGGCCTGCACGACATGGACGCCGAAATGCGCGAGCGCGGCCTCGCCATCGTCAGTTTTCTCGCGCCGGCCGCCGAGTACGGCGTGGTTTCCGGCAACCGCACGGTCCTCTCCACCCTGCTGCAAGCCGTGCTCGCGCAACGCGACGTCGCCGCCGCGGCGATCTACGACCGCCACGGCGAACTGCTCGCGGTCAGCGGCCGGCCGTCGCCGGGCGGTGCCCCGCGCCTGCTCGTCGCCACCGAGCCCGCGGTGATTGGCGACGCCGCCGAGCGGCTGTCGGTGGCCGCGCCGGTGCAGACCGTGCCGCTGATCCTCGACGATGTCGATCTGGGGCCGTCCGCCCTCGCCGGCTCACCGAAGGCGATCACCATCGGCCGCGTACTGGTCGAACTCGACAAGCGCCCGCTCATCGCGCGCAAGAACGGCATCATCCTCAGCACGTTGCTGCTGGTCGCCCTCGGCCTCGGCCTGATGGCTGCGCTCGCCTCCAGCCTGGCGCGCGCGATCAGCGACCCCCTCGGCCGCCTGGTCGACGCGGTCCGCCGCATCGCCGCCGGCGACCTCAACGTTTCGGTACCGAGCAGCGCCCCCAGCGAAGACCTGCGCGCGCTTGAGCACGGCTTCAACGCCATGGCGCGCTCGATCGCCGATGCCCACCACACGCTGCAGGCGCGCGTCGATGCCGCCACCGCACAACTCGCCCACCAGGCCATGCACGACCCGCTCACCGGCCTGCCCAACCGCCGCGCCTTCGAGCAGGCGCTCGACGACATGGTCAGCGCCTCCCGTCAGGCGGCCACCCACGGTGCCTTGTGCTTCA
>JAEWVQ010000108.1 GCA_023459095.1 Pseudomonadota bacterium | reverse complement strand
GGGGGGGACGGTGGGTGGCGGCGCGGCGCGCTCGGTAGTGATCGGCGCCGGGGTGGCCGGCGGGGGCGGGGCCGGCACCGGTTCGGCAGCGGCTGCAGCCGCGGCGGCCTCCGCGGCCCGGGCCCCTTCCGGATCGAGGAAGGACTGCAGGCTGCGCCGCCGATGCGGCAGCGATTCGACGAAGAAACCGAGCGCCGACAGACGGTGGGCGAGGGCGGCGAACACCGCTTCGTCGGGCGCGGTGTCGGCGGCGGCAAAGGCGGCGATGGTCTCGGCGGCCTCATGCACCAGGGCGATGGCTTCGGTTTCGCCGAGCAGGGTGAGTGCGCCCTCGATCTGGCGCAGCGGCCCCGACAGCTGGGCGAGCGGTGCGCGTCGTTCCTGGTTGCGGAAGAAGTCGTCGAGGGTCTGCTCGACATGGGCCAGGCTGGAGAGGATCTCGCGCGCGAGCTGGGCGAGCGCTTCGCGTTCCTGGGCGCGGCGGGCGGCCTCCATGCCCGGCGTGGTGCCGGTGTTGGGCAGCGGCTTGCCGCGCATCAGCGCGTCGAGACGGGTCAGGGTGTCGGTGGTTTGCGCGGTGAACCCGGCGTCCGGGGCGCTGCGCTCGAGGCCGGATTCGACCAGCAACAGCGCGGTGGCGAGTTCCAGCGAGATCGTCGCGGAGGACTTCAGCGGATCGGAGGCGAGCCAGCGTGTGAACTGGCGCAGGCCGTGCAGCAGGCGGTCGAGTGGCGGGCGGCCGAGGCGGTTGATGGCACCCGCGAGTTCGCCGAGCTGGGTCTCGAAGCGCGGCAGGGCCGCGGCGCTGCCGTTGCTGAAGTCGTCCCAGCTGTCCTTGAGCGTGGCGAGGCGGGTTTTCAGTTCCTGCAGCAGCGGGGCGAGCGGAATGTCGCTGACGCGGGCGCCGGGTTCGGGCATCAGCGCATCGAGGTGCCAGACCTGGCGCACGGCGTGCTGCTGCTCGGTGCGTGCGGGGGCAGCGGCGACGCGGTAGAGGAGGTCGCGCAGCAGGCGGTCGGGGACCGTGTGTGCGCCGCTCGCCGCGCGCCGCAGTTGGCCGTCGAGTTGGGCGAGCAGGGGCTTGATGCCGGTGTCGCCGGCGAGGTCGCCGTGGGCGAGCGCGTCGAACAGGCCGAGACTGGCCCACCACAGCGCGCGCGCGGCGGGGGCGGTCTGCAGCGCCTCGATGCCGGCGGCGGCTTCGCGCATGGCCTGGACGCCGCTGCCCTGGGTGCCGCCGCGCAGCCAGTCGAGCAAGCCACGTTCGAAGCGGGTGCGCAGCGGACGCAGCGCGGCCTGCATGTCGGCGACCGCGGGCGTGTCGCGGCGCGGTGGGCGCTGCGTGAGGTCGGGGAAGAACAGTTCCGCCGGCGACGGTACGTCGAGTCCGCGCGCGGCGGCCAGTTCGGTGTACAACGGAGTCAGGCGCAGCGGCTGGTCGGGCGTGCCGTGGGCCAGTTCCTCGAGGTAGTTGCCGATGCTGGCGAGCGTGCGCCGGCCCAGATCGAGATTTGCGGTGTCGGCCGGGATCTCGCCTTTGGCGAGGGCGCCGAGAAACTGATCGAGACTGAGCGCGTACTGGGTCAGGCCGTCGAGGCCGACGATGGAGAGCGCCCCCCTGACTTGATGCAGGTGAGTCTGGGCGAACTGCAGGCGCGCCGCGGCGTCGTCGGTCTGGGTGGCTTGTTCAAGAGCCTCGGCGGCGCGGGCGAGGGCGAGATCGATCTCGCTCTTGACCCAGGTCAGCGGACCGAGGTCGACTTCGAAGGCTTGCGTCATGGGCGCGTCTCGGGGCTTGGAGTCTCGGGGCTTAGACCTTGAAGCCGGAAACCGAACCCTTGAGTTCGACGGCGAGGTCGGCGAGCTGGCCGATGGAGATGGCGGTTTGCTTGGTGCCGCGGGTGGTCTGCTCGGTAATCGCGAGAATGTCCTTCATGCTGGTCGCGACGCGGGTTGCGGTGGCGGCCTGCTGCTGGGTGTCGGTCGAGATGCGTTCGATCAGGCGCGCGGCGTCGATCGACACCTGACCGATTTCGGCCAGCGCCTGACCGGCGGCGTCGGACAGCTGGGCGCCCTCGACCACGTCGCGGGTGGCGTTCTCCATGGCGCCGACCGCGTCCTGGGTATCGGTCTGAATGGTCTTCACGATCGCCGAAATCTGCTTGGTCGCTTCCGCGGAGCGTTCGGCCAGACGCTGCACTTCCTCGGCAACGACGGTGAAGCCGCGGCCCGCTTCGCCCGCAGAAGCGGCCTGAATGGCGGCGTTGAGCGCGAGCACGTTGGTCTGTTCGGTAATGTCGGAAATCAGTTCGACAATTTCCCCGATCTCCTGCGACGATTCGCCCAGGCGCTTGATCCGCTTGGAGGTTTCCTGGATCTTGTCGCGGATCTCGTTCATGCCCTTGATCGTGTTCTCCACCGCGTCGGCGCCCTTGCGCGCGGATTCCAGCGAGCGCCGCGAGACCTGGGCGGACTGCTTGGCGCGCTCGGACGATTCGGTCATCGACTGCGCCATGCGCTGCACCGTGGCGCCGGCTTCCTCGAGTTCGCGGGTCTGGCGCTCGGTGGCGTCGAGTAGTTCGTTGGAGGTCTGCTGCGCGGACTGGGTGGCCGCGGTCACGCGGGTGGCGGCGTCGTTGATTCGGCGCACCAGCACGGAGAGTTCTTCAATGGTGTAGTTCACCGAGTCGGCGATCGCGCCGGTGATGTCTTCGGTCACGGTGGCGCGGATGGTGAGGTCGCCGTCGGCGAGATCGCCCATCTCGTTCATCAGCCGCAGAATCGCCTGCTGGGTGAGGTTGCGCTCGTTCTCTGCGCTCTGGCGCTGACGGTCGGCTTCGGCGCGGCGCGCGGCGAGGTCGTCGTTGTAGACCTTGGCCATCAGCGCCAGCACGGCGATGCCGAGGGCGGCGGTGAGGGCGATCAGCGCCGAGATGGGGTTGAAACCGCGGAAGGCGGCGTTGAAGGCTTCGGCCAGTTCGGCGGAGCGCGCCTGCAGCGGGCCCGAATCACGGAAGATGCGGCTGCCGGCCTGCTTCGCCTGCACCAGCAGCTGGATGTTGCCGAGGATGCCGGACACCGCGTCGAGGGTGCTGCGCGCGGCTTCGTCGAGGTCCTTGATCCGGCCGCGCACTTCGGCGTCGCCCGCGGACTGGCCGAGCTGGGTCAGCAGTTCGCGGAAGGTGTTGGTGTCCTTGCCGAGCAGGAAGGCGACCTCGGGGTCGATCGCGTCGGCGACGAGCAGCGCGTTGGCGTTCTTGGCGATGCGCTGGGTGAGCATCACCACGCGGTTGGCGGTGGCGATGTCGCGAGCGTTGGCGCTGGTCTGCAGTTTCAGAGCGGCGACCTGCTCGGTGAGTTCGAGCAGGCCGGCGTTGCCGACGTTGATCGCATCGACCGAAGCGTTGAGGGTCACCAGATTGCCCTGCTGGGCGAGCAGCTGGGCGGTGTCGCGCTCGGTCTTGGCCCAGGTTTCGGCCAGTGCGTTGAGCTGGGGGCGCACGCCGTCGGGAGCGGCCGGGGTCGACACGCCGTTGATCTCGCCGCCCTGATCGAGCGCGGCGAGCAGGCTGGCGAACTGCGCGCTGCCGCTCTTCATTTCGGCGAAGGCCTGGGGATTGCCCTGGAGTGCGAGCTGGGCGGACTTGGCGATCTGCTGCGACAGCGTCTGCATTTCGCCGGCGGCGGCCACATAGTTGGTGGCATTGGTGGTCTGGCGGCCTTGATAGACGACGAGGCTGGCGGTGGCGACCGCAAGCAGGCCGAACACCACGCCCAGGGTGCGGATGCGCTCTGTGATCGGGCGCTCGCCGAGCAGGGGTTTGCGCCGTGCGCCGGAGGTTTCCGCCGGACGGGTTTCCAGGATCGTCGTTTCCGGGCCGGCGTCGGCCGCCGCCTTGTTGCCGAAGGAGAGCTTGAATGCCATGTGCAGTGCTCCGCCGCTATGCGTATGTCGGGTTGTTGGGTGGGGAGAGGGCCGGCTCAGTCGGTGCCGGCGTCGAGGAATTCCGCGTGCGCCAACAGGCGCGCGACGTCGAGCCGCAGCCAGGGGCGATCCTGCATGTCGCGCAGGCGCTGGGCGACCCAGGGGCGCGGGTCGGTCGCGCCGTTCTCGGGTTCGAAGTCTTCCCGGCTGCGCAGGCCGGAGACGCGCGATACCAGCAGGGCACAATTGACCCCGTGGCGGGCGCCGATCAGCAGCAGGCGGGCGTGACCGCCGACGGGGGCGAGCGGGCCGCGATGAAATGCGGAGAGATCGATCACGCCGTACAGCGTGCCGCGGACGTTGGCGAGGCCGCGATACCAGTTGCGTGTGCGCGGCACCGTGGCGAGCCCCGGCGGCGGCAGGATTTCACCGGATTCGGCGAGGTCGAGCAGCCAGTTCTCGTTGCCGGCCTGCACGCCGAGCAGGCCGCGCCGTTCGCCGGTCTGGGCTTCGGCGAGGCGGCGGGCCAGATTTTCCTGGAACTCACGCAGGCTGATCCGCTTCGACATGGTGGATCAGCCGATGCTCTTGATGCGCGCGAGCAGATCGGCGTGGTCGACCGGCTTGACCAGATAGTCGTAGGCGCCCTGGCGCATACCCCAGATCTTGTCGGTCTCCAGCCCCTTGCTGGTGCACATTATGATCGGGATGCTGCGGGTGACGTCGTCGCGCGAGATCGTGCGGGTCGCCTGGTAACCGTTCATGCCCGGCATGACCACATCCATCAGGATCAGGTCGGGCATCTCGACCTTGCTCTTGATGATGGCTTCCTCGCCGGTCTCGGCGGTGACCACCTGAAAACCGTTTCTCATGAGGACTTCGGTCAGCGCAAGGCGCTCGGTGGGGGAGTCGTCCACAACGAGTATCTTCTTGATCGGCATCGTCAGTGCTGTTCCTGTGGATTCAACGGGGGCGTTCGGCGGCGGAATGGGCAGCAACCGCCTTAAGGAGGCTTTCCTTGGTGAACGGCTTGGTGAGGTATTCGTCCGAGCCTACCATGCGCCCGCGCGCGCGATCGAACAGGCCGTCCTTGGACGACAGCATGATCACCGGCGTCGACGCGAGGTGGGGGTTCTTCTTGATCAGGGCGCAGGTCTGATAACCGTCGAGGCGCGGCATCATGATGTCGACGAAGATCACGTCGGGGTGATGGTCGGTGATCTTGGCCAGGGCGTCGAAGCCGTCCTCGGCGAGCAGCACCTGACAGCCGGCCTGGCCGAGGAAGATCTCGGCGCTGCGGCGTATGGTGTTGCTGTCGTCTATGACCATCACCTTGAGTCCGCTCAGGTCCATCGTCTCTGTCCTTGGTATGACGGCTCCGGGGAGCCGGCCGCGGCCTTGCGCGGCGGGCTCTTAGCATAACCGAAAAAACTCGGAGGTGCGCCGTCTGTCATATCTCCACGAGTTCGAAGTCTTCCTTGCGTGCCTGGCACTCGGGGCAGGTCCAGTTCGGCGGAATGTCCGCCCAGCGCGTCCCCGGCGGGATGCCTTCGTCGGGCAGTCCCGCGGCCTCGTCGTAGATGAAGCCGCAGATGAGGCACATGTAGGTCTTGTAGGGCGTGTCGGGCATGACTCGATAGCCGGGTGCGAACCGGAGAATCGGCGGTAAAATCGGCCGCATCTTACCGTATTTGACCGGTGGCGCGAGCGCGCGGCCGGCCCCGCCCGCCCCATGCCCGTTGCCATTCCGGAGTCTCCTCCCGTCATCCTGTGCCTGTCCGCGGGCGATGCCACCGGGGGCGGCGGGTTGCCTTCCGACATCCTCACGCTGGCGAGCATGGGCTGCCATCCGCTCGCGGTGCAGACCGCGGTGGTGGTGCGCGACACCCGGCGCGTGGAGGAACTGTGGCCGCTCACCCCCGATGCGATCGCCGGGCAGGCGCGCGCGGTGCTGGAGGACATTCCGGTGCACGCCTTCAAGCTCGGCTACTGCGGCAGCGTGGAGAACATCGTGGTGATGGCGGAGATCCTGTCCGACTACCCGGACGTGCCGCTGGTGGTCGAGCCGGCACTCTATCCGGGGGTCGAGGAGGCGGCGATGGAGGACATCGTCGCCGCGCTCGCCGAACTGATCCTGCCGCAGACCACGCTGCTCGTCGCCGGGCGTCACGAACTGCAGCTGCTCGCGGGTGGCGACGACGATCCCGATCCGGCGGAAAGCGTCAGCCGCCTGCTCGCGCTCGGTGCCGAATACGTGCTGCTCACCGGTGGTGGCGAGCATGGGCCGCAGGTCGTCAATACGCTGATGAACGCCGACGGCGTGGTCCGTACCGATGCCTGGGCGCGCCTGCCGGGGCGCTACCTGGGCGCGGGCGCGACGCTCGCCGCTGCCGCCGCCGCCGCGCTCGGCCATGGCATGGCGATGGCCGAAGCCGTGCGCGAGGCGCAGGAGTTCGCCCAGCAGGCGCTGCGCCACGCCTACCGGCCGGGGATGGGGCTGGCGGTGCCCGACCGCTTCTTCTGGGCGCGCGGGCGGGAGGCGGCCGATGACTGAGGTACATGGCCGGCGCGGTCTCTACGCGGTGACCCCGGACGAGGCCGACACCGCGCGCCTGCTCGCCCTCGTCCGCCCCGTGCTCGCCGGCGGCGCGGCGCTGCTGCAGTACCGCAACAAGCGCGCCGCGCCGGATTTGCGCTGCGCTCAGGCGCAGGCGGTGCTCGGCTTGTGC
>JAEWVQ010000107.1 GCA_023459095.1 Pseudomonadota bacterium | reverse complement strand
GCTACGACTACGACAACGGCGCCGGCCGCGAACGCCTCGCGCTGATCGCCGCGCTGTTCGAGCAGATGCTGGTGCAGGGCCACGCCACCCACGCCGAACTGTGGGCGCGCGTGCATGCCGCCGAACGTGCCGGCCACGGCATGGCGGCGGTGCGACGCCTGCTGTGCGCGCCGGTGCTCGACGAGCGGGCGGCCGCGTCCCCGGCCTTGCTCGATGTGTTCCGCGCCCGCGTCGAGCGCGGCGGCAACGATACGGGCACGGCAACCTCCCCTTCCGACGACGCCATCGCCCGCCTCGAAGTCGAGTGGCAATGGCACACCGCCAAGGCGCGCAGCGCCGCCGCCCGCCTGCTCGACGAGGCCGGCGCATGAACGCCGTCGCCTTGTCGCTCACTGACGGCCCCCGCCGCCCACGGGGTGCGGCGCGCCATGCCGCGCTCCTCGCCCTGCTGCTTGCCATGCCTTACTCCAGCACGCCGCGCGCGGCGGCCACCGACCCCGCGGTCAGCGTTGACGACCACAGCCGCGAAGCCTATTCACGGCCGCTGCCCGGCCTCGACGACGGCGAACGCGCGCGCTTCGAGCACGGCCGCAGCCTGTTCCGCCAGGCCTGGGTGGTGGCGCCCGCCAGCGACGAGCGCGTCGACGGCCTCGGGCCGCTCTACAACCGCCTCACCTGCATCGCCTGCCACCCCAAGAACGGTCACGGCCAGGCGCCCGCGCACACCGGCGCGCGCATGCAGTCGATGCTGATCCGCCTGTCGGTGCCCGGCCGCGACGCCCACGGCGGACCGCGCCCGCATCCGGTGTACGGCGATCAGCTCAACGAGGAGGGGATACCCGGCGTGCCCGGCGAAGGGCGCGCGGTGCTGCACTGGGAGACCCACGAGGTCGCCCTCGCCGACGGCGAGCGGGTGGAGTTGCGCCAGCCGCGCGTGGAATTCCGCGAGCTCGCCTACGGCGCCCTCGACGGCGGCCCGGGCGGCGTGCGGGTCTCGGCGCGGGTCGGCCCGCCGGTGTTCGGTCTGGGCCTGCTCGAAGCGGTTGCGCCGCAGACCCTCGCCGCCCTCGCCCGCGAAACCAAACCCGACGGCGTGCGCGGCCGGGTGAACCAGGTCTGGCACGTGGAGCGCAAGCGCATGGAGCCGGGGCGCTTCGGCCTCAAGGCCAACATGCCCGACCTGCGCCAGCAGATTGCCGGCGCCCTGCTCGGCGATCTGGGCCTGACCTCGCCGCTGTTCCCCGAGGAGAACTGCAGCCCCGCGCAGACCGCCTGCCGCGCCGCGCCGCGCGGCGGCCGCCCCGAGATCGACGGCGGCCAGCTCGATGCACTGGAGTTCTATTTCGCCCATCTGGCGGTGCCGGCGCGGCGCAACGCCGACGACCCCGTCGTGCGCCGCGGCGAAGCGCACTTCGCCGCACTCGGCTGCGCGAGCTGCCACCGCCCGGCACTGCGCACCGGCCCCCACCCGCGCTTTACCCGCCTGTCCGGACGCGAGATCGCGCCGTACACCGATCTGCTGGTGCACGACATGGGCGCAGGCCTCGCCGACCACCGCCCCGATTACCTCGCCGGCGGCCGCGAGTGGCGCACGCCGCCGCTATGGGGCATCGGCCTGGTGGCGCGAATCAACGAGCACAGCGAATTCCTTCACGACGGCCGCGCGCGCAACCTCACCGAAGCCATCCTGTGGCACGGCGGCGAGGCGCAGGCCGCGCGCGATCGCTTCGCCGCGCTCGACCGCGAAGCCCGTGCGGCGCTGCTCGCCTTCCTCAATTCCTTATGAGGACGGCGCGTGGCGCGCGCTGCGGTAGTGCCACCACGGCAGCAGCCGGCTCATCGCCAGCACCTCGCCGCACTGCGCCGGCGCATGGCCGGGCAGCGCCGCCAGCCGGGCCTGCCACGCCGCACTGGCGAGCAGCGCGCGCAGGGCGACGATGGCGGGCTGGTCGAGCGCCGACTTGAGGCACACGAGGTGGTAGCGCTCGTCGACCAGCGCGACAAAATCCATACCGCGCGCGCGCGCCGCGGCTTCGGTGCCGAGGCCGCAGTCGGCGAGGCCGGCGGCCACCGCCTGCGCAACCGCGGCGTGGGAGGATTCGGTGTGGCGATAACCGACGATGTCGTCCTCGCCCAGCCCGTGCTGCAGGCGCAGCTCGTCGAACAACAGGCGGGTCCCGGTACCCAGCGCGCGATTGGCGAAACGCGCGCCGCGGCGCGCCAGGTCGGCGAGGCCGTGCAGCCCGAGCGGATTGCCCGGGGCCACGATCAAACCCTGGGTGCGGCGCGCGAAGCCGATCAGCTTGTGGCGGCCGGGGCGCAGCAGCGGCTTGTAGGTGCGCTGCGCGAGCGAGCCCGGCGCCGGCTGCTCGCGGGTATGAAAGCCGGCGAGCATGCAGCGTCCTTCGTTGAGCGCGCGGATCGCATCGACGCTGCCGGTGAAGCGGATGTCGAGATGCAGCCGGCGGTCGGCGGCGAGCGCCTGCTCGCGCAGCTCGGCCAGGGCCTCGTCGTGGCTGGCGTAAAAGGTCAGCACATGGGCGGCATCGTCGAAGGCGATCGCGAAGGCGCGCTCGAGATCGGCGCGCAAGGCCTCGATCTGCGGCTGCAGGCGGGCCTGCGCCTGGCGCTCGGCCCACATCAGCTTGGCGCCGAACGCGGTGAGGCGCGCCGCCTGGCCCTTCTCCCACACGATCAGGGCGTGGTCGAGCTCGCCTTCCCAGCGCTTGAGCTCGCCCCACACGTGGCGGTAGGAGAGGCCGAGCGCACGCGCCGCGGCGGAAATCGAGCCGTGCTGCGCCACCGCCTGCAGCAGGTCGAGCAACGGATTGCGGATCAGCGCGGGGCCGCCGTCGCGCTCCAGCGTGTAGTGGAAACGAACCCTATGCACGGCGCTTCATATTGATCGGAACGGTGGGGGCGCCTAGGTTACCCGAGTTCGCGCGCGCCCCCGGCGCGCGTTGCCGTTTTCGCCCGGCGGCGTTACCGCCCCCCTTCACGGAGCCCCCCATGAACGCACATCCCGCCTCCCGTCCCACCGTCGCCCCGCGCTGGCTGCTCGCCGCGCTGCTGTCGCTCGCTTCGGCCGGCGCCGCCGCCGAATCCATCGTCATGGCCTCGACGACGTCGACCGAGCAATCCGGCCTGTTCGCCCACCTGCTGCCCGCGTTCACCCAGGCCAGCGGCGTCGACATCAAGGTCGTCGCCCTCGGCACCGGCCAGGCGCTCGACATCGCGCGCCGCGGCGACGCCGATGTGCTCTTCGTGCACGACACCGCCGCCGAGGAGAAATTCGTCGCCGACGGCTACGGCGTGAAGCGCTACGCGGTGATGTACAACGACTTCGTGCTGGTCGGCCCGGCCAATGACCCCGCCGGCACCGCCGGCAGCGACATCACCGCGGCGCTGAAGAAGCTCGCCGACAGCAACGCCGCGTTCATCTCGCGCGGCGACAAGAGCGGCACGCATTCGGCCGAACTGCGCTACTGGAAGGCGGCCGGCGCCGAGACGAGCAAGGGCAGCGGCTACAAGGAATGCGGCTGCGGCATGGGGCCGGCGCTGAACATGGGGGCGTCGAGCAACGCCTACGTGCTCGCCGACCGCGGCACCTGGCTCAGCTTCAAGAACCGCGGCGAGCTCAAGGTGCAGGTCGAGGGCGACAAGCGCCTGTTCAACCAGTACGGCGTGATGGTGGTGAATCCGGCCAAGCATCCGCACGTGAAGGCGGCCGCGGCGCAGAAGTTCGTGGACTGGGTGACCTCGCCGACCGGCCAGGCCGCGATCGCCAGCTACAAGATCAACGGCGAGCAGTTGTTCTTCCCCAACGCCGGCGAGTAAGACCGGCCGCCGGGCGGGGCCGCTCAGCGCTCCTCGGCCGAGGACGCGGGCTGGCGGGCCTGCCCGACGCCATCGGCGATCATCCAGTCGAGCACGTCGCCGAGGCAGGCGTGCACCGCGTCGGCGGTGGCGCGCTGCTGCTGCGCATCGTCGCTGGCGAAATCGAAGCGCTCCGTGGCGGACCACGCCTCCATGATCTGGTAGCGCGGCACCAGCCCGACCCCGAGTTCGCGCGAGGCCCACCACAGATAGCCCTGGTACGGCCGGAAGTTGGCGACCAGCTCGGCATAGGGCCCGTACTGCATGTCCATCAGCAGCACGTCGGCGCCGCTGCGGCGCAGATGTGCCACGCCGCGGCTCACCGCCTGGCCGTACTGCTGCAGCGGCGCCTGGCGCACGGCCTCGACCGAACCGCTCTGCCAGATCACCAGATCGGCGGTGGCGGCCGGGCCGCCGCGGACGAACTCGCGCTGCATCTGCACCGCGGTCTGGCCGGGGCGCACCAGCACCTCCAGGCGCAGCTCGATCTCCGGATAGCGCGCCTGCAGGCGCTCGCGCAGACGCTGCGGATAAGCCAGCGCACGGTCGCTGGTGCCGGCGCCGGCGGTCGACCCGGTGCCGAGCACGACGACGTGCAACCGCCCGGCGGCAAGCGCATAGGCCACCCGCGGCAGCGGCGGATTCTGCTGCAGCAGTTCGGCATCGACCCCGCAGGGCGGCGCCGGTACATCGGCGACCGCCTCGGCGGACGGCGCCGTGCCGTCCTCCGCGACGGCGTCGGGCGCACCATCGGCGGCGGCCACCGCCCCGCCCGCGATGAGCGCGCACACCAGCGCCCACACCC
>JAEWVQ010000106.1 GCA_023459095.1 Pseudomonadota bacterium | reverse complement strand
CGCGCGGTCACGCGCGCCGACGGCAACCTCGCCGCCGCCGCCCGCCTGCTCGGCATGACCCGGCCGCAGCTGCAGTACCGCCTCAAGAAGCGCGCCGCCACCGGCTGAAGCGGCGGCTGAGGCGGCGCCCCGCCGTTCAGGCCGCGGCCGGCGCCGCCACCGAGCGCGCCGCGGCGAGCGCGGCGCCCACCGCAGCGAACTGCAGCACCGCGATCGTGCCCATCACCGCGGCGAACAGCGCGCCGTCCATCATCGGCCCGAATACCAGCGGCGACAGCGCCATGCCCGCATCCAGCCCGGAATACACCAAGCCGTAGATGCGCCCGTAGGCGCTGCTGCCGAAACGCGCGGTGGCCGCGCGGCGCACCAGGATGTCGCGCGACGGCCCGGCCAGTCCGGTGCAGAAACCGATCGCGGCGATGCCGGCGACCGCCGCCCCCGGCGGCACCACGCCGAGCGCGAGCGCCACCGCCACCACCCCGGCCGCGCTCAGGAAGGCTGCCACCAGGCGGTCGTGGTTGCCCGTGCGCCCGGCGAGAAAACCGCCGGCGAAGACGCCGACCGCGGCCGCGAACAGGAAGGCCGACAGCCCCGAGGCCGCCGCGGTCAGCTCCAAACCGTACAAAGCCTGCAGCAGCGGCGTGCCGTAGTTCTGGAAGGCGCCGAAGGCAAGGGTGACGCAGAAGAAGAACACGAAGCACAGCCACACCGCCGGCACGCGGATGAAATCCAGCGTCGACGCCGAACCGGCGCGCGCGCGCGCCGGCCTGGGCTCGTCGGCGAGCAGGTGCCGCCACAGCAGCAGGCTGGCGACGCCGGCAAAGGCGATCAGCGCGGTCCCCACCGCCGCCGCCCGCCATCCCGCCGAACTCGCCAGCCCGACCACGAACAGCGGCGCCAGCGCCCAGCCGATGTTGCCCGACAGGCCGTGGGCGGAAAATGCGTGGCCCAGGCGGCGCTCGGACACGCGGCGGTTGAGCAGGCTGAAATCGGCCGGATGGAACACCGCGTTGCCGCAGCCCGCCACCGCCGCCGCCAGCACCAGGCCGGCGAGGCCGTCGGCGACCGCGATCAGCAGCGAGGCCACGCCCAGGCAGGCCACGCCGAACACCAGCACGCGCAGCGCGCCGAAGCGGTCCACGGCGAAGCCGGCGGCGGCCTGGCCGAAGCCGGAAATGACGAAGAACACCGACATCGCCAGGCCGACGGTGGTGAAATCCAGCCCGAAATCGCTCATCAGCCACGGAAACAGCGAAGGCATGACGAGCTGGAAGAAATGGGAGATACCGTGGACGAAGGCGACCAGGGTGATCACGCCGAAGTCGCGGCCGGCCGGCGGAAAGGCGGGGTCGAGCGAAGCGCTTGCCATGGGGGGATTCCTTTGTTGTCGTTTTGACGATGCTTTGCGGCATGATAGCGGCGCCCTCCGTGACCGGATGACGCCATCCCGACATCTTCTATCGCGAACATGCCACGCCGGATCTACGAACTGCCACCCCGCACCGCGCCCACCGCCGCCGACCCGATCTCGGTGGTGAAGCGCACGCCACCCGCCGATTCGCTCATCCCGGCGCACCGCCACCCCTGGGGCCAGATCGGCTACCCGGTGTCGGGGGCGATGTGCGTGGACGTGCCCGGCAGCCGCTGGCTGGTGCCGCCCTATCGCGCGGTGTGGATTCCGCCCGGGGTCGAACACGAGATCCGCCTGCCCGGCCACGTCGAAATGCTCGCCCTGCACGTCGCCGCCGGCCTCGCTCCGCTGCCTGCGGAGCGTTGCGTGGTGTTCGAGATCGCCCCGCTGCTGCGCGAACTGATCGGCAGCCTGCTCGCCGAGCCGCCCCCGCTGGGCGAGCGCCGCAATCAGATCCAGGCCCTGCTGCTCACCGAACTGGCCCACGCCCGGCCGCTCGACCTGCATCTGCCGCAGCCGGCCGACCGCCGCCTGCGCGCGCTGTGCGACGCGCTCATCGCCGACCCCGCCGACAACGCGCCGCTCGAACAGTGGGCGGAGCGTGTCGGCGCCAGC
Organism: Pseudomonadota bacterium; assembly: GCA_023459095.1. Classification (GTDB taxonomy): domain Bacteria; phylum Pseudomonadota; class Gammaproteobacteria; order Burkholderiales; family Rhodocyclaceae; genus JAEWVQ01. Next base: position 1,009 of record JAEWVQ010000106.1, on the reverse strand, counting down.
AGCCGCACCCTAGCGCGGCTGTTCCGCAGCGAGCTGGGCATGTCCTTCGGCCTGTGGCGGCAGCAGGTCCGCCTCGCCCACGCTACCGTGCTCGTCGCCGAAGGCCGCCCGTTCGCCGACATCGCCGCCGAACTCGGCTATGCCAGCGCGAGCGCGTTCTCGGCCATGTTCCGGCGCGCCTTCGGCATGTCGCCGCGGCAATTCTTCGCCGCCCGCCCCGACGCCCACCCCGCCCCCCTCGCCGCGCCAGGTCTGGCAAAGCCACGCTAGCGGGCCGCGCAGGTGCCGCACAGCGCCGCTTCCCATATCTATAATTCATCGGCGCGCCGGCCCGCCGGAGAGCGGCGCGCCGCCCAGGACCCTGCAATCCGGACCTATACAGGAGACGCTCCATGAACCGCCCCACCCTGCTCGCCAGCCTGATTGCCCTCGCCACGCTCGCCGGCTGCGCCTCCGCCCCGGGTCAGCGCGCCGTCGCCGAAGCCCGCCTCGCCCCCACACAGGGCAACACCGCCAACGGCATCGTCACCTTCACCCAGCTCGACGGCGCCGTCGAAGTCGACGCGCAGGTCCGCGGCCTCACCCCCGGCGGCCACGGCTTCCACATCCATGAAAAAGGCGACTGCAGCGCCCCGGACGCAACCAGCGCTGGCGGCCACTTCAACCCCGGCGGCCATCCCCACGGCCACCCCGAGAAAGGCGCGCACCATGCCGGCGACCTGCCCATGCTGGTCGCCGACGCCCAGGGCAATGCCCGCCTGAAGACCACACTGAAGGGGATTACGCTGGCTGAGGGCAGTCAAGCCATCATCGGCCGCGGCCTCATCGTTCATGCCGCACCCGACGACTTCACCACCCAGCCCACCGGCAACTCCGGCGGCCGCGTCGCCTGCGCGGTGATCACCCGGCGCTGAGCGACCGGCAGACGGTGCCACAGTGCAGCATGGCCCCGTCTGCCCAACACACTTCAACAGGCTTCACTGGCAGTGCGCTGCCACCGGACTCTTAG
>JAEWVQ010000105.1 GCA_023459095.1 Pseudomonadota bacterium | reverse complement strand
GTCCGTGACGGCGCGGCGCGCCCCGGCGCGCGCTGCACGCGCGCCGACACGAAGCTGCCGCTGCCCACGCGGCGCTCGATGAAGCCTTCCGCATGCAACTGGCCGTAGGCCGACTCCACGGTGTCGCGCGACACGCCGAGCGACCGCGCCAGCGCGCGCGACGCGGGCAGCGGCCTGCCGGCGTCGAGCGCGCCGTCGAGGATCAGCTGGCGGATCGCGCGCTGGATGCGCGCGTGGCGCGGCAAGGCGCCGTGGGCGGGGTCGGCGAGCCAGGCCTTGACCGACTCGAGTTGCGCGTGCCTGAACAATTGGTCTGCCCTATATCGAAAAAATGGCGGGAAACTACGCACCATTCTAACGCTATAAAAACGCTTTCCCCCGGGCCGCGGCCCACGCTTTCAGGAGTCACCCACAGGCCATGTCCTCCGCCACCGCCCCCCTGCCGGTTCGCTTGCGCGATCTCCCCCACCCCGTGGTCGCCGGTCTGATCTCGGTCATCGTCAATTACGGCGGCACCTTCATCCTGGTGTTCCAGGCCGCCAAGGCGGCGGGCCTCAGCCCGGAACTGACCGCCTCCTGGGTGTGGTCGATTTCGATCGGAGTCGGCCTGAGCGGCTTGTTCCTGAGTTGGATCACCCGCGAGCCAATCATCACCGCATGGTCCACGCCGGCGGCGGCCTTCCTCGTCACCGCGCTGGCGACCACGCCCTACGCGGAAGCGGTGGGGGCCTACCTGATCTCGGCCGCGGCCTTCGTGGTGCTCGGGCTGTCGGGCTGCTTCGACAAGCTCATCCGGCTGATTCCCCCGGGCGTGGCCGCCGGCCTGCTCGCCGGCATCCTGCTGCAGTTCGGCGTGCGGGCGTTCGGCGGGCTGAGCGTGGACCCGCTGCTCGCCGCCACGCTGATCGTGGCCTATCTCCTGCTCAAGCGCCTGAGCGCGCGCTACGCCGTGGTCGGCATCCTGGCGCTGGGGCTGGGCCTGCTGCTGATGCAGGGGCGCGTCGATCTGTCCGGGCTGCAGCTGCAGTTCGCCGCGCCGGTGTTCACGGCGCCGGCGTTCTCGCTCAATGCGCTGCTGAGCGTGGCGCTGCCGCTGTTCCTCATCACCCTCACCGGCCAGTACATGCCCGGCATGCTGGTGCTGCGCAACGACGGCTTCAGGACCAGCGCCGACCCGATCGTCACCGTCACCGGCCTCGGCTCGCTGCTCATGGCGCCGTTCGGCGCCCACGCGTTCAACATCGCCGCAATCACCGCGGCGATCTGCACCGGGCGGGAGGCGCACGAGGAACCGTCGAAGCGCTGGATCGCCGGAATCGCCGCGGGCGTGTTCTACATTCTCGTCGGCGTGTTCGGCGTCACCCTCGCCGCGGTGTTCATGGCCTTCCCCGCCACCTTCATCGCCACCCTCGCCGGCCTCGCCCTGCTCGGCACCATCGGCGGCAGCCTGGCCAATGCCATGGCCGACGCACAGTCGCGCGAAGCAGCGCTGATCACCTTCCTGGCCGCCGCCGCCAACGTCACCCTGTTCGGCATCGGCGGGGCGTTCTGGGGGCTGGCGATCGGACTCCTCGCCTACGCGCTGCTCAACGGCCGCCTGCCGCGGCGCCGCAGCGCCTCGCTGCGCACGGGGGCGCCGCTGCCCACGGCCGGCGAAAGCGGGGCGAGCCGATGAACGACGCCTTCGATCCGGCGACGCCAGACGCCGCCGCCCCGATCCGTCCCGAGCGCACGCCCACGGCGCTCACCGCCGACGATCTGCGGCGCAATCTGGCCGCGGTGCATGCGCGCATCGCTGCCGCCTGCCGGCGCGCCGGGCGCGACCCGGCAAGCGTGCGGCTGCTGCCGGTGAGCAAGACCGTGGATGAGGCGCGCGTCCGCCTCGCCCATGCCGCCGGCTGCCGCATCGTCGGCGAGAACAAGGTGCAGGAGGCGCACGCCAAGTGCTTGGCGACCGCCGATCTGGCCGATCTGCGCTGGTCGCTGATCGGCCACCTGCAGACCAACAAGGCCGCACTGGTGGCGCGCTTCGCCAGCGAGTTCCACGCCCTCGACAGCCTGCGCGTCGCCGCCGCGCTCGACCGCCGGCTGCAGGCCGAGGGCCGCGCGCTCGACGTGTTCGTGCAGATCAACACCTCGGGCGAAGCCAGCAAGTACGGCCTGCCGCCCGCCGATGCCGCGGCCTTCATCCATGCGCTGCCCGCCTTCGCGGCGTTGCGCGTGCGCGGGCTGATGACGCTGGCGCTGTTTTCCGCCGACGCCGAGCGCGTGCGCCCCTGCTTCGTCGCGCTGCGCACGCTGCGCGACCGCCTGCGCGAGGGCGCCCCCGCCGGCGTGAGCCTGGACGAGCTGTCGATGGGCATGTCGGGCGACTTCGAGCTCGCCATCGAGGAAGGCGCCACCGTGGTGCGCATCGGCCAGGCCATCTTCGGCGCCCGCGCCCTGCCCGACAGCCACTACTGGCCTCACGAACGCGAACCGGAGGAAAAACGATGACCGCCGCGCCCTTTGCCCGCACCCGCGCTGCCGACACGTCGCCGCAGCCGGTCGGCGCCCCGCTGCCGGACTGGCGCCCCGCCGCGCCCCCCGCCGCCGAGCCCCTGAGCGGATGCGGCGTCCGCCTCGAGCCGCTGCACCCCGCCCGCCATGCCGACGCCTTGTTCGCGGCCTATCGTGCGGCCGCCGACGGTCGCGACTGGACCTACCTGCCGGTCGGCCCGTTCGCCAGCGCCGACGCGTTCCGCGCCTATCTCGACGCGATCGCGCGCACCACCGACCCGCTCCACTATGCCGTGGTCGACAACGCCAGCGGCCTCGCCCTCGGCACCCTCGCGCTGATGCGCCAGCAGCCCGCGCACGGCGTCATCGAAGTGGGCTGCGTGGCTTTTTCCCCCGCGCTGCAGGGCACCCGGCTGGCAACGGCGGCACAGTTCCTGCTGATGTCCTACGTCTTCGACCGGTTGGGCTACCGCCGCTACGAATGGAAGTGCGACCGCCTGAACCAGCGCTCGCGCCGGGCCGCGCAACGCCTCGGCTTCCGCTACGAAGGCACGTTCCGCCAGGCCATGGTCTACAAGGGCCGCAACCGCGACACCGCGTGGTTCTCGATCATCGACGCCGAGTGGCCGCCGATCAGGGCGGCGCTGCTGCGCTGGCTGGACGCCGACAACTTCGACGCGCACGGACGGCAGCGCGCCCGCCTGGCCTCGCTCCGCGCCCACGGCGGCTGACCGCCGCGGCCCCTGCCAAGCCGCCCCGCCTTCCGCTCCACACGCCCACACAGGACTGCCCACCATGCACGACGAATCGATCACGCGCGCCGACGCCACCGCCTTCGCCCCCACGGACTTCGATCTGCCCGGGTTCGACCCCGAGCTCGCCGCCGCGCTCCGCGCCGAGGAGCGCCGCCAGGAAGACCACGCCGAACTCATCGCCTCCGAAAACTACGCCAGCCCGCGGGTGATGGCGGTGCAGAACTCGGTGTTCACCAACAAGTACGCCGAAGGCTACCCCGGCCGGCGCTACTACAGCGGCTGCGAACACGTGGACGTGGCCGAGCGCCTGGCAATCGCGCGCGCCAAGGCGCTGTTCGACTGCGACTACGCCAACGTCCAGCCCCATGCCGGGGCCCAGGCCAACGCCGCGGTGTTCCTCGCGTTCACCACCCCCGGCGACACGGTGATGGGAATGAATCTCGCCCAGGGCGGCCATCTCACCCACGGCAACCCGTCGAACTTCTCCGGCCGCCATTACCGCATCGTGCCCTACGGGCTCGACGCCGAAAGCGGCCTGATCGACTACGACGAAATGGAACGCATCGCCGTACAGACCCGCCCGCGCATGCTCATCGGCGGGTTCTCGGCCTATTCCCGCCACAAGGACTGGGCGCGCATGCGCGCCATCGCCGACCGCGTGGGCGCGCTGTTCTGGGTCGACATGGCCCACGTCGCCGGGCTGGTGGCCGCCGGTGAGTACCCCGATCCGCTGCCCCACGCCCACGTCGTCACCAGCACCACCCACAAGACCCTGCGCGGCCCGCGCGGCGGCCTCATCCTCGCCCGCGGCCAGGACGAAGCCTTCTACCGCAAGCTCGATGCGGCGGTGTTCCCCGGCATCCAGGGCGGACCGCTGATGCACGTGATCGCGGCCAAGGCGGTTGCGTTCAAGGAGGCGCTGTCGCCGGCGTTCAAGGCCTACCAGCAGCAGGTCGTGCGCAACGCGCGGGCGATGGCGGCGGTGCTGCGCGCGCGCGGCTACCGGATCGTGTCCGGGGGCACCGACAACCACCTCATGCTGATCGACCTGTCCGCCAAACCCTACACCGGCAAGGACGCCGACGCGGCGCTGAGCGCGGCCTCGATCACCGCGAACAAGAACAGCGTGCCCAACGACCCGCGCTCGCCCTTCGTCACCTCCGGGCTGCGCATCGGCACCCCGGCGGTGACCACGCGCGGCTTCGGCGCCGCCGAATGCGAGGCCCTCGCCGGCTGGCTGTGCGACGTGCTCGACGCGCTCGAACGCGGCGATGCCGGGCCGGTGACCGAGCGCGTCCGCGACCAGGTGCAGGCGCTGTGCCGCCGTCACCCGGTGTACCGGTAGCGGCCCGCGCGCCCGGTCGTCGCCGGCCCCGCGTCGTAAAAAAGCCCGCTCGCGGCAAACGCTGCAAGCGGGCATGAAACGGCAAGGCCTGGAGATTGAGGAAACAGGCCCGGCCGCGATGAAGCCGGTGCGCCGGTGCGGGCGGCGGCGAGGCGCCGCGGCTCAGTCGACGAAGCGGGTGAAATCCTCCACGCCCGCCCGCTTCGTGGTCAGGCGGTTGGCGGGCTCGTTGTCGTCGGCGTAGCCGAGCGCCATGCCGCACAGCAGGATCTCGTCGCCGGGGATGCCGACGACTTCGGCGACGATGCGGTGATAGAAGCAGAATGCCTGCTGCGGGCAGGTCTCCAGGCCGTAGGCGCGCGCGGCCAGCATCACGCTCTGCATGAACATGCCGGCGTCGATCCAGCTGCCCTCGCCCATGTCGCGGTCGATGGTGAAGAACAGCCCCACCGGCGCGCCGAAGAAGCTGTAGTTGCGCGCGAAGTGGTGGTCGCGCGCGGCGATGTCGTCGCGCGCGATGCCGAGCAGGGTGTACAGCTCCTTGCCCAGCTCGCGGCGCCGCGACAGGTAGGGCTCGCGCCACTGCGGCGGGTAGATGTCGTATTCGGCGCTGCCGTGCTCGGCATTGCCCTCGTCGCGCGCGGCGATGATGCGGCGGCTGAGTTCCTCCTTGCGCGCGCCGCTGACCACCCACACCTTCCACGGCTGCAGGTTGGTGCCGCTGGGCGAGCGGGCGGCGAGCGCGAGGATGTCGGCGACGGTGGCGCGCGCCACCGGGTCGGGGCGAAAGCCGCGCACCGAGCGCCGCCCGGCGAGCGCGTCGCGCAGGCTGAGGGGCGGGGATTCCTTGACTTCCATGTCTGCGGGTTCTCCTTGCGTGTTGCGGTGCGGCGCTCAGAACGCCGCTTCGGGAAAGCGCGTCAGCGCCCCGCCGGCCTCGCGCACGGTGGCGGCGTGGGCTGCGGCCTGCGGGCCGATCGTCGCCATGTAGAAGCGTGCGAGTTCGACCAGGCTGGCGAGGTATTCGGCATCGCCCTGGCCTTCGGCCAGACGCCGGCGCGCAGCCTGCGCGGCGCGCGCCAGCTGCCAGCCGCCGCACACGGTGCCGAGCAGGTGCAGGAAAGGCACCGCACCGGCGAGCACGTCGGCGAGCTGGTCCTTGCCGTTGGCGAGCACCCAGTCGGTGGCCGATTCGAGCGCGTCGATGCACTCGGCAAGGCCGTCGGCGATCTCGCCGAGTTGCTCGTCTTCCTTGAGCGCGAGCACGGTGGCGCTGAGGTCGGCGATCAGCTCGCGCAGGGTGGCGCCGTTCTCGCGCAGGATCTTGCGCCCGATCAGGTCGTTGCCCTGGATGCCGGTGGTGCCTTCGTAGATGGTGATGATGCGGGCGTCGCGGTAGAACTGGGCAATGCCGGTCTCCTCGACGAAGCCCATGCCGCCGAACACCTGGATGGCGTCGTCGCACACGTCGTTGCCGACTTCGGTGCACCAGCCCTTGGCCACCGGCATCAGCAGGTCGACGTAGCGCCGGTGCTTGTCGGCCACCGCCTGGTCGGGATGGCAGTGGGCGATGTCGAACCAGCCCGCCGCGCTGTAGAGCAGCGCGCGCATCGCCATCACCCGCGCGCGCATCGACAGCAGCATGCGCTTGACGTCGGGGTGGTGGATGATCGGCCGCCCGGCCTCGCCGCTCACCGCGTCGCGCCCCTGCACGCGGTCGCGGGCGTACGCGAGGGCGAGCTGGTAGGCGCGCTCGGCCAGGCCCGCGCCCTGCACGCCGACGCCGAAGCGCGCCTCGTTCATCATGATGAACATGGTCTCCAGCCCGCGGTTGGGCGCGCCCACCAGCCAGCCGACCGCCCCGCCCTGATCGCCATAGCTCATCGTGCACGTCGGACTGCCGTGGATGCCCATCTTGTGCTCGATGGCGATGCAGCGCACGTCGTTCTTCGCCCCCGGATTGCCGTCGGTGTCGAGCAGGTACTTGGGCACCAGGAACAGCGACAAGCCCTTGACCCCCGGCGGCGCGTCCGGCAGCCGCGCGAGCACCAGGTGGACGATGTTGGGGGTGATGTCGTGCTCGCCGTAGGAGATGAAGATCTTCTGCCCGAACAGCTTGTAGCTGCCGTCGCCCGCCGGTTCGGCGCGGGTGCGCGTGGCGGCGAGGTCGGAGCCGGCCTGCGGCTCGGTGAGGTTCATCGTGCTCCCCCACTCGCCGCTCACCACCTTGTGCAGCCAGGTCTGCTTTTGCGCCTCGCTGGCGGCGATGAGCAGGGCCTCGGCCTGGCCGACGTTGAGTTGCGGCAGCATGGTGAAGGCCATGTTGGTGGAGAACCACATCTCCCACACCGGGGTCGCGAGCAGCTTGGGCAGGCCCTGGCCGCCGAATTCGGTGGGCAGCGACAGCCCGATCCAGCCCGCGTCGCGGTACTGCGCGTAGGCCTCGTGCCAGCCCTCGGGGGCGATCACGCGGGGGCCGTCCGGGCCCTCCTCCAGGCGGCAGCCCTGCTCGTCGCCCTGGCGGTTGATCGGGGCGAGCACGCCGGCGGCGAACTTGCCGGCCTCTTCAAGGATCGCGGCGGCGAGGTCGGGGGTGGCCTCCTCGCAGCCGGGCAGCGCGGCGATCTGCCCGAGCCCGGCGAGCTCGGTCAGGATGAACTGCATGTCGCGCAGCGGCGCGGTGTAGTCGAACATGGTGTCTCCTCGGTCTCGCCGCTCCGCACTGCGGCGGAGTCGGCGGCTTCATGATGTGGCGCTCAGGCGCAGGCGGCGCGGATGTCCTCGGGAATCGGCACCGCCTTGATGCGCAGCGGGTTCTCCGGGTCCTCGATGGCGAACACGCGCACCTCGCGCCCTTCGCACAGCACGGTGTCGCCGCGGCGCGCGACGTGGCGCATGACGAAGCTCTTGCCGCGCCATTCCTCGACCGAGGTCTCGATCTCGATATCTTCGCCGTAGGTCGCCGAGTTCATGAACTTGCCCTGCACGTCGACCAGCGGCGTGCCGATGATGCCGCGCTCGGCGCGGGTGTCGCGCCAGCTCGGCACGCCGCAGGCGGTGAAGAACTCGCGGCTCGAGGTGTCGAACCACTTGAAGTAGTTGGCGAAGAACACGATCTGCGCGGGATCGCAGTCGGAGAACGCGATGCGCATGCGGTAGATGTTGCTGCGGGCCATGGGGTGCGGTCCTCAGCGCGGCGCCAGACGGACGGCGCCGTCGAGGCGGATGGTTTCGCCGTTGAGCATGACGTTGTCGACGATGCCGAGGGCGAGCTTGGCGAACTCCTCGGGCTCGCCCAGGCGCTGCGGGAAGGGCGTGGCCTCGCCCAGCGACTTCTGCACCTCGGGCGGCAGGCCGCGCATCATCGGGGTGATGAACAGCCCCGGCGCGATCGTCATCACGCGGATGCCGAAGCGCGCGAGTTCGCGCGCGATCGGCAGCGTCATCGACACGATGCCGCCCTTCGACGCGGCATACGCGGCCTGGCCGATCTGGCCGTCGTAGGCGGCGATCGACGCGGTGTTGATGATCACGCCGCGCTCGCCGTCGGCCTGCGGCGCGTTCTTCGCCATCGCCTCGGAAGCCAGGCGGATCATGTTGAAGCTGCCGATCAGGTTGATCTCGATGCAGCGCGCGAACTCGGCGAGCGGCATCACCCCGTCCTTGGGCAGCACCTTGCCGGCGGTGCCGATGCCCGCGCAGTTGACCAGGCCGTGCACGCCGCCGAAGCGGCTCACCGCGAGTTCGACCGCGCCGCGCGCGTCGGCCTCGTCGGCGACGTTGGTGCGGTGGAAGGCCGCGCGCTCGCCGAGCTCGGCGGCGAGGCGCTCGCCCAGTTCGGTGTTGAGGTCGGCGATCACGACCCGCGCGCCCGCGCCATGGAGCGCGCGCACGGTGGCTTCGCCGAGGCCGGAGGCGCCGCCGGTGACGATGAAGGTGTTGTTGTCGAATTTCATGGTTTCATTCCCTTGTCTGCGTGCCGCGAAGCCAGCCTCAGCCGGCGTTCTCGACCACGATCGCCACGCCCTGGCCGCCGCCGGCGCAAGCCGAGGACACGCCGTACTGCAGGCCGGCTTCCTTCAGTTCGCGCGCCACCGTGGTGGTCAGGCGCACGCCCGAGGCGCCCAGCGGATGACCGATCGCGATCGCCCCGCCGTGCACGTTGGCGCGCTCGCGGTCCAGCCCCAGCTCGCGCTCGCAGGCGAGGTACTGGGCGCCGAAGGCTTCGTTGATCTCGACGCGGCCGAGATCGCCGACGGTGAGGCCGGCCTTCTTCGCCGCGGCGCGGATCGCCGGCGCCGGGCCGATGCCCATGATCTCCGGCGGCACCGCGACAGCCGCGCCGGCGACAATGCGCGCGAGCGGCTGCACGCCGTTGGCGCGCACCCAGTCGCCGCGGGCGACGATCACCGCCGCCGCGCCATCGACGATCGCCGAACTGTTGCCGCCGGTCTGCACGCCGCCGAACGCCGGCTTGAGCTTCTGCAGGGTGTCGAACGCGGTGGCGCGCACGTGGCCGTCGCGCTCGAAGCGCTCGGCACGGTCGGCGAGCTTGAGGGCGCGCGCGTTGTAGCCGTCGAGCTCCCACTTGGCGTTGGTCACCGCGCTCACCTCGCCGTCGAAGTAACCCGCATCCCAGGCCGCCGCGGCGCGTGCGAAGCTCTGCTCGGCGAAGCGGTCGACCTCCTCGCGGCTGATGCCGTAGCGCTTGGCGAGGTTTTCCGCGGTGTCGCCCATGCTCGCGCCGGGCGCAGTGTCCTTGGTCGCTTCCCACAGGAAGTCCTTGAACTCGACCTGGCCCATGCGGAAACCAGCGCGGTGGGTGTAGGCCGCCACCGGATTGCGCGACATCGACTCGGTGCCCACGCACAGCACCACGTCGGCCTTGCCCAGGGTGATCTGGTCGGCGGCGGTGAGGATGGCCTCGAAGCCGGTGCCGCACAGGCGCTGCACCAGCACCGCCGGCACGTTCGGATTCACCCCCGCATAAAGGCCGATGTGGCGCGGCAGGAAATAGGCGTCGAAACTCGCCTGCGCCATGTTGCCGGCGACGATGGCCCCGACCGCGCTCGCGGGAATGCCGCTCTTGTCGAACAGCGCGCGCGCCGCGTAGATGCCCAGATCGGTGGGCGACACGTCGCGCAGCACGCCGTTGTAGTCGGCGAACGGGGTGCGCTGGCCGGCGACCAGCCAGATGTCGTCATAGGCGGCGGCGAGTGCCGACGCTTCGGAAGCCTGATACGGATTGCTCATGTCTGCGGTCCCTTGCCTTTGCGGGTGAGGAAATGGCCGATGCGCTCGGCGACTTCGGGGCTGGTCTGGGTCAGTGCGGCGGTCAGCGACTCGACGAAGAGGCCGTCGTCGGTGGCCATGTTGTCGATGCGCGAGATCGCCGACACCATCGCCCAGTTCGCCATCGGCGCGTTCTCGGCGATGCGGCGGGCGAGCTGCTGCGCCTTCGCCAGCGCCTCGCCGGCGCCGACCACGTAGTGCGACAGCCCCAGGCGCTGACCTTCGTCGGCATCGAGGATGCGGCCGGTGAGCATCATCTCGCACATGCGCCCGGGGCCGATCAGGCGCGCCACGCGCACCGAGGCGCCGCCGCCGACGAAGATGCCGTGGCGGCCTTCGGGGAGCTGGTAAATGGTGCTCGGCTCGGCGACGCGCACGTGGGTCGCGCTCGCCAGTTCCAGCCCGCCGCCGATCACCGCGCCGTGCAGCGCGGCCACCACCGGGATGCCGCCGTTCTGGATGCGGTCGAAGATGCGGTGCCAGCCGCGCGAATGCTGCATCACGCCGAAGGGCTCGCGGTGCTGGTGTTCGGCCAGGTCGAGCCCGGCGCAGAAGTGATCGCCCTCACCGTGCAGGATGATGACGCGGGTGCCTTCCGGAGTGGCGATCAGCGCCGCCTCCAGCGCCGCCAGCAGGCGGTCGCTGATCGCGTTGCGCTTGGCCGGGCGCGCCAGCGTGATGGTGTAGATGTGGTCTTCGGTCGAGGTCTTGACCAGTTGCTCGCTCATGGCGTGTTTCCTTGATGAATCAGATCGCGGCATGAACCGTGATCACGGTCTTGTCCGGTACGTCGGCGTACAGGTACTCGACCAGGTCGGCACGGCGGTTGAGCACCATGCGCTGGTTGATGTAGCCCTTGTCGGTGATCTCGCCCGCCTCCACCGACGGCGGCTCGGCCATCAGCAGGGCGTACGAGGGATAGGTCGAAGAGCCGCCGCCGGTCTGCTTCATCAGCGCCATGCCCTGGCGCACGCGCTGGCGCACCGCGGGACTCATCAGCAGATCGACGATGTCGGCGTCGGCCGGCAGCTCCGGACACAGCGTCCGGCACTCGGAGATGTTGGGGAAGATCAGGAAGCCGATCTCGTCGCGGTCGTGGCCGGTGACCACGATGTCCTGCGCCACCGGACGCATCGCGTCGATGCCGGCCACGCGCAGCGAGCCGACATGCACCCAGGTGCCGGTGAGGAGCTTGAAATCCTCGCCGACGCGGCCGTCGAACAGCAGCCCCTTCTCGGGATGGGCCGGATCGACGAATTCGACCGCGTCGCCGATCAGGTAGTAGCCCTCGTCGTCGAACGATTTCGCGGTGATGTCGGGCTGCTTCCAGTAGCCTTGGAACACGTTCGGCCCCTTGACCCGCACTTCGAGCTTGTCGGCCGCGGGCACCAGCTTGAGCGCGGTACCCGGCACCGGCACGCCGATCACGCCCGGACGCTCGGCCTCGAAGTGGCAGTCGGTGCACATCGGCGCGGTTTCGGTCGAGCCCCACGACGACACCATGGTCACCTTGGTGCCGGTGGTCTTCTCCGACAGATCCTCGAGCCCCTCCCACAGGTGGTGCGGCAGCGCCGCGCCAGCGTAGAAGATCAGGTTCAGGCGGCTGAAGAACTTCTCGCGCAGTTGCGCGTCCTCGCGCAGCAGCGGCACCAGCATGTCGTAGGCGCGCGGCACGTTGAAATACACCGTGGGGGCGATTTCCTTCAGGTTGCGCACGGTCTGCGCCAGCCCCGCGGGCGTGGGCTTGCCGTCATCGATCCAGATCGTGCCGCCCCAGCGCAGGATCATGTTGAGGTTGTGGTTGCTGCCGAAGGTGTGGCTCCACGGCAGCCACTCCACCAGCACCGGCCGGTTCTCCTTCAGGAAGGGCCACACCAGCTCCTTGGCGAGCTGGTTGGAGCACATCATGCGCTGGGTGTTGATCACCGCCTTGGGCGTGCCCACCGAGCCCGAGGTGAACAGGAACTTGCCGATGGTGTCGGGGGTGATGCGCGCGAACGCGGCCATCACCGCGGCCTCGTCGGGCGCGACCTCGATTTCGGCGAAGGGCATGGTGCCGGCCACGGCGGGCGCGCTGTTGCGCCCGGCGATCACCACGCCGTCGTGCAGCGGCGCGATCGCCGCCAGCGCGGGCGCGAACTTCTCCACCGGATCGGCGTAGATCACCCCCGGACGCAGCAGCTCGATGTTGCCTTTGAGCTTGGCGTGGTCCTTGGACATCAGCGAGTTGCCCGGCGAGATCGAGCTCACCGGCACGCCAACGTGCATCGCCGCGAGCATCAGCAACGCATGCTCGATGGAATTGTCGGACAGGATGACCACCGGGCGCTCGGCCGACAGGTTCTGGCCGAGCAGCCAGGTGGCGATGCTCACCACCCGGCGGCGGGTCTCGCCCCAGGTGATCTTGCGCCACTCGCCGGCGGCGTCGCGCTCGGCGAGGAACAGCGTGTCGGGGGTCTCGCGCCCCCACTTCTCGACCCACTCGCCGACGCAGCGCGCGTAGGTATCGGGAAGAGGAATCCCGGACCGCAGGATGCGCGTTCCATCTCCCCGCGTTTCGACCTCGACGACCGGCTTGGCGAACATCCGGCCGGTGTCACGAATCACCGTATCCATAGGATTTCTCTTCCCCGTTCGTCGCCTTACTCGGCGCTCATCAGCTTGTAAGCACCGTTCTCGACCTTCACCAGCACGCGCGAACGCTTGTCGTGGCCGAAGTGGTCGTTCGGGCTCATGTTGAACACGCCGTGGATGCCGACCACGTCCTTGCTCGCCTCGAGCGCGTCGCGCAGCGCGGCGCGGAACTCCGGCGTGCCCGGCGCGGCCTTGGCCTTGGCGACCGGCACCGCGGCTTCGAGCAGCGCGTAGGCATCCCACAGGTGGGCGCCCTGCGGGCCGACCGTGCCGGCGCCGTACTTGGCCTCGTAGTTCTTGACGTAGTTGCTGATCACCGCCTTCATCGGATTGCTGTCGGCGAGCTGGTCACCGACGACGATGGGGCCGGAGACGAAGATGCCGCCTTCGAGCGCCTTGCCGCCGACGCGCAGCACGTCGCGGCCGATCGCGCCGTGGGTCTGGTAGATGCGGCCCTTGTAGCCACGCTCGACCAGGGTGGAGTGCGGCAGCGCCGACGGCGTGCCCGAGGCCACCACCAGCACCGCGTCGGGCTTGGCGGCGATGATCTTCATCACCTGGCCCATCACCGAGGTGTCGGCGCGGTTGAACTTCTCGGTGACCACGAGCGGAATGCCCTTGGCGTCGGCAGCCTTCTTCATCTCGGCGAGGAAGCCTTCGCCGTAGGGGTCGGCAAAGCCGATCACGCCGATGCTCTTGACGCCGTTGGCCACCATGTCGTCGGCGATGGCGCTCGCCATGATGCCGTTGTGCTGGGTGGTGCGGAACACCCAGCGATCCTTCTCCGGCGGCAGCATCGCCGGCGCCAGCGCGAGCAGCGGCGTCTTCGACTCGACCGCGATCTCGGTCACGGCCATGGTGTTCGACACCGTGGACGAACCGAACAGCACGTCGACCTTGTTCTCCTCGACGAACTTCTTGGTGTTCTTCGAAGCCTGGGTCGGGTCGGTGGCGTCGTCGAGCACGATCCAGTTCACCTTCTCGCCGCCCACAGTGGTGGGCAGCAAGGCGACCGTGTTCTTCTGCGGCGCGCCCAGCGCGGAGGCCGGGCCGGTGGCGGACACGGTGATGCCGACGTTGATGTCGGCAAGCGCCGGCAGGGCGAACAACGAAGCAACTGCGGCGGCAACAGCGAGTTTCGTGGTCTTCATGTTTCCTCCTTAAGGAATGGAACCGGACGGTCGATCCGGGTGATGCTTTTTCGCTTCATCCGGCGGCATCGGTCAGCGCCGTGCCGCTCTCGTGTTGTGGGTCTGCTACAGGTACAGCGAAGGGGCTTCTGCCAGGGTTTTCAGGCTCAGGTGGCGAGCATCTGCTGATGCTTGCCGCCCAGGCCCAGATAGGCCTCGATCACGCGCGGATCGTCGGCGAGCTGCGCCGCCGGCCCCTGCATCGCGATCTGCCCGGTCTCGAGCACGTAGGCGTAGTCGGCCACCTGCAGCGCCGCGCGTGCGTTCTGCTCGACGAGCAGGATCGACACCCCGCGCC
>JAEWVQ010000104.1 GCA_023459095.1 Pseudomonadota bacterium | reverse complement strand
ACCGTTTCGGTCACCGCCAGACGCAGCGCGCCGGCGTCCAGACGCAGACGGGCATCGCGGTTGAGAGGACGGTAAGCGCCGTCGATGCCAAGGTGGTAGCAGCACGGGGCGATGCGGTAGGCCGCCGCGCCGTCGGTGGCGGCACCGCGCACCAGGGTGCGATGCAGTTCGCCGCAGGCGTGAAGCGCGACCACGGTGCGCCCCCGCACCAGGCCGCGGGTGCCGCCGCCGAGCGCATCGCCACGCACCACGCGCTGGGCGACGCCGTGGCGCGCGGCCAGCGTTGCGGCCGCCGTGCACAGCGCCGGATCGAGTTCCAGCGAGGTCACCGGCACCCCGTCGGCGAGCGCCAGACGCCGGCCGAGGTGCCCCTTGCCGGCGCACCACTCGACCAGCGCCACCGGACTCGCCGCGGTGTGGGCGGCGAAGGCCTCGAGCTGGCGGCGCTTGCGCGCGGGAATGCCTTCGTCGAAATCCTCCGCGCACGGCGGCAGCACGCGCACCGGCAGTTCGGCGACGCGGCTCACCGCGCGCAGATGGGCAACCACGGGCAGGCGGGCGGCGAGCCAGTCGGCACAGGCCGCGTCGTCGGCGATGAAGCGTTCGACGCCGGCTTCGTCCAACGCCATGACCTCGGCGAACAGTGCGGGCGCATCCGCGATCCAGGCCGGGCGGGCAGTGTGGAAGGGCGCGGGGCGCCAGAACGCTTCGTGCCCGGCGAGCAGGGCTTGCAGTTCGAGAAAGCGGGAACGCAGGGGCATGGCAGTCGGGCGGATCGAAGACTGCCGAGCTTAGGGCGCGCGCCGAGGGCGCGCAACGCCGCCGGCCCTTGGGCAGCGCCGGCGCGGGACGATCCGACCCCGGACAAGCCGACCGCCCCCAAGAGCGGCGTCGGGTGGCGGATGCTGGCCCCCGCCCCCGCGCCGCCCGGGCGGGTTGCGCCTCGTCCCTGTTACTTCGTCTCCGCCATCATCTCGCGACCGATCAGCATGCGGCGGATCTCGCTGGTGCCGGCGCCGATCTCGTACAGCTTGGCGTCGCGCCACAGGCGGCCGACCGGGTATTCGTTGGTGTAGCCGACGCCACCCAGGGTCTGGATCGCCTCGCCGGCCATCCAGGTGGCCTTCTCGGCGGTGTACAGGATGACGCCGGCGGCGTCCTTGCGCAGCGTGCGTGCGTGGTCGCTACGGTCGCAGGCCTGGCCCACGGCGTAGGCGTAGGCGCGGCAGGCGCTCCAGGTGGAATACAGGTCGGCGACCTTGCCCTGCATGAGCTGGAAGTCGCCGATCGGGGTGCCGAACTGCTTGCGCTCGTGCAGATAGGGCACCACCGCGTCCATGCACGCCGCCATGATGCCGAGCGGACCGCCCGACAGCACCGCGCGTTCGTAATCGAGCCCGGACATCAGCACCTGCACGCCGCGACCGATGTTGGCCTCGCCGCCGAGCACGTTGTCGACCGGCACCTCGACGTCGTCGAAGAACAGCGGGAAGGTGTTCGAGCCGCGCATGCCGAGCTTGTCGAGGTGGGTGCCGTGACTGAAGCCCTTCATGCCCTTCTCGATGATGAAGGCGGTGATGCCGCGCGGGCCGGCGTCGATGTCGGTCTTGGCATACACCACCAGGGTGTCGGCGTCGCCGCCGTTGGTGATCCACATCTTGCTGCCGTTGAGGATGAAGCGGTCGCCCTTGCGGTCCGCACGCAGCTTCATGCTCACCACGTCGGAACCGGCGTTGGGCTCGGACATCGCGAGCGCGCCGACGTGATCCCCCGAGATCAGCTTGGGCAGGTATTTCTGCTTCTGCGCCTCGGTACCGTTGCGGCGAATCTGGTTGATGCACAGGTTGGAGTGCGCGCCGTAGGACAGGCCCACCGAGGCCGAGGCGCGCGAGATTTCTTCCATGGCGATGATGTGCGCCAGATAGCCCATGTCGGTGCCGCCGTACTCCTCGCTCACCGTCATGCCGTGCACGCCGAGGTCGCCGAGCTTCTTCCACAGGTCGGCGGGGAATTCGTTGGCGCGGTCGATATCGGCCGCGCGCGGGGCGATTTCCGCGGCGCAGAAGGCCTGCAGGGTGTCACGCAGAGCGTCGATGGTCTCGCCGAGATGGAAGTCGAGGCTAGGGATGTGCATGGTTGTCTCCCCCGTGTGTTCGAGGCATGGCTATGGTCGTGCGCGCAGCATAGCGCGCCCCATACCCCGACAACTGCCAACGGGGTTGCAAATCCGGCCACCGGGCCTAGGATGACGCGCCATGAAGATCCTAACCCCCTCGCCCGCCGAACTGACCCTGGGCCGCGCCGCCACGCCGATTGCCTTCATCCGCGCGATCGTCCTCGGGTATCGCCGACGGGGAATGGATCCGGCCAGCGCGCTGGCGCAGGCGCAGATCCCGGCGGCGCGCCTCGACGACCCTGCGGCGCGCGTCACCGCGGCGCAGATGGAAGCGGTCTCCGGCCACGCCATGCAGGAGCTCGACGACGAGGCCCTGGGCTGGTTCTCGCGCCGCCTGCCGTGGGGCAGCTACGGCATGCTGTGCCGCGCTTCGCTCACCGCGCCCACGCTCGAAATCGCGCTCAAGCGCTGGTGCCGCCACCACCGCCTGCTCACCGCCGACATCGTGCTCGCCTTCGAGCAGCAGCGCGGCGTCGCCCGCATCCGCATCGGCGAAGCCTGCGATCTGGGCGAGCTGCGCGAGTTCTGCCTGGTAAGCAGTCTGCGCTACCTGCTCGGCTACGCCTGCTGGCTGATCGACTCGCGCATCGCACTCACCGAAACCGAGCTGCCGTTTCCGGCGCCGCCGCACGCCGACGCCTACCCCTACCTCTTTCCCGGCCCGCTGCGCTTCGACGCCGAGGCCGCCGGGCTCGCCTTCGACGCCCGCTACCTCGCACTGCCGCTGCGCCGCGACGAGCGCGCGCTGCAAGCCATGCTGCAGCGCGCGCTGCCGCTCACCGTGCTGCAATACCGCCGCGACCGTCTGCTCGTGCATAGCGTGAACCAGATCCTGCTCGCCGATCCGGCGCGCGCCCACACCGCCGAGGACGTCGCCGCCCAGCTCAACCTCTCGGTGCGCACCCTGCACCGCCAGTTGAGGGACGAAGGGGTGTCGCTGCAGCGCCTGAAGAACGAGGCGCGGCGGACGCGCGCGATCCACCTCCTGCTGCAGACGAAGAAACCGGTGAAGCAGATCGCCGCCGCGGTGGGGTTCGACAGCGAGAAGAGTTTTGCGCGCGCGTTCCGCGAATGGACCGGCAGCGCGCCGAGCCGCTTTCGCGAGGCGGCGGCACTGCGCGGCGAGGCCTGAGCGGCGCCGCCGCGGATCAGAAGCCGCCGGTTTCGAGCCAGCGCTCGATCTGCGGCAGACGGTCCACGCCCCAGAACGGCTCGCCGTCGACGATCACATAGGGCGAACCGAACACCCCGGCCTCGATCGCCGTCGCGCACACCTGGCGCAGCCGCTCCTTGGCCGCGTCGCTGCCGATCGCCGCGGCGAGCGCGACGCGGTCGGCCCCGGCCTCGGCGGCCACGTCCAGCACCACCTCGACCTGCGAGATGTCGTGGCCGGCGACGAAGTAGGCACGCAGCACGGCCTGCGCGAAGCGATGGGCGAGTGCGCCCTCGGCGTCGTCCAGACAGTAGAAGGCACGCGCGGCATGCTGGGTGGCGACCGGAAAATTCTCCGGCAAGCGGCACTCGATGCCGAGAAAGCGCGCGCTGCGCGCGAAGTCGCGCACCGAATACGGCCCCTTGAGCGGAATCGCCGGCAGGGGCTGGGAGCCGAGCAGCTTGTACACCGCGCCGAGCAGATACGGCCGCCAGCGCACCCTGCGCCCGTGACGGGCGGCAAGCGCGTCGATCCGCTCACTCATGAAGTAGCCGTAGGGCGAGGAGAAATCGAACCAGAAATCGATCGCGGCGGCACTCATCGGACGGCACTCCCTGCCCCGGAACAAAGTGTGGAAAAATCCCGCGGGCACGGGCGGCCGGTGGAGGAGACCAGGCCGGCCGCCCGCGTTGCCCGCAGGATGGAAACGCTACGACACGCGCTCAGCTCACTGCGCCAGCGCGCGCCCGATCACCAGCTTCTGGATGTCGGAAGCGCCTTCGTAGATCTGGCACACGCGCACGTCGCGGTAGATGCGCTCGACCGGGAAGTCGCTCACGTAACCATAGCCGCCGTGGATCTGGATCGCGTCGGAACACACCGACTCCGCCATCTCCGAGGCGAACAGCTTGGCCATCGACGCCTCCTTCAGGCACGGCTTGCCCGCGTCCTTCAGGCTCGCCGCATGCCACACCAGCTGGCGCGCGGCTTCCAGGCGGGTGGCCATGTCGGCGAGGCGGAAGTTCACCGCCTGATGCTCGAAGATCGGCTTGCCGAAGGTCTCGCGCTCGTGGGCGTACTTCACCGCCGCTTCGAGCGCGGCGCGCGCCATGCCCAGGCACTGCGAGGCGATGCCGATGCGCCCGGCCTCCAGGTTGGAGAGCGCGATCTTGTAACCCTCGCCCTCGGCGCCGAGCAGCGCGTCGGCGGGCACGCGGCAGTTCTCGAACAGGATCTGCGCGGTATCGGAGGCGCGCTGCCCCATCTTCTCCTCGATGCGGGCGACGATGTAGCCCGGCGTCGCGGTCGGCACCAGAAAGCAGGAGATGCCTTTCTTGCCCGCGGCCTTGTCGGTGACCGCGAACACGATCGCAACATCGGCCTCGCGCCCGGTGGTGATGAACTGCTTGACGCCGTTGAGCACCCATTCATTACCGTCGCGGACGGCGGTGGTGCGCAGCGCCGAAGCGTCGGAGCCGACGTGCGGCTCGGTGAGGCAGAAGCAACCGAGCTTCTCGCCGCGCGCCAGCGGCTTCAGCCAGGTCTCCTTCTGCGCGTCGCTGCCGTACTTGGCGGGAATGCCGCAGGCCAGCGAGTTCTGCACGCTGACGATGGTGGAGGTGGCGCCGTCGCCGGCGGCGATCTCTTCGAGCGCCAGCACCAGGCTCATGTAGTCCATGCCGGCGCCGCCCCATTCTTCCGGCACCACCATGCCGAGCGCGCCAAGCTCGCCGAGCTCCCTCAGCGCCTCCCGCGGGAAAGTGTGGTTGCGGTCCCATTCGGCGGCGAAGGGGGCGAGGCGCTCCTGCGCGAAGGCGCGGATGGAGTCGCGGATGAGTTCCTGTTCGGAGGTCAGAATCATGGTGTTTCCAGGCGAAGGCAAGACCTTCGCATCAAGAGAAGTTCAGCAACCAGCAACGCCAGCCGGACGTGCGGGGGGTCGTGGAGCCTCCGAGGACTGTCCGAGCCCGCAGGGCGAGTTCCGCAGGAGGCGGAACGAACCCCCGGAGCGGCCGGCGTTTCAATGCGCAAACCGTCGAGCCGCGAAGAAGCTCTCAGCCGCAGGCCACCGACGCATTCAGTTCGATCGCCATCGCCGTGGCCTCGCCGCCGCCGATGCACAGGCTGGCGACGCCGCGCTTGAGCCCGCGCCGGCGCAGCGCGCCGATCAGCGTCACCAGGATGCGCGCGCCCGACGCGCCGATCGGATGGCCGAGCGCACACGCGCCGCCATTCACGTTGACCTTGTCGTGCGGCAGATTCAGCTCCTTCATCGCCGCCATCGTCACCACCGCGAAGGCCTCGTTGATCTCCCACAGATCGACGTCGCCCACGCCCCAGCCCGCCTTCGCCAGCACCTTCTGCATCGCGCCCACCGGCGCGGTGGTGAACCACTGCGGCTCCTGGGCGTGGGTGGCGTGGCCGACGATGGTCGCCAGCGGCGCCAGGCCGAGCTTGTCGGCGGTCGACTTGCGCATCAGCACCAGCGCCGCCGCGCCATCGGAAATCGACGACGAGTTCGCCGCGGTCACCGTGCCGTCCTTCTTGAACGCCGGCTTCAGCGTGCCGATCTTGTCGAGCTGCGCCTTCAGCGGCTGCTCGTCACGGTCGACCACCACCTCGCCCTTGCGCCCGGCCACCGTCACCGGCACGACCTCCCAGGTAAAGGCGCCGCCATTGATCGCCGCCTGCGCGCGCTCGGTGGACGCCACCGCGAACGCATCCTGCGCCGCACGGCTGAAATCGAAATGGCCGGCGCAATCTTCGGCGAAGGTGCCCATCAGGCGGCCCTTGTTCTCCTTGGAGTAGCTGTCTTCCAGGCCGTCGAGGAACATGTGGTCGAGCAGCTGGCCGTGGCCGAGACGATAGCCGCCGCGCGCCTTCGGCAGCAGATAGGGCGCGTTCGACATCGACTCCATGCCGCCCGCCACCATCACCTCGTTGGTGCCGGCGAGCAGCAGGTCGTGGGCGAGCATGGTCGCCTTCATGCCGGAACCGCACACCTTGTTGATCGTGGTGCAGCCGGCGGCCAGCGGCAGGCCGGCGCCCAGCGCAGCCTGACGCGCCGGCGCCTGGCCGACGCCGGCGGGCAGCACACAGCCCATGATCACTTCCTGCACCTGCTCGGGCGCAAGACGCGCACGCTCGACCGCGGCCTTGATCGCCACGGCCCCGAGCTGGGGCCCGGTCAGGCCGGCGAGTTCGCCCTGGAAGCCCCCCATCGGGGTGCGGGCGACGGATACGATCACGATCGGGTCGGACATGCTGGTTTCTCCTTGCGGTTCAATCGGTTTTCAATCGACGGAGGCGCCCGGCCCGTACCGGGGGCCGGGCGCCGTCGCGGCGGCGCGCTCAGGCGCCCGCCTCCTTCTTGCCGTGCATGGCCATGATCGTCTGCTGCATGACCGCGCACAGATTCCACTGCTCGTCGCGGATCGCGAACACCTCGGCGCGCGTAATCAGCAAGGTGCGCCCGGGCTTGATCACCTCGCCGCGCGCCACCAGGCGCTGGCCTTCGGCGGGCGCGATCAGGTTGAGCTTGTATTCGACGGTGAGCACGCTGGTGTCGGCCGGGGTCAGCGTGTTCGCCGCATAGCCGGCGGCCGAGTCGGCGATCATGCCGACGATGCCGCCGTGGATGTAGCCGTGCTGCTGGGTGATCTGCGCGCGCCACGGCAAATGGATTTCGGTGCAGCCCGGCTCGACCACGGCCAGCTCGGCGCCGATCAGGCTCATCGCCTGCTGCAGCGCGAAACTTGCCCGCACGCGGGCGGCGTAGTCGGGGTCCTTGGGCTGGAACAGCGGCATTTCGTGGCGCATCGGACGTCTCCTCGGGCTGGCTGGGCTCTCGTTGTTGTGGCGCGCAGTGCTTGACTGCTCAATTACGTTGACGTAAACGTAAACAAACGGCAAAAAAAATCAAGCGGTGCTGGCGCTGTCGATGTGGCGCACCAGCTCGGCACGGGCGGCGGCGGCCCCTTCGGCGTTGTGGCCGAGCAAGGCGTGGCACTGCTTCTCGACCATGTCGATTTCGAGCAGCACCGCCTCGATGTCGATGCGCTGCTGCTCGAGCGTGGCGCGGCGCGCGGCCAGCACCTTGAGGAAGTGTTCGAGCTGCGGCGCCGAATTGCGCACGCCGCCGTACATGCCGAGCAGTTCGCTGATCTCAGCGAGCGACAGGCCGAGGCGCTTGCCGCGCAGCGTCAGCTTCAGGCGGGTGCGGTCGGCCTTGGAATACACCCGGGTGCGCCCGGCGCGCGACGGGGTCAACAGCCCCTGATCCTCGTAGAAGCGGATCGCCCGGGGAGTGATGTCGAACTCGCGCGCAAGTTCGGTGATGGTGTAGGTTTGTTCGCTGGCCATGATCCGATGCCGTCGCCGACCGCCCGAAGGCTTCCGGCAAGACATTGTTTTATTTTGATAAATAAATCTGCAACGCGGAAAAGTTAAGCAGATTTCGGGGGTTTCGGCAATGCCGGCCCCGACGCCACCCCATCGAGGATTCCATGAACGCAGCCTCCGCCCTCCACTACCCCTTCGACGACACCCCGCCCGCCGGTGCGGTATTCCCGGTCGCCCCCGGCATCGGCTGGGTGCGCATGCCGCTGCCGTTCGCGCTCGACCACATCAACGTCTGGCTGCTCGACGACGGCGACCGCCTCGCCGCGATCGACAGCGGCGTCGATACCGCGGAGATCCGCGCCCACTGGGACCAGGCGCTGAGCGCCGAGCGCCGCCCGCTGGCGCGCGTCATTGTCACCCACTGTCACCCCGACCACGTCGGCCTCGCCAGCTGGCTCGCGGCGCGCGATCGCGGCCAGGTGCTGATGACGCTCGGCGAGTACTTCGGCGCCCATGCGATCTGGGGCCAGACCCCGGGCTATGCGATCCCCGATATGGTCGCCCAGTTCGCCGCCCACGGCCTCGACGACCGCCGTCTCGCCGCATTCAACGAACGCGGCAACACCTACCGCCGCGGCGCGCCCGAGCTGCCCGACCGCTACCACCGCCTGTTCGACGGCGACCGCATCGCCATCGGCGGACACGACTGGCGCGTGATCGTGGGCTACGGCCATTCGCCCGAGCATGCCAGCCTGTATTGCGAGGCACTGGGTGTGCTGGTTTCCGGCGACATGCTGCTGCCGCGCATCTCGACCAACATCAGCCTGCCCGCGGCGATGCCCACCGGCGATCCGCTGGGCTGGTTCCTCGACTCACTCCGGGCGCTGCGTAACTTGCCCGACAATACGCTCGTGCTACCATCCCACGGCCGACCCTTCCGGGGTATTCATGCGCGCGTCGATCAGCTCATCGCCCATCACCGCGACCGCTGCGACGAACTGGTGGCCGCCTGTGGCAGCCCCCGTTCGGCAGCCGAGTTGCTGAGCACGTTGTTCCCGCGCGAGCTGGATACCCATCAGGTGATGTTCGCCATGGGAGAGGCGATCGCCCACCTGAACCACCTCGAACAGCAAGGCAGGCTGCGCCGGATGGAAGAGGGCGACGGCGCAATCCGATACATCACGACCCGCTGAACGGTCCCGTCCCGCACCGTTCGACACCTGGAGCCGAACAACAATGGCCGCACCGCACGAGACCCCGCATCCCGAGCTGCCCGATCCGAAGGAAGTCGCCAAGACCTACGCCGAGGTCGCCAAGCGCGCCTCGCACCTGATCAGCGAGCATGTCCAGCGCCAGCTGAAGAAAGGCGTCGCGGCCCCGGCCGACGAACTGGGCATCGCCCAGGCCTTCATGGACATGATGGCCAAGCTGCTGGCCAATCCGTACAAGCTCGCCCAGGCGCAGATGAACCTGGTGTGGGACTACTTCTCGCTGTGGCAGCACTCCATGCTGCGCTTCGCCGGCATGAGCGCGGCGCCGGTGGCGATGCCCGAGAAGTCGGACAAGCGCTTCAAGGACGAGGAGTGGGAGCAGCACTTCCTGTTCGACTTCATCAAGCAGTCCTACCTGATCACCGCGCGCCACATCCACGACACCGTGTGCTGCGTGGACGGCCTCGACGAGCAGACCCAGAAGAAGGTCAATTTCTACACCCGCCAGTACATCGACGCGCTGAGCCCGTCGAACTTCGCGGTGACCAACCCCGAGGTGTTCCGCGAAACGGTGCGCAGCCACGGCCAGAACCTGCTAAAGGGGCTGAACAACCTGCTGCGCGACGTCGAGGACGGCGGCGGCCAGCTGCGCGTGAAGATGACCGACACCACGGCCTTCGAGCTCGGCAAGAACGTCGCCACCACGCCGGGCAAGGTCGTGCTGCAGACCGACATGATGCAGCTCATCCAGTACACGCCGAGCACCGACAAGGTGCTCAAGCGCCCGCTGCTGATCATCCCGCCCTGGATCAACAAGTTCTACATCCTCGACCTGCGCGAGAAGAACTCCTACATCAAGTGGTGCGTCGATCAGGGCCACACCGTGTTCGTGATCTCGTGGGTGAACCCCGACGAGCGCCAGGCCGAGAAGACCTTCGAGTCCTACGTCCAGGAAGGCGTGCTCGCGGCGCTCGACGCGATCGAGAAGCAGACCGGCGAGAAGGAAGTCAATGCCGTCGGCTACTGCCTGGGCGGCACCCTGCTCGCCACCACGCTCGCCTACCTCGCCGCGAAGAAGGAAAAGCGCATCGCCGCCGCCACCTTCTTCACCACCATGACCGACTTCTCCGAGCCGGGCGAGCTGGGCGTGTTCATCGACGAGCAGCAGGTCTCCAGCCTCGAGAAGAAGATGTTCGAGCGCGGCTACCTCGAAGGCTCCGAGATGGCCGGCACCTTCAACATGATGCGCGCCAACGACCTGATCTGGTCGTTCGTGGTGAACAACTACCTGATGGGCAAGGACCCCTTCCCCTTCGACCTGCTGTACTGGAACTCCGACTCCACCCGCATGCCCGCCAAGATGCACAGCTTCTACCTGCGCAGCATGTACATGGAGAACCGCCTGGTCGAGCCCGGCGGCGTCGAGATCGACGGCGTGCCGATCGACCTCGGCAAGATCAAGGTGCCGTGCTATTTCATCTCCGCGATCGAGGACCATATCGCGCCGTGGAAGAGCACCTACATGGGCGCGCGCAATTTCAGCGGTCCGGTGCGCTTCGTGCTGGGCGGCTCGGGCCACATCGCCGGCATCGTCAATCCGCCCGCGGCCAACAAGTACGGCTACTGGCTGAACCCGGCCGCCAAGCTGCCGGCCACCGCCGACGAATGGTTTGCCGGCGCCCAGCAGCAGGCCGGCTCGTGGTGGACCGACTGGCAGGCCTGGGTCGTTGCCCACGACACCGAAGAGGTCGCCCCGCGCGACCCGGCGAAAGGCAAGCTCAAGGCGCTCGAAGACGCCCCCGGCTCCTTCGTCAAGATCCGTCTCGACGCCCGCCAGGCGGCCTGAGCGCACCGACCGGACCCGGCCGCCCGGCCGGGTTCTCCAGTACGGGGAAGGGGCGACCCTTCCCTTTTTTCTTTGCTGAGCCCCGATGACTTCAAGCCTGCGCCTGGTGCTCGACACCAATACGGTGATGGCGCTGTGGCATTTCCGCGACCCCGCGTTGGCCGCCCTTGCCAGCGCGCTCGATGACCCCGGCCGCATCGTGCTGTGCAGCCGCGACGACGCGCTCGAGGAACTGCGCCGCGTGCTCGCCTACCCGCAGTTCGGGCTTGCCGCCGCGATCCAGGCCGCACTGCTCGCCGGCTACCGCAGCCGCCTCGCGCCGCCCGCGGATGTCGCCAGCGCCGAACACACCGGCGCGGCACTGCCGCAATGCCGCGACGGCGACGACCAGAAATTCCTCGAAATCGCCCGCGACGCCGGCGCCAGCCACCTGCTCACGCGCGACAAGGCGCTGCTGCGCCTCGCCCGCCACCGTCTCGTTCGCGACCGCTACCTGATCCAGACCCCGGAGCGCTTCGTCGCCGAGCGCCTGCCCGCGGCCTGCTGAAAGCGGAGCGGGCCGCCACGCCGCTCAGGCGGCAGCGAGCGTGCGGCGCAAGCCGGCAAGGTAACGCAGACCGGCCGCCGCCCGGCTGCCGTACCACGAGCACATCTCGCCGTCGATCAGCATCGCCGGCAGCCCCGCCAGCGCAGCGACTTCGGCCACATGCGCCGTGGTGAAGCGGTACGGCTCGGACGACAGCAGCACCCGGCGCGGCATGGTGTCCTCCGCCGCATGGCGCACCGTCGCCCAATCGACTTCCGGGTAGCGCGGCCCGTCGGCCGCGGCCGGGCTCTCCCAGCCCACCGCGGCGAGCATCGCGGCGATGTAGGTCGCCCGCGACACCGTCATCCACGGCTCACGCCAGATCAGGTACAGCACGCGCTCCAGCGGCAGCGCGGCACGCACCGCGGCGGTCTCGTCGAGCGCCGCCTGCAGTTGCGCGGCGAGCGCCCGGGCCTCGGTGTCCTTGCCGAACACGCCGCCGAACAGGCGGTAGAGCGCGAAGTTGTCTTCCGGCACGCACGGATGGGTGACGATCACATGGGGCACGAAGGCCGCCAGCTCCTCCACCGTTTCGCGCCGGTTCTCGTCGATATTGACGATCAGATGGGTCGGCGCCAGCGCCCGCACCGCCTCCACCTTGACGTCCTTGGTGCCGCCGACCTTGGGGATCGGACGTAGCACTGCGCGCGGATGGATGCAGAAGCCGGTGCGCCCGACCAGCTGCGCGCTCAGGCCCAGCTCGCACACCAGTTCGGTCAGCGACGGGACCAGGGAGACGATGCGCGGCTCGCCAGAAAAACGCGGATGAAGCGTGCCCAGCGTGTCGCGAAAACACCGCGATTCAAGAGTCATGAGAAGGGAGCCTGAGCAAAAGGGCGTTGATCGTCCTGATCGCCGATTCTTGCAGGGGCGCGCCCTGCGCGCCAGCCATGCCGGCGATCCGCTTTTTTTACACTCGCGCGGCCCGCCGCCCGGAAATTAACAAAAATTAATTAAAAATCAAACTATTGCGATATTGGCACCAAAAATGCTTTGTGCTTCGCGAGGCGGCGAATCACCTTGGCGACAGCCGCCACTATGGAGGGCATCATGAAACTGAATAAACTCAGCAAGCTGCTGGCGGCTGGCCTGTTGGTCGCCGCGGCAGGATCGGCGTCCGCGGCGTACACGCTGGACAACTTCCTCTTCGCCGCGAACCTGGGCAACTCGGGGGAGGCCACCGAGACCGCCGCGCTGAACGCCTGGCTCGACAGCGCGGACGGCATTGCTGCAGGTTTCGGTGATGTCGATGCCACGTTCAATTTCAAACTCGACATTGAAGACCCTCTCACCCCCGAGTTGGTGGCGCTCGCGAATGGCCCCGCAGGGGAGTGGTACATCGATGTGGCGCCAAAGACACCGGGCTTCTTTCTGCTGAAGTTTGGCACGGGCGGAACCGGCGTGGATGAAGACACCTACTTCTTCGAGAACCTTGCCGACCTCACCAAGCTGGTGTGGTCCAACACCCAGGTCAATTTCCTGACCGGCGGGGACTGTGGCGCGGCCAACCAGAATGCATGCAACATCGGCCGCCTCAGCCACTACACGCTTTTCGACGGTGACGGCGGCGGCGGGGGGGGTGGGGGCAGCGTGCCCGAACCCGGAACCCTGGCCTTGATCGGCATCGCGCTCGCCAGCCTCGGCGCCCGCATGCGCGCGCGGGCGCAGCGCGCCTGATTCACCCTCTCCCCACAGAGGCGGCAAAGCCCCGCACCGCGAACGCGGCCGGGGCTTCTTTTTCATTCCCGGCCGGAGCCGGACCTGGGCCGGTGGCGCGTCAGCGCGTGACCTGGATGCTGTGGATGCCGGTGTTGCCAGCGGCATCGTCGGCTTCGACCAGGATCACATGGCTACCGGTCGCGACCTTCTTCGTATTCCACCGATAGGACAGCTTGGCGCCGCTGACGCTGGCGACCAGCGCACCATCGATGCGCAGGCGCACCCGGGTGACACCGACGTTGTCGGTGGCACTGGCCTGAACGGTGACCGTGCCGCTCACCTTGCGGTCTGCCGGGGGGCTGGAAATCGACGCCACCGGTGCCTGCACGTCCTGGGTCGGCGCGACCGCCTCGGCATTGGCCACCTTCACCGTCACCGCGCTGCTCGCCTGGTTGCCCGCGGCGTCGAAGGCGCGCGCGGTCAGCGTTGCGCTGCCGTCGGCAACCTGGGTGCTGTCCCAGCTGAAGCCGAAGGGCTGCGTGGTGTCGCTCGCCACCGCCTGGCCATTGACCAGCAGTTCGACGCGGCTGACGTCGATGTTGTCGGTGGCGCTAACATCGATCGCTGCCACCCCCTGCACCGTCTCGCCGCCGCGCGGGCTGACGATGCCCACCACCGGCGCAACGGTGTCGGCCGGCACCACGGCCTGCGCGGCCTGCACCGCGGCGAGGGCGTTGACCCGGCCCTCGCCGTAGTACGGATCCCAGCCAAGCGCGCCCAGATCGTCGGTGCTCGCCAGCAGCAAGGCTTCCAGCTCGGTGGCGCCGAGCGCGGGGTTCGCCGACTTCATCAGGCCAAGCACGCCGGCGACGACCGGACTGGCGAGCGAGGTGCCGTTCCATTTCTGATAGCTGCCACCGCGCACCGTGGTCCAGATCGACACTCCGGGGGCGGCGATATCGACGTACTGGCCGTAGCTCGAGAAGCTGGCACGGGCATCGGTGGAGCCGGTCGCCGACACGCTGATCAGCGCGTCGCTGGGCGCGATCGCCTCCTCGCCGCCGCTGTTGCCGGCGGCGACCACGGTCACCCCGCCCTTGCCCTGCAGGTAACGCGCCGCGCTCTGCACCGTCGAGCTGCCCGAGACGCCGTTGTAGCTGATGTTGACGACGTCGGCGCCGTTATCGGCGGCCCAGGTCAGACCCTTCGCCACCGTGCTCCAGTAGGCGTAGGCGTTGGCGTCGGCGATGCGCACCGGCATGATCATCGCGTCACCGGCGATCGCCGCCACGCCTGCGCCGTTGTTGGTCGCCGCCGCCGCCGCACCGGCGACCGCGGTGCCGTGGCCATTGACGTCAGCGGTGTTGGCGTTGTTGTCGAGGAGGTTCCAGCCCGGCACGAGCTTGCCGGCAAGGTCGGGATGCGCCCCGTCCACCCCGGAATCGAGCACCGCGATCACCACGCCGGCACCGGTGGAAAGATCCCACGCCGCATCGGCCTGCACCTTCGGCAGGTGCCAGGCATTGGCGTAATAGGTGTCGTTGGCGAAACCGGCGGCTTCGACCAGGCGATCACGCTCGACGAACTTCAGGTGCTTGTTGTGCTTGAGCAGGGCTTCGACCGCCTTTTCCGAAGCCTGCGGCGGCAACTCGACGATGTGCACACCGATCCCGTCGATCTTGCCCACCGCGCGACCGCCATGCGGTCTCAGGACGCCGTCGAGTTCGCTGTCGGAAAGACCGGGGCGCGGCTGCACCAGCAGGCGGCCCGGCGCCCAGCGCTCGGTTTCCGCGGCGGCGGCCTGCGCCTTCGGGTTGGCGTTCGCACTCTGCGCCTGAACGGCGGGGGACATCAGACCCAAGGCCACCACGAGCAGGGCGGAGAGCGCCGAACGGCGCGGAAGCGGGCGGCGGGACGGGTTGCGGGACGAGGTATGCATCTGCGACTCCAGGGATTGCGTTGCCGATCGGAGGGCACGACCCTGGAATCACCCGCGTGACGAACTCGCCGCTTATGCAGCGGACAGCCGCGTTCATCGTCTGGCAATCCCGCTATCGTTGAGCTAGCGCCCTTTAGACCGGAGACTTTGCGTCGCCACCTTTCGGTGGTTTTGCCTTTTTTTCAGACTGACCGGCGATGAATTGCCGGGCATTGCGTGAAGTATACGGCACGCCGCCGCAAAAATTTAGTGCAATTCCTTTAAAAATATGAATAATTTCATGCGCTTATGAAAAACGCCCATAGCACAAACCAAAATGATTCATTCGACATCAATTCAAACGAACGACTGAATCCCGTAAAGGCGCATGAATTCGTGATCTACAGTTTTTTACAAATCCAATTGAATGGATGAGACCGGTTTCAAATACCCGGATCAATTCAGCGCAGCATTTCCGTGCATGAATGCCGGCGCGCTGCCGTCACCCCGGCGCCGGCTCACTCACCGGCCACCCGCCCCTCGCGCCGGGGGTCCGCGCCGCCGTAGATGCGGCCGGCGTCGAGCACGATCGCATGCACGCCGCTGGGAAAGTCGAGCAGACGCACGACATGCCCCATCGCACGCAGCGGCTCGGCGAGATGATCGAGGCCGGCGTCGCGCTCGAGCTCGGTGGCCTGATTGCGGCTGCCGAAGTTGGGCAACGCGATCGCCTGCTGCACGTCCAGGTTCCAGTCGAGCACGCCGACCACGGTCTTGGCGATGTAATTGATGATCGCGCTGCCGCCCGGCGAGCCCACCA
>JAEWVQ010000103.1 GCA_023459095.1 Pseudomonadota bacterium | reverse complement strand
AGGGCGAGGGCGAGCAGGAACAACTCCGGCAGGCGCACCAGCAGGTTGGTGGCGAGGTAGTGCGCGGGCGCGTCGCCGTTCTTCATCACGCTGCCGGCCAGCACGGTGTCGAGCTCGAAAGCGAAGTGCGAGAAGGTCGTCATCGCCGCGTACAGATTGCCCGGCGACATCACCGACCACGGCCAGAACACCGCCATGAGGGCGAACGCGACCGCGGCCGCGGGCAGCAGCGCGCGCACCGCGCGACCGACAAAGACGGCGCGCGTGCGCAGGCCGGTGCCGCTGCACCCGGCCGCGGCGAGCACGCCGACGCCGAGGTAGAACACCGCGAACACCGCGCCCACGCGCAGGCCGAAGGCGCAGCCCAGCGCCACGCCGAGGCCGAGCACGTCGCCCGTCGAGGGCTGCGGCAGCGCCGGCAGCACGCGCACCGTCCAGTACAGCGCCCAGACCATTGCGGTGGCGAAGGGGATGTCCTTGGTGTGGGTGAACATCGCCCCCGACCACGCGCCGGTGAGCGCCAGCAAGGCGAGTGCGACGAGCCCCGCCCAGGCGCCGGCGAGGCGGCGCGCGAGCAGCCAGGTGCCGGCGAGGCCGCCGAGGCCGAATATGGCCGACAGCAGATGGCGCAGGTCCCACACCTCGAGCGCTACCCGCCGCTCGAGCGCGGCGGCGACGAGGTCGAACAGGCCGCCGTACAGATACAGGTTCTTGTAGGCGAAGGCGCGCAGGTCGCTCAGTCCGGAGGCGTAGTAATCCACCAGCAGGCGGCCATAGATGTGCTGCACCTCCTCGTCGTTGCTGATCCCGTAGTCGCGGAAGCTGAGCGCGACGAACAGGCCAAGGGCGACGAACAGGCCGAGCGCGAGGCGGTCGGCCCAAGCCGGCGCCAGCGCCAGGCCGCGCGCGGCCGGCCGCCGCGGCGCGTCGGCGCGCGCCTGCACGCCTTCGCCTGCAGCGCTCACGGGGCCGGTTCCTCGAAGCCGACGCGCTCGGCGATCAGGTACAACGGCCGCCCCTTGACCTCGGTGAAGATGCGCCCGATGTACTCGCCGAGCACGCCCAGGCCGATGAGTTGGACGCCGGCGAGGAACAGCACCGCGACCATGATCGAGGCGTAGCCGGGGACGTCGATGCCCCAGATCGCGGTCTTCACCACCAGCCAGCCGCCGTACAGCCCGGCGAGCCCGGCCATGCCCAGGCCGATCAGCGACCACACCCGCAGCGGCAGCGTGCTGAACGCCGACAGGCCGTCGAGCGCGTAGCGCAGCAGGCGCCACAGCGACCAGGCCGACGTGCCGGCGAAGCGCGCGTCGGGCTCGAACTCGATCTCTTCCTGACGGAAGCCGACCCAGCTGGTGATGCCCTTCATGAAGCGCGTGCGCTCGGGCAGGCTGTTGATCGCCTCGACCACGGCGCGGTCGAACAGGCGGAAATCGCCGCCGCCCTCGGCGAGCGCGACTTCCGAAACGCGCCGGAACAGACCGTAGAACGCGCGCGACAGCTGGCGCCGCAGCCATGGGTCGGTGGTGCGCGAGCGTCGCACCGCAGTCACCATCTTTGCCCCCGCGCGCCAGCGCGCCAGCATGTCGCCGATCAGCTCGGGCGGATGCTGCAGGTCGCCGTCCATCAGCACCACGACGTCGCCGCGCGCCGCGCGCAGACCGGCGGCCATTGCCGCCTCCTTGCCGAAATTGCGCGCGAAACGCAACGCGCGCACGTGGCGGTCGTCCTTGCCGAGCGCGGCGACCTCGGCGAAGGTCGCGTCGCGGCTGCCGTCGTCGACGAACACGATCTCGTGGCCGCCGAGCGGCAAAGCCTTGAGCGTTGCGCGCAGGCGGCGGTGCAGTTCGCTCAGCGAGCCGCTCTCGTTGTACAGCGGCACCACCACGGAAACCACGGGCAGGCCTGCGGTGGCGGTCGGGACGAGCAGTTGCTGGAGATCGGGAGCGGACACGGCGATGGCCCTCATGCGGGAAACCTCCGCGGCGGAGGAATGTCCGGTAAACGGCGCACCCTGCTGGTGCGTTGACTGCCGACCTGTCACCCTTCGCCACCATGCCGGAAATTCCCGAAGTCCCCGCTCTCCGCCCCGTCGTGCTGTGCGCCGACGATTTCGGCCTCGCCCCCGGGGTCAGCACCGCGATCGCCGAACTGATCGCCGCCCGCCGCCTGTCGGCCACCAGCGCGATGAGCCTGTGCCCGAACTGGCGCCACGCCGCCGCCGATCTGCGTGCGGTGGTCGCCCAGGCGCCCGCCGAGGTCGGCCTGCACCTGACCCTCACCGCCCTACCTGCGCTCACCCCGGCGGCGGGGCTGGCCGAGGACGGCCGCCTGCCGGCGCTGTCGCGGCTGCTGCCGCGCGCGTTGCGCCGCGCGCTGCCGCTGGCGGCGCTCGCCGACGAGCAGCGCGCGCAGCTCGACGCCTTCGAGGACGCCTGGGGCGCGCCGCCCGCCTATGTCGATGGGCATCAGCACGTGCATCTGCTGCCGGGGGTGCGCGAGGCGCTGATCGACGAATTGCTGCGCCGCTATCCGCGCGGCCGGGTGTGGGTGCGCGATTGCGTGGAGGCGCCGGCGCGCTGCGTGGCGCGCCGCGTCGCGCTGCCCAAGGCGCTCTTCATCAGCGCGCTTGGCCGCGGTCTGCGCGCCCGGCTGCGCGCCGCGGGGCTCCCCGCCAACGACGGCTTTTCGGGGCTGCACGACTTCTCCACGGCGACCCCGTTCGGCGCGCGCATGCGCCGCTTCCTGCGCGAGCTGGGGCCGCGGCCGCTGGTCCATGTGCACCCCGGCCGCGTCGATGCCGCACTGCGCGCCTGCGATCCGCTGACCGCGCCGCGCGAGGCCGAACTCGCTTACCTCGGCGGTGCGGAGTTCGCCGCCGATCTCGCTGCCGCCGGGGTGCGTCCGGCCCTGTTCGCCGACCTCTTCGCCGACCCGCGCGCCTTCGACAGCGCGAGCAGCGGCAGCGCGACCAGGCCGGCGACGGCGAGCAGGGGGTCGAGCAGGTAGTCCCACAGATTGGGCGAGGCGAGCACTTCCAGGCGCCAGGCGACGAGCGCGAGCGCCGGCGCCGCGGCGATCACCCAGCGTCCGCCGAGCGCGGCCGCCACGGCGAGCGCGCCGGCGGCAAGGGCCAGCGCCGCGCCGCCGTAGCCCCAGGCATAGGGATCGACCGCACCCAGACCGAGCG
>JAEWVQ010000102.1 GCA_023459095.1 Pseudomonadota bacterium | reverse complement strand
ACCTTGGCGAGTTCGATCACGGTGGCGGTGGGCGACAGCTTGCCGGCGCAGATGAAGTACTTGCCGTCCGGGCTGGCATTGACCCCGTGCGGGTTCTTCGGCACCGACACATAGGCGGTGAGCGCGGTCTTCGGGTCGGCGTTGGCGGCACGCGTGCCATCGACCACCGGCACCTTGGAGCTGCCGATGGTGGTGAATTTGCCGGCCTTCACCGCCTCTTCGATACGCGCGACGTTGAAGAACAGGCAGGCGTCGCGCTCGGCCGACATCATGCCTTCGTAATGGATGCCGTTTTCGGTGTTGTACTGGTTGGTGGCGGCGAGCTTGCCGTCGAACGAGGTCGCGGTAAGGTCGCAGTTGCCGTCGATCAGCACCTGCCAGCGCACCTCCATGGTTTCCGCATCGACGCAGGTAAACAGCGTGCGGTACTTGTCGGGCGACTCCAGGTCGCGGCCGTCGTTGGGCAGCGGAATGTGGAACTCGGCGCCGCAGAACACGCGGGTGGTGTAGTTGATCGCCGGATCGACCGGATCGCGCTTGTCCGGAAAGATGCCGTGGAAGCCCTGCACGTTGGGCAGCTTGGTGATCTTGTCGCAGATCATGTAGTCCAGCCGGATGCGGGCGAGGCGGCTGTTGATCTTGTCGTTGATCCAGGCGTAGCGGCCGTCGTAGTTGCCGTCCTTGTACGAG
This sequence comes from Pseudomonadota bacterium, assembly GCA_023459095.1. Taxonomy (GTDB): domain Bacteria; phylum Pseudomonadota; class Gammaproteobacteria; order Burkholderiales; family Rhodocyclaceae; genus JAEWVQ01. Next base: position 7,129 of record JAEWVQ010000102.1, on the reverse strand, counting down.
GCGTGGGTGTGGTGGGTGTCGCCCACGGTGTATTCGAGGCTGCCGTCGGCCTTGGTGCCCATCACCGCCTTCGACTCGTTGGTGATGCCCCAGCCGACCAGCGCGTCGGGGGTGAAGCACGGCACACGCAGCAACTCGCGCCCCGAGGGCAGGCCGAGGACGCGGAAGTCGCCGGTATGGCCGCCGCTCCAGAAACCGTAATAGGTGTCGAGCTCGCCCGGCTTCAGATGCACGGCATCGCCCGCATGGGCTGCCGGCGCCGGCGCAGCCGGTGCGGCACCGCCGGTAGCCGGCGCCGCGGCCTGCTCCTTGTTGCAGGCCGACAGCCCGACCGACAGCCCGGCCCCGGCCAGACCGGCCAGCGCAGCGGTATTGAGGAATCTGCGGCGGCTCGGGTCCGGCTGCAGTTCCAGTGAGTTTTCGTTCTGATGGCTCATGATTTTGGTGGCTCCGTTCTGGCACTGGTGATCGGTGTTCTGCCGCATGCGGCACCGGCAATGCGTGGCAACGACGGCCTCAGCGATGACACTTTGATCGCTCGGCACGGCCACTCTAGTGGGGAGCCCACTCCTTCATCCTTGACCCAGAACAAGAACGCGGGATCGGCACGGCGCCGCCGCCCGCCCCCATCAGCCCGTACGCCACCCGGCACGCCGGGGTGGCATCGGCGCACTACCGCGGCACCCTCAAGCGGAGCCGCTCTCCGAGAGCAGGTCGGAGATCACCCCACGCAGCCAGCGGTTGCCGGCGTCGTGGTGAAAGCGCTCATGCCAGTGCTGCTTGACGCCGTAGGCCGGCAGCTCGAACGGCACGGGCAGCACACGGAAATCGCCCCGGCCTTCGAGCACTTCGCCGAGGCGGCGCGGAATGGTCAGCAGCAGCTCGGTATGCTCGACGACGAAGGCCGCGCCGAGAAAGTTGGGAATGCGCAGCGCCACCCGGCGGCGGATGTTCTGGCGCTCGATCTCGCGATCCACGATGAGGTGGCCGGTGCCCGACGAGGTCACCACGGCGTGCTCCTCGGCTTCGAACTGGGCAAGCGTCAGCGTCTCGGCGATGCGCGGGTGATCGGCGCTCACCATGCACACATAGCTCTGGCGGAACAGTCCCTGCTGGTAGAAGCCGGCTTCGAGCTGGGGGACGAAGCCGAGGGCGAGATCGGCCTCGCCCGATTCGAGCAGGCGCCCGGTGTCGGCGGCAAGGGGCGCGATGTCGATCCGGATGCCGGGCGCGGTGGCGCGCAGATGCGCCCACAGCTTGGGCAGCAGCACGAGCTGGCTGATGTCGGTCATGCAGATCCGGAAGGTGCGCTGCGAGCGCCCGGCGTCGAACTCGTTGCGATGGCCGGTGACGCGTTCGAGCGCATCGAGCGCGTCGCGCACCGGGCGCAGCAATTCCTCGCCGAGCAGGGTCGGCTCCATGCCGGTGGAGGTGCGCACGAACAGCGGATCGTCGAAATGCTGGCGCAGGCGGGCGAGCGCGATGCTCACCGCGGGCTGGCCGAGGCCGAGCGCTTCGGCGGCGCGGCTGACGCTGCGCGTCTTGTAGATCTCGTCGAACACCGCCAGCAGGCGCACGTCCAGGCCGTTCATCGCCACCCTTTATTCGAAATTCGAATTCGTTGGATTGATAGCATTGCATGGACCGAATGTCGAGCGCGCACTAAATTTCACCCATCACAACGGACGCCTGCCCGCCCTGATCCGGATCAAGCACTTTACTTCCGGGCGGAAGCGGCAGGCGCAACACGGAGACACGACATGCAAGAACTCGGCCGCCTCGAAGACCTGCCGATCGAATACCGCAACGCCCTCACCGCGCAGAACCTGGTGCCGCTGTGGCCCAGCCTGCGTGCGGTGCTGCCCCCGGGCAAGCCGGCGCTGCGCACCCGCCCCACCCACTGGTCTTATGAAGCGCTGCGCCCGCTGCTGATCCAGGCCGGCGAGCTGACCCCGATCGAGAAGGCCGAGCGCCGCGTGCTCGTGCTCGCCAACCCGGGCCACGGCCTGGAGAAGATGCAGGCGAGTTCCTGCATGTACCTCGGCATGCAGCTGCTGCTGCCGGGCGAATGGGCGCCCTCGCACAAGCACACGCCCAACGCGGTGCGCATGATCGTCGAAGGCACAGGCGCCTACACCACGGTGGATGGCGAAAAGTGTCCGATGAGCCGCGGCGACCTGATCCTGACCCCGACCGGGCTGTGGCACGAGCACGGCCACGACGGCACCGAGCCGGTGGTGTGGCTCGACGTGCTCGATCTGCCGCTGGTCTATTACATGGAAGCGTCCTACGTCACCGAGGGCAAGGCGCAGACGGTGACCGCCGAGGCCACCGAGCGCGCCTACCAGCGCGGCGGCCTGGTGCCGACGCCGGTGTTCCAGCGCGCCGACAAGCGCTACCCGATGCTGCGCTACCCGTGGGCCGAAGCGCGCGCCGCGCTGCTCGCACTCGCCGCCAGCCAGCCCGGCATCGACGCCGTACAGGTCGCCTACGTCAATCCGGAGACCGGCGGCGACTGTCAGAACATCCTCGGCTACTCGGCGCTGATGCTGCGCCCGGGCGAAACCCTGAACCTGCCGGAGCGCTCGCCGGCGATGGTGTTCCACCTCATCGAAGGCGGCGTCGAGGTGTCGATCGCCGACCAGGCCTTCACCCTCGCCGAAGCCGACACCTGCTGCGCCCCCGGCTTCACCCGCGTGACCCTGAAGAACCGCGCGGCGGACAAGCCCGCCTTCGTCTTCATCGCCGACGAATCGCCGCTGCACAAGAAGCTCGGACTCTACGAAGTCCGCGCCTGAGCCCCTTTCACGGAGACATCGATGTCGCAAGCCCAATACCTCTGGAACCCCTCCCCGGTCTATTCCCTGCCCGTGCGCGGCAGTGACGCCCGCGTGCCGGTCAAGCGCATCTTCTGCGTCGGCCGCAACTACCACGCCCACGCGGTCGAAATGGGCCGCCCGGTCGACAAGGCGACGATGAGCCCCTTCTACTTCCTGAAGGACGCCTCCACCCTGGTCGAATCCGGCGCCACCGTGCCCTACCCCACCGGCACCTCGAACTACCACTTCGAGATGGAGCTGGTGGTGGTGATCGGCAAGAGCGGCTTTCGCGTCGCCGAAGCCGACGCCGACGCGCTGATCTACGGCTACGCCGCCGGTCTCGACATGACCCGCCGCGACCTCCAGCTGGTGGCCCGCGAACAGGGCCGCCCGTGGGATCTGGGCAAGAACTTCGAGCAGTCCGCAGTGTGCACCGAGGTCGTGCCCGCCGCCGGTCTCGGCGTTCTCGAAAAGGGTGCGATCAACCTGCAGGTCAATGGCGAGGCCAAGCAGAGTTCCGACCTGTCGATGCTGATCTGGAACATCCGCGAGATCATCGCCGACCTGTCGAAGTTCTATCACCTCGAACCCGGCGACCTGATCTACACCGGCACCCCCGAAGGCGTCGGAGCGGTGAAGAGCGGCGACCGCATCACCGGCCACATCGATCAGGTCGGCGACATCGCCCTGAACATCGGTCCCGCCGAATAAGCCTCCGCCGCGCGAGCGGCAAGCGGTTCATGCAACGCATCCACGCCGTGGCACGGCCCGGCGTGGGGAACACCTGCGCCCGCGCGGCGCACAACATACCTCGGAAGCTGAGGAGACAGACATGACGCAACAACTTCCCGTGATCGTCGTCGGCGGTGGCATCGGCGGCCTCGCCGCCGCGCTCGCCCTGGTCCGCCAGGGCTTTTCGGTCAAGGTGCTGGAGCAGGCCGCGGAGATCGGCGAGATCGGCGCCGGCATCCAGCTCGGCCCCAACGCCTTCCATGCCTTCGACGCCCTCGGCGTCGGCGAGAAGGCGCGCGGCCGCGCGGTATACACCGACTACATGGTGATGCACGACGCAATCGACGAGTACCAGGTCGGCAAGATCCCGACCGGCGAGGCCTTCCGCCAGCGCTTCGGCAATCCGTATGCGGTGATCCACCGCGTCGATGTCCACCTGTCGCTGCTCGAGGGCGCGCAGGAAACCGGCAAGGTCGAGTTCCTCACCTCGACCCACGCCGAGCGCATCGAACAGGATGACGGCAGCGTCACCGTCTACGACCAGCACGGCAACGCCCACCGCGGCATCGCGGTGATCGGCGCCGACGGCGTGCGCTCGGTGGTGCGCGCCCAGTATGTGAACGATCCCCCGCGCGTCACCGGCCACGTGGTGTATCGCGCCGTGATCGACAAGAAGGATTTCCCCGAGAACCTGCAGTGGAACGCGGCCAGCATCTGGGTCGGCCCCAACTGCCATCTGGTGCACTACCCGCTGCGCGGCGGCGAGCAGTACAACGTCGTGGTCACCTTCCATTCCCGCGAGAAGGAGGAATGGGGCGTCACCGAAGGCAGCCCGGAGGAGGTGCAGAGCTACTTCCAGGGCATCTGCCCGAAGGCCCGCCAGTTGATCGATCTGCCCAAGAGCTGGAAGCGCTGGGCGACCGCCGACCGCGAGCCGATCGGCCAATGGACCTTCGGCCGCGCCACCCTGCTCGGCGACGCCGCCCACCCCACCACCCAGTACATGGCGCAAGGCGCGTGCATGGCGCTCGAAGACGCGGTAACCCTGGGCGAGGCGCTGCGTGTTCATGACAACGACTTCGTCAAGGCCTTCGACCTGTACCAGCGCTCGCGCATCGCACGAACTGCGCGTATCGTGCTCTCCTCGCGCGAGATGGGGCGGATCTATCATGCCAAGGGCGTCGAACGCCTGGTCCGCAACGATCTGTGGAAGGGCCGTTCGCCGGAACGCTTCTACGACGCCATGGAATGGCTGTACGGCTGGAACGTGACCAACTGCCTGGCCAAGGACTGATCGTCCGGCAGTCCCCCTGCCCGTTCGCCTGCCCGCCAACGCCCCGGCTCCCCCGCCGGGGCATCGGCGCGTCGGCATCTCGGCCTTTGCGGCCGGAACACTTTACGGAGTCGGTTTCGACGATGAAGCTCTACAACTTCTTCCGCAGCGGCACCTCGCACCGCCTGCGCATCGCCCTCAACCTGAAGGGCATCGAGTACGAGTACGTGCCGGTCGATCTGCGTACCGAAGAGCACCTTGGCGCCGCCTTCAAGGCGATCAACCCGCAGCAACTGGTGCCGGCGCTGGTCGATGGCGACCTCACCCTGATCCAGTCGCCCGCCATCATCGAATGGCTCGAGGAGCGCCACCCCACCCCCGCGCTGCTGCCCGCCGACCTCACCGACCGCGCCCGCGTGCGTGCGATGGCGGCGATCATCGGCTGCGACATCCACCCGATCAACAACCGCCGTATCCTCGAATACCTGCGCAAGCAACTCGGCCACGACGAGGACGCGGTGCTGGCCTGGTGTGCCACCTGGATCAGTGCCGGTTTCGAGGCGCTCGAAGCGATGCTCGCCGCCGATCCCGCCCGGGGCAGGTTCTGCTTCGGCAATGCGCCGGGCCTCGTCGAGGTCTATCTGGTACCCCAGGTCGAGAGCGCCCGGCGCTTCAACGTCGACCTCGGCCCTTACCCGAACATCGTCGCGGTCGATGCCGCCTGCGCCGAACTCGAAGCCTTCCGCCGTGCAGCCCCCGGCCAGCAGCCGGACGCCCCGGCCGCGGCTCGCTGACCCCATCAAGAACCCATAACCCCGAGGAGACACTCCCAATGAACGCCACGAAAATCGCCCTGTCCCTGATCGCCGCCGCTCTCGTGCCGGCCACCGCCTCCGCCCAGGAGGTCGTGCTCAAGGTTGCCCACTTCCTGCCCGCGCTCGCGCCGATGCACGCCAAGGTCATCGTGCCGTGGTGCGACAAGATCGCCGCCGAGTCGCAGGGCAAGATGAAGTGCCAGCTCTACCCGGCGATGCAGCTCGGTGGCACGCCGCCGCAGCTGCTCAACCAGGTGCGCGACGGCGTCGCCGACGTCGTGTGGACGCTCCCGGGCTACACCCCGGGCCGCTTCCCGGTCTCCGAAGTGTTCGAGCTGCCCTTCATCACCACCACGCACGAAGCCTCGGCGCGCGCGATGTGGGACTTCGTCCAGGCCAACGCGATGAACGAGTTCGCCGGCATCAAGCCGCTGGCCCTGTGGGTGAACGGCCCCAACGTCCTCCACTTCCGTGACAAGCAGGTCAAGACCATGGAAGACCTGAAGAACATGAAGGTGCGCGCCCCCTCGCGTCTGGGCAACAAGCTGCTGACCTCGCTCGGCGCCACCGCGGTCGGCATGCCGGTGCCGCAGATGGCCGAAAGCCTGTCTAAGGGGGTGATCGAGGGCGCGTTGGTGCCGTGGGAAGTGGTGCCCGCCACCAAGACCCACGAACTGACCAAGTTCCACGCCGAATCGGGCAGCGCGCGCGCGATGACCACCGCGACCATGATCTACGTGATGAACCAGAAGAAGTATGACAGCCTGCCGCCGGAGCTGAAGAAGGTCATCGACAACAACAGCGGTCGCGAATTCTCGGCCTGGGTCGCCGGCGAACACGTCGCCGCCGACAAGGTCGGACGCGATCTGGCGACCAAAAACGGCAACACGATCTACTCGATCGACGCCAAGGAAATGGAGCGCTGGGAAGCCGCCGCCAAGCCCGTGACCGAAGAGTGGATCAAGGAGACCACCGCCCGCGGCGCCAACGGCCAGAAGCTGTACGACGACGCCGTCGCGCTGGTGAAGAAGTACAGCGCCAACTGAGCCTTTCTCGACTCAACCACCGCGCCCCCAAAAGCGGGGCCGCGGACAAGCAAATGCCCCGCAAGACGGGGCATTTGCTTGGTAGGCGCCTGGCACACCCATTTGTCCCTGGCTCCGGAACCGGCTTACCCGCCTCCGCCTGCTTGAGTACTGCGATGATCTGGCTGTCTGAAAATCTCGATGTCTTCATCTTGTAGAACTCCCTCGATCCGAGAAAATTCTACTCTGAGCAACCGTCTTCGAAGTCAAGCGCTGTGAAGCGATTTGTTCCAAGGTTTTCCTGTTCGAACCATGGCGTTAAGCGTGGTCAGCAGCTTGTGACCTGCTCCCGACTTTTCGGTCCATCTGAAACTTGAGAGGATGGCTTCCACGAAGATGAGGAAGTCATGCGCAAGAGTCGTTTTACCGAAGAACAGATGGTCAAGATCCTGCGGGAGGCGGACC
>JAEWVQ010000101.1 GCA_023459095.1 Pseudomonadota bacterium | reverse complement strand
CCCCTAGACTTTTTTGCTCGCCGCCAGATTCAGCGCCCAGGCGCGCGGACGACCTCCAAGCTGCCATCGGCGCCGGCCACCACCTGCACCGGCAAGATCCTCGGCAGCACACGGGCGAACTCGTCGGCACGGCCGATTCGGTAGCTGCCACCGACCGGCAGTGCGCCCACGGCGGGATCCCGCAGCACGAGTCCGGTCGGGCCGTAGCGCTCCATCTCGCGCAGCACTTCGGCCAGCGGTGTGTTCTCAAAGCGCAGCATGCCCTGACGCCACGGTGCGATGCTCGCCGGAGACGCCGCGACCACCGGCCCCAGCGCCCCATCCGCCGCCACCGCGACGACCTGCCCGGCGAGCAGTTCGGCGGACACGCGCCGCTCCGCGCGAACCGTTTCGGGCGCGCCGTCGACCTGCACCCGCCCCTCCTCCACCGCCACGGTCACGGCCCCGGCATCGCGCCCGGCGCGCTGATAGCGCACCGCGAAGCGGGTGCCCAGTACCGTGATCCGCGCCGGACCGGCGACCACCTGGAAGGGACGCGACGGGTCCGACGCCACGCTGAACATCGCCTGGCCCTCGACCAGATGCACCTCGCGCCGATCGCCGTACAGGCTCACCCGGGTCTGGGTCTGGGCATCCAGGCTCAAGGTGCTGCCGTCAGGCAGGGCCACGCTCAACATGTCGCCGCGAGCGACCGCGTAGGTCCGGTCGAAGGCGGGCCGTTGAAGCCATGCATAGCGGACCGTCACCAGCACGACGCAGCACAACACCACCAGCGCCGGCCACAGCCCCCCTGCCCGCCACCATGACGACGCGGCCGCGCGGCGCGCGCGGGCCAGACCGGCCGCGTGCCGCCGGCGCTGCGCTGGCCCAATGCGGCGTACATCGACGGAGCCCCGGTGCAGTCGTGTGAACGCTGCGGCATGCGCGGGCTGCGCCGCGAGCCACTGCTGGAACTGGCACATTTCGTCCGCATCCAGCCCGTGTTCCCAGCGGGTATGCCAGTCCGCAGCGGCGACGGCGACGGGGTCCTGTTGTCGGAAATAGGCTTCGAGCTCGCGGGCGTCCTCGGCCTCGTCGGGTAGAGGATTGCAGGCAGGGCGAGGCGGGGGCAATGGGCTCATCTCATTCATCAAGACGCATGAACCCGCCGAAAGATGCACCCTGCGCGGTCATCGACACCGGACCATTCCGGAAAAAAGACGCGGACATCGTGACTCAAGCATCGCGCTCAAGGGCTTCCCTGCAAGCGGCGCAGGCGAGCTTGCCACGGCTGATGTACTGGTTGACCATGCTCAGCGAGACCCCCATGCGCTCGGCGATCTCCCTGTTGGACAGATCGTCGAACACGTACAGGCTGAAAGCCTCGCGGCAGCGCGGCGGCAATTGCTCGATCGTCTCGAGATAGGCCGCGACGGCGCGGGACGAAGCATAGACCTGTTCCGGCTGCAGATGCGGCGCGCTGCTCGGCTGGCTGAACTCGTCGAGTTCCTCGAGCGCGTCGTGCTGACGCACCTGCGCCCGCCGGTCGAGGTCGATCTTGGCGCGCAGCGCAACCTGGCGCAGCAGCGCGCCGGGCTCAAGAATGGCCTGCCCGGCGCGCTGCATGGCCAGCACGCGGGTGACGCTCTCCTGCGCCAGATCGGCGGCGGCGTCCCGATCCCGGGTCTTGCGCAGACAGAAGCTCAGGAGGTCGCGGTAGTAGCGGGTCAGCAAGACGGCTCGGGCAGGGTGGGCCAGGCAACGCGAGCGCAGACTCAGCGTCTGTTCGCCCCCCCCCAGGAGCGCGACGCTCGGCAAGCCCGCTTGAACGGATGAAAATAGTAATTGTTCTCATTGTAAAATAATCTCGCGCCCCGGCGCAAAGCCCCGCGCCGAACGCCCGAGAAGAGACCGCGGCGGGGCTCAGACCGCCGTCCGAGCCAACTCCTGGTCGATTGCGGCGCGGCCCTCATCTGTCTCAATGCAGGCCTCGCGGGCAGTCTGTTGCGCCGCCTTCATCCGCGTCAGCAGCGCGTGCAGCATCTCCGACGACAGGCCGTGCAGCACCAGCCGGTAGCCGGCGCGCAAAGTTGAAGCGCGCCGCGATAAAAGCGTCGTCAGACGCGCGATAAATTACAGCCACGTGGTTTGCATGTAGTGAAAAGGAATTGCGCAAAGAAGGCTCGGCAATCGCCGGGCCTTCTGCGTCTTACGACACGCGCGGTTCGCCGTCAGCTCCTCCCCACAGTGATGTCGTGCACCTGCTGCGAATAGAGACCGTCGCGCACTGCATCGACGACCACGCGCAGCGGATTAAAGGGGCCGCCATCCGCGGCCTCGTGGGCGGTGCTGTAGGTCTGGCTGGTGCCGGTGATGCCGCTGTAGGTCCGCTTGAGGGTGGCGCCGCTGTAGATCCGCAGGCGGTAGGTCACGCCGGGCTCGGGGCCGATGTCGCCCTGCTCGGCATCGATGAGCTGGTCGGCCTGCAGCAGGCGGTCGCGGTGCGCCCAGGAGACGGTGACCTCGCCGGTGACGCTCGCCGGGTAGGCGGCACCGTTGATGCGCAGGCGCCCGGGCGGGTACGGCCGCGCCTGGCGCTGGGCGAGGGTGAGGCTGTCGGACGGGGCCAGCGCCGGATCAAGCCTGCCGGCGGTGGTCTTGGTGAGGAGCCGGGCCTGCACCGTGGTGCTTGGGGCGTAGGCGAGCGGGTCGGCGGCGGGGTCGTCGACCACCCACAGGCGAGCGCCGGCGGCATGCGCGACCGGCACCGTGTCGACGCAGCCGCGCCCGAGCGTGCCGGTGCGGGTGGTGACGTCCCAGGCGGCGATGCGCACGATCTCGTCATCGATCAGCGCAGCCGTGCCGGCGGCGATCTGCTCGAGGTCGGTGCCAGCGGTGAGCGCAAACGCGGTGGTGGTGGGACCGAGGGCGGCAGCGAGCAGGCCCGTGGGCGCGAATTCGCCGTCGTCCTGAGCGGCCCATGCAGCGCTTCCGACGCGGGTTTCGAGGTCGAAGCCCTGCGACAGCGCGGTGGGTTTGGCGGCCACCGCGGCGAGGTAGCAGGCGGTGGGGTCGATCAGCGCCTGGTTGGCCGGGTCGGTGATCGTCGCCAGGTCGCGCCACGTGCGCTCGAAGAGGCGCCGCTGCGCGGCGGCGGCCGGGGTGCGGTTGGGCGGCACCCAGCTCGAGGGGGGCGCGGTGGCGATGGCGGTCGCGGGCAGGCCGAAGATGTCCTGCACCGCGGTGATGGTGATCGCGGCATTGTCGAGCGTGCCGTCTTCGCAGCGCCCGGCGCGCACGACCATGTTGTCGATCCCGCGCCGCGTGGAGCGGATGCGGAACACGTCGCCGGGCTGGATCTGGTAACCGCGGCGGTCGAGCCGGACCTTGAAGCGCTTGATGTGCCCGGCGCGGGTGCGCAGCTCGCGCACCGCGACCCGCCCGGCCAGCTCGGCGGTGGGGAGGCCCGGGTAGTCGATGGTCTGCGATAGCACTTGCCGGTCGGCGGTGATGCCGGCGAGGTTGCGCTCGCGCACCTGGCGCGGCTCGTTGGTGATCGGGTCCTGCCACTTGATGACGATCTCGTTGGTCGCGCCGGCGGCGGCGCCGTTGTCGTCGTCGTCGATGCCGAGCAGGCCGGAATCCTCATCGAACAGGGGTAGCGCGGCGGCGGTGTAGTCGCCGCGGACCAGCTTGAGGTGGTAGAGGCCGTCGAAGCGGCTTTGCTGCAGCACCGCGCCGCAGTGATCGATGATGCTCTGCACGAAATTGCTCACGCTGTCCTGCCGGTTCCAGCGCAGGCAGAGGCCGAAGCCCTCGGCATGCAGCGCGTCGGCTGCGGCGCGGAACGAGGCGTCGGAGAGCCGCGAGCGGTCGTTGCCGCCGCCCCAGTCGCGGTTGGTGAGCGCCTCGTAAATGATGTGCGCCGGATTCATTGCATGGATGGCGCCGCCGGCGAGCGGCACCATGGCCTTGCTCGGATACCACGGCTCGCCGTCCCAGCCCGCGGTGGTGCGCCGCACGCGCATACGCCAAGGCTTGAGGTACGGCGTCATCGCAGACACCAGGCCATCGAAGAAAAGGCTCACCACGCCGCGGAAGCCGGGCACGTCGCCGCCGAGCATGTCGACGAGCGCAGCCGGGGCGGTCTGCGTGGGCTCGCCCATCATCACGTGCAGCGTGCCGGCGATGCCGCCCTCCTTTTTGTCGCCGCCGAAGAGGTAGGGGTTGTTGATCTCGATGGCGCCGCTCGTGGTGACGCTGCCCGACCACGCGGTTTTGCCGCCGGCAGTGATGGACACGAGCTGATTGATCGGTCCGCGCGCAAGACCACAATGGATCCCCATGTAATAGCGGTAGCCGATGGTGACGCGCTTGCCGCTACCCATGGCTCACCTCCTCCGCCACCTTGGCCGCCTCGACACGCGCAGCGTGCTCGACGAGGGCGATGCCGAGGGCGTCGCCGGTGGCGATCAGCGCCGGGGCGGGGATGCCGCCAGCGGCGACGATGACCGACCAGTCGAGGCCGTGGCGCTCGCAGAAGGTGCGCGCGCCGCGGTGGCACAGTCCCGGCCGCACGCCCCAGCCGGGCGCGCTGTGCAGGTGGTCGAAGGTCACGATCAGGTCATTCATTGCGCGCCCCTTACTTGCCGCTGCTGGTGCGGATCGGCGAAACCCGCAGGTTGCCGTAGCTCAGCACCTGCCAGTCGGCAGTCCAGCAGTCGCCGAAGATCACGCACTGCGGAGTGCCCTCGTCAGGTGTGGGCAGCTCGAACTCCTCGAGTGCGGCCGGGCGCGGCTTGGTCGGCTTGGGCTGGGTGAAGTAGCCCACAGCCAACAGAACGATCAAATAGATAAGTTCGGTGACACCCATTTCGATTCCCTCAGTACGGGTTGTTGCCGTCGAACGGCGACGTGCCCGCCAGGTGCGGGATGCCGCCGAAATTGGGCAGGTTGTCGAAGGCCTTGCAGCTGGTGGTGGTCTGCTTACAGCCTGGGTAGGCGCGCACCGCGGCGCCGAGCGGGATGCCGCCGCTGCCGCCGAGCAGGGTGAGCGTGCTGCCGGCGTGGTGCTCGATACCGCGGCGGTCGTACTCGCCGCCGCCGATCGACCACTCGACGTAGCCGCCGGAGAAGTAGCCGTCCGGGTAGGCGGCGAAGGCGCCGTTGCTGATGCTCGCGCCATCCATGCCCTGCACTGTCGAATCCACGCGCCACAGCGCCGCGCTGACGCCGCAGGCCGCGCTATAGAGGGCGTGCGGGCAGCCGCGGTCCCACGACAGGCGCAGGCCGATCATGTCCATGCGGGTGGAGAGCGGCGCGCAGGTGATCGCGCAGCGGTCGAGCCGGGGCCAGCGCACCGAACGCACGCCGCCGGCCCACGCCACAAGGTAGCCATCGATGCCGGCGTGGCGGGCGAACACGGTGAGCGCCACCTCCGAGCTGGGCGGGGCGCCCCGGTAGAGCTGGGCGACCTCGAGGTCGGCCGGGGCGGTGATCACGAGCTGGTCGGGCTGTGTCTGCCCAGTCTGGCGGATGCCGTCGTCGGTGATGCCGCCGCGCACGGTCTCGAACACGCGGGCCTGGTGGGTCACGTCGCGGTCGCCGCTGGCGTAGCGCCAGGCGAGCGTGCCGCGGGTGAATTGGTACAGGCGCAGCGGCGCGCCCTCGGCGATCGAGCGCTCGGCGGTGTCAAAGCTCATCGTCACGCACTCCACGGAAGAGGAGCGCGGACTGCGCCGCGCCCTCGCTGTCGGTCAGGTGATGGATCTCGACGGTGTCGCTGTCGAGGCGGCACAGCACCAGCCAGCTGATGCGGGCGACGTCGGTCGGCGCGATCGCGCGCCCCGGCGCAGCATCGATCGACAGGCGCTCGACCTCTGTCGAGAGCTCGGTGCTGGCGGTGATGCGTCGGTGCAGCACGGTGCCATCGACCAGCTCGATGCGGAGGTCGCGGCGGCCGGCGCGCGCCTGAGCGAACCGGGTGTAGCCGATGTGGGCGATGTCGAGCGTGGTCGCCGTGGCGCCGACGGCGTCGATCAGCGTGAGGTCGTCGGTGTGGGTCGGCACCCACACCGCGCGCTGGCGGCCGCGCAGGTGGTAGAGCAGCGCGCGGTAGGCGGCCCGTTCGGCGCGGCCGAGGCCGAGCCAGCGTTGCGACATCACCGGCATGGCGCGCGCGCCGATGTCGGTGCGCAGCGGCGCGGCCATGCCGCTGTCGAGTTCGGAGAGCAGCCGGGCGTACTGCGCGGTGAGGTCTTCCGACTCGTCGGGGCGGGCCTCGAGCACCGGACGACCGCGGTACAGGGTGGCCGGGGCAGAGGGAGCCACGTCGCTCGGGTCGAGCACGGTGAAGGCCACGTCGGCGGTGATCAGGCGGTCGGTCCGGCGGGTGAGCGCCGGCGCCTCTCGCAGCTGCGCGGTGCGCGCCGGGTACAGCCGCGTGCCCGCCGGCCAGGCCGATTGCGTGGGGCGCTTGAGCACGAGCCCGGTCGGCCCCACGCTGTCGATCTCCACCACTTCGGCGGCGAGCGCCGACTCTCCCCGCAGCAGAGCAAGGCCACCGGCGCGGAATTCCAGATCAGCGGTCGCGCACGGGATCGCCGACGAGCCGGCCGGCAGATCGACGGCCAGCGTCTGGATCTCGTGCCACACGGGCAGCGCCCAGACGCGCGAGCCCCAGCCGAACAGCGCGAGATCGAGGTACTGGCGCTCGCGCCCCTCGACGATGATCGGCGCTTCGAACTCGCGCCGGGGGGCGATGCGCAGGGCGCGGCGCTGCTCGACCAGCGATTCGGATTGCAGGATGTCGGTCGCCCACGTGAGGCGCTCAGTGACACCGCGATCCCAGTCGGGCACGAACGACCACGCGATCACGCGGTTCGCGGTGATGCGTAGGCCAGGTGCCTCGCCGTTGTCGAATTCCCAGGCGAGGGTGGTATCAAGCACAGGCGCGCCGTCCGGCGTGATCGAGACTTGATACTCGCGCTCGATCAAACCGGGGAAGAGCAGCGGTGGCCCAGGCTGACCGGTGATGACGACGCCCTCGGCCACGCCATCGATGGCCGAGAGCAGGCGGGGTTCCAGCCAGGCATTCCAGACCCGGACGGTTGCGGTCTGCGTGCTGACGACGTTGCCGAGGTCGAGCTGGCGCGGGGTGAGATGGATGCGGTAGTACCAGTCATCGACATGTGCGCGCAGGCGCTGCCCTGCGACGGCGCGGCCGTTGGCTTCGACCGGCCAGGCCGTGGTCAGGCCCGACTGCACGCCGCGCGGTGAGTCGCTGGCAAACGGCACCGGGTCGAACTGATCGACCCAGGCAAACCCCCAGTGGTCCCCGGTGAGGTTGGGGTTATCGACGAGGCCGCCGAGCGCGGCGCGCGCGCGCTGGCCGAGGATCACCGCCATCACGGCCCCTCATAACGGATCGCCCAGCCGAACGTGCCGGTATGGGTACCGCCGACGGTCCCCGCATTGCGTTCTGCTGCGACCTTGCGGTACCAGGGGAAAATCTTCCACCGGTCGCTGCCGATGGTGATCACCTGCCCCGGCGCGTAGTTGTCGATGCGGGTAGTCCGGGCGTGCTCGAGGTCGGCGACGATGCTGATGCGGTTGGACGGCCGCACCTTGCATGCGCGGATCGGCAGCAGCACCGCCTCGCTGTTCCAGGTGTTGGGCAGCAAGGCGGGCAGCGGAGTCAGATGGCGGATGCCCACCGGCGCACCGGCCAGCGTCTGCGCGGACCACCAGCCCTGACCGTCGAGGTCGCTGTGGCACCAGTCGTTTCCGCTCCGCACGGACTCCCAGAATAGCGCCGCGGTGGTGTTGGTTGCCTGGCCTCCACCGGCGTCGTGGATGTAGATCGGCCCTGCGCCGTTTGTGAAATTGACGTCTTTGAGCGTGGCGCCGAACCACATCCCGCTGCCGGGGAGCCCCGCGACAGAAGACTGGCCGAACGCGCACCACTGGTAGTAGTCGACCGCGTAATTGAGCACCAGATAGACCTCGCCCGCGAATGCGAAGATCTCGTACGTGGCCGGCCAGGCAATGTCTGGGATCGCCGAATGCACTTTGCCGATGCGCACGACGTTGGGGGCATCGCCCGCTGTGGCGCTGGTGCGCCCGAGCAGCGTCAGGTAGCCGCTGACAATCTGCAGGCGCAGGTATAGGGCGCCTTTGCTCAGCACCTCGGTGCTGCCGTTCCAGGCCCAACCCTCGAGCAGGCAGGCGTCGATCAGCGCCTGGCGCAGCGCGGTCATGGTGTTGACGGTACCGGTGTAGTAGGCCATGTCAGCTATCCATGCGCAGGGCGTAGTAATCGGTGTGGCCGGTGCGGGCCACGTCCTGGATAACGACGTACGTGTCGGCGCCGATCGACACGGTGTTCTCGACCGCGTTGTTGAAGCCGCTGATGTAGTAGATGCCGTCGAGCGCCCCCCACAGGTTTGCAGAGTTGTCGTGCAACTCGACCGGCAGCAGGTGATAGACGTCGCCCGTGTCGCGCAGGCTTGTGTTGGTGGCGGTGGTGGCGGCGCCTGCGACGAAGGTGTTGCCCCACGGGTAACACCGCGGCTGCGCCCAGGCATCGTTCGTGCGCAGTGCGAGCGCGGCGGTGTTGCCCTTGTAGCCCATGGAGTGCGCGGTCTCGGAGAAGCGCGTCGCGGCGGCGCCGTTGAGCATGCCGGCACACACCACCGGGTAGGGGTATTGGCTCGGCCGGGCGTACGGCAGCATCTTGCCGACGTAGCAGCTCTCATACACCGGGGTGCCGACTTTCATCGCAAGTGCTATCCGCTGCGGATTGACCGTCAGCCAGTAGTCGATCCGATTATTGTGCGCGGGCACGCCCGACAACCTCGCCCCTGGCTGGGTGTCGAAGGTGTTGCCCGCAACGTAGCCGGTAAAGACTCCGGCGAGCAGGTTGTAGTAGTCGGCGCTGGCGTCCTGGTAAGTGCGGAAGCCGACGAAAATTTCTTCGGTGCCGGAGAGGCCCGGCCCCTTGATGATCAGTTCTCTGTTGGCCGATGCCGTGTCGTAGCGCAGCACCGCCCAGCCGTTTGCACCAGCGAAGTTCTTGATGGTTTCGAGCATCGCGTAGTGCGCGAGCATCGTGCTGTTGTCAACGTAGCCGATCTGGTGTGGCATCAGCGTCTCCGGTCAAAGCCCCAAAACGGAGCGCACCCGCGCGGGGTCGCGCGAGAGCATGAGATAGAAGTTATCGACGCCGGCGCGGCTGGTGAAAGCGGCCTGGGCGATACGCTCGGGGTCGTCGTACACGTGCAGATTGACGGCGTTCTGCACCGTTGCCGGTGCGAGCGCGCGGGCGGGTTCGGGCATGGCGCCGGACGGCGACAGCGCGGGCGCGGTGATGCCCGGCGCGGTCACCAGGCCGCCAGCGGCATAGCCGCGCCAGCCCAAAAGCGCGGCCATGCCGCGGCGGTTGAAGTCATCGAGGAATTCGAGCGCGCCGGGCTGGTGGGTGACTTCCTGTCGTGTGACAAACTCGCCGGCATGGACGATGCCTGCGGGTTGGTACTTGCCGCCGCGGCCGGTGTAGCCGCCGTCGGAAAAACCAAAGAGCCCGAGGATGGCGCTGATCCAACTTGTGGAACTGCCGCTGCCGCCCCCGGCCGCGCCGGTTGCGGCAGCGGTGCCGTTGGCGGCTGCGAGCGCGGTGGCCGAAGTGGTGACGGCACTGGCGCCGGCGATGAGTACACCGCCAGCAGCAGCCATCTCTGCGGCCGCTGCGGTAACGGCGGCGGCGCCGGACGCGAGCCCCGCACCTTCGCCCTCGCCGCCCGCACCGAACAGCCCCATGATGCCCGCCGTGGCTTGCTCGGCCAGGCGCTGCGCGGCGATCTGCGCCATACCCTGCGCCACGGACTGTACGAGCGAGGTCACGGCGTCGCGCAGCGTCAGGGTGCCTGTGGCCAACCCCATGATCGCGTCTTCAAGGCCGGATTCCAGGCCATTCTTCAGGGCGACCTTGTACTCGTCGGCCGTGCTCTTGAGCTCCACCAGCTTCGTCTGGATAGCCTCCAGCTGCGCCCGCGCCGCATCGCCCATGGGGCCGGGAATGGCGGCCATCTCACGCAATGCCGGCAAATACTGCTCGACCACCGTCGCTGTCTGCCGGTGCAGTTCTACAAGCTGCCGGCGCCCTTCGGTTTCGGTGATGAGCCCCGCGGTCACCTGGGCCTGAACCGATTGCTCCTTGCGCGCCTGGCCATCGAAAACCTTCTCGATGGATTGCTGCAGTTCATCCAGCCGAGCCTTGGCGCTCTCGATGTCGATCAGGTTGTCGAGCTTGAGCAAGCCGGCGGTGTCCCCCTTGGCGGTCAGGTCGGCGCGCAGCTTCATCCAGTGCTGCTCGATCTTGGCGATCGCCGCCGCCGCGGTGTTGCCGCTGGCGGCCTCGAGCCGAGCGTCGACATCGGCCAGGCCCGTGGTGATGCGATCATCGCGGCGGCGAGCCTCCTGCAGTTCAACTTCAGCACGGGTCGCCGCGTCGATCTGCTCGGCGAGACCGCGCAGCGCGGTCACCCGCGCCTCATCGAGTTGGAGCGCGTTGCGGTTGGCACCAAGCCAGGCTTCCAGCCGCGTCAAGGCACGGTCATCGCTGGCCGTCACCCCGTCCTTCGCGTTCTGCAGTCGGTTGTTGGCTTCGGCGAGCGCCAAGGTCAGCGACTGCTGCTGTGACTGGTAAGCGGTGTCGACCGGGTTGATCCTGGCCTTAGGTGTTTTCGGTGTGAACTGCTTGCGGATCGCCTCTTCGGTCTTGGCAACCTGTGCCGGGTCGAGCAGCGCGCTGTTTGGGGTTTTGCTGCGGATGACCTCGAGATTGGCGCGGTACTTGTTCAGCGCATCGTTCAGCTTCTCGACCGAGGTCTTCGACGCATCGTTGGTTTTCGCGACTTCGTCGCTAGCCTTGATGAACGCCTCGTTGGCGCGCGCTGCTTCCGCTTCGCCTTCTGCCTTCTTGCGCTGGGCCTCAACTGCA
>JAEWVQ010000100.1 GCA_023459095.1 Pseudomonadota bacterium | reverse complement strand
GCCTTCTCGGCCCGGGCGAAGCCCGAATGCAGGGTCATGCCGCCGGCCGCGGCGACTGCGAGCATCTGCATGAATTCACGACGATTCATCGACATGGGAAATACCTATGGAATGAACGAGCGGACCGCGCAACGCTCGCCGCGCGCCGTGCTCTGGGTAAAAAAAGGGCCCGGGGCCGAGGCCGCGGACCCTGTTCGATGCCGCCTGGACGGCGGCGCTTACTGATTGACCGGAGAGGCTGGGTCGAACAGATAGGCCATCACGTGGCGGATCTGGGCTTCGGTGAGGATGCCGCCGTAGCCGTTGCGCGGCATGTCGCTGCACGCGTTGTAGGCCTTGGAGTTCCACAGCTTGCCCCAGGTGTACTTGACGACAGCCTCGGAGTTGCCGCGCAGCTTGGCATACCCCTCGAGGCTCGGCCCGATGGTGCCCTCGGAGACCTCCTTGGGGTCCATGGCGTGGCAGTTGTAGCAGCCGCCGCCATTGTTGTCGGGGGTCTTGTCGGTCCAGGTCAGGCCACGACCGCTGGCGGCAATTTTCTGCCCTTCCTTCCAGTCACCGCCGGTGTAGTTGCCATCGGCGGGCCACTGGATCTTGGCCATTTCGGCGGCCTCCAGACGCTTCATGGTGGCGGCGTCCGGCGACGTCGGGCTCGAGCACGCCTTCTGGATCTCGTCCTGCTTCTGACGGTCGAGGGTGGCGATGCCGTTGGCCTTGAACGACTTCAGCATCATCTCCTCGGTCTTCGCCCGCAGGTCGCCGGCGACCGCGATCGAGGCACACAGCGCCAGCGGCGCAGCAATGAACAGTTTCTTCACGTCGTCCGCTCCCTTAACGCTTCACGCCGGGCCACTTCGCCTCGGCACCGTTGCCCTTGCCCGCCATGAACACCGACAGTGCGATGGTCACGTCCGACGCGAAGATCGGCTCGGCGGTCCGCTGCTGACGGAAGCAATCCCACAGGCGGTGCTGCATGGTCCAGAACTGCGAGTTCGAGACGCGGTAGGCCGGCCACGAGCTCCAGCCTTCGGCCGCGCCTTGGGGCTTGGTGATGTTGGGCAGCTGCGTCGCGCGGATGCGCTTGTCATCCTGGCTGTGGCAGGTCGAACAGGCGAAGTCCATCGCGCCGGTGCGGTAGTAGAAGGCCTGCTCGCCGAGGTCGTACATCTCCTTCATCTTGGGATGCGACAGGTCGATGGCGATCTTCTCGCCCTTCGAATTGGTCACCACGTAGGCGACGAGGGCGGCGAGCTTGCCGCGCTCACCCTGCAGGAAACGTCCCTTGACAATCTCTTCGGACGGAATGCCCTGCAGCGTCTCCATGCAGCTCATCAGGCGCGACTCGAGGTCCTGCACCTTGCCGGTGTCCTTGAAGAAACGCGGCAGCTGCGCCGCTGCGCCCTTGACCACGCCTGCACCCAGGCCGAGGTCGCACTGCTCGAGCGAGGCGTTCTTGGGGCCGCGCGCGGTCCGCCACAACTCCTCGCCTTCCATCTCGTAGAGTTCGGCCGGATTGCCGTCGGCGAGCATCTCGCGATAGGCGTCGAAATTCAGGTCTTCCTGTGCAAAGGCCGGTGCTGCCAAGGCAAGCCCGACACTTACGGCAACCGCCTTGAACTGTATTTTCATTGTCTCTCCTCCGGGGCTCGTGTCCCCATGTCAGGTCTCTGTCGTCGGCCGGCGGGTGGCTCCCTGTCTTCTGGCGCCGCCCACGGCATGACAACCACGGGCGGCAAGCATATCAGGCGATCTGCACCTCATCGGTACGCGAGTCGCCCTTGTTGTCGACCCAGCTCACCGCCACCTTGTCGCCCTTGGCCCCGCCGTTGAACTTGAATGCGAGGTAAGGGTTGGTGGACACGGACGGGCCGAACTGGGCCGACAGCACCACCTTGTCGTTGTGCTTGGCGGTCAGTTCGGTGATGAAGTGCGCGGGCACCAGGGCGCCGGACGAGTCCTTGCGCTGGCCGGTTTCCATGACGTGGGACATCAGCACGCGGACTTCGGTGACGCCGTCCTTGGCGGCAGCGCGGATACGCATCGGGTTTGCCATCGAGTGTTCTCCTGAATTTCGTTGTCGGTTGGCGCGGGCGTGCTCAGCCGCCGCAGCCGCCGAGGGTCACCTTGACTTCCTTCTTGGCGACATAGAACTTGCCGTCGGCCTTGATCAGGGCGAAGACGTCGGAGGTCTGCCCCATCTTGACCCGGGTCTGCACGTCGGCGACGGTCCCTTCGGGAATGTCGAAGGAGGCCGCGACCATGTTCGGGTTCTTCTCGATCATGATCACGATCTTTTCGGTC
Organism: Pseudomonadota bacterium; assembly: GCA_023459095.1. Lineage (GTDB taxonomy): Bacteria > Pseudomonadota > Gammaproteobacteria > Burkholderiales > Rhodocyclaceae > JAEWVQ01. The sequence continues at coordinate 5,324 of JAEWVQ010000100.1, read as the reverse complement.
TTCGGCAGCTTGCTGACCACACCGACCGGCACCACGGCGCCGTTCTCGGCGATGTCCGGGGCGGTGATCTGGATATCGGCGCTGTCGGCGGGCTTGCCCGCGCCCAGCGCTTCGAAGGCGGCATCCATGCTCTTGGCTTCGAAGGCGTTCTTGTCCCACGCCGCCTGCGCCATCTCCGGCTTGATCAGGCCCGCGGCCGCGAACAGGCCGAGCATGCCGAGCCCGCCGCCCGCCTTGAGGGTATGCCTGCGTTGTTGATTCATCCCGTCTCTCCTAGTCTGAGTTCTACTGTCACTGCGCTTTAGCGCCGTCGATGATCCACTGGACGAGCTGCTTGATCTCCTCGTCCTTGACGTGGCCTTGCGGCGGCATCGGCACCGCCCCCCAGGCCCCCTGCCCCCCGTTCTTGACCTTGGCGATCAATCCGGTTTCGGCATCGGCCTGATTCTTATATTTTGCCGCAATCTCGCTGTAAGCCGGACCCACGATTCGATTCGACACCCCGTGGCAGGCCATGCAGCCCTTTTCGTTGGCGAGCGCGAGCGTGGCCGCGGCCGCCGACGGCTGGCTTTCACCGTTGGCTTCGGCCGGCGCGCCGGTCTGCTTGCCGCGAGTCTGGCCCACCGGACGGTTCTGCTCGGCGAGGTTGCCATGGGCGTCCTGCGCGTAGTCGGGCAGCGCCGAGACGATCTGCACTTCCTTCTTGCAGTCCTTCATGCACGCCACGTTCTTGGTGTCGGGCTTGCCGCCGTTGCCCAACCCGCCCTTGGCGGCCGAAGCGCCCGGCCACATGCCGTGATCGGTGGTCATGCCATTGCGGTTGGGCATGCGCGCCTGGACTTCGCGGATGTTGGCGTCGCTCAGCTCGAAGTCGGCGGGCACGATTTCGCCGAGGTTGAGCAGATAGGCCAGGATCGCGTAGACATCGTCGGGACTGAGCGACTTCGGCGACGTCCACGGCATCGCGCGCTGGATGTAGTCGAACAGGGTCGACACCGTCGGCACCTTCATCAGCGTGGTGCGCTGCGGCGACGAGCCGGTGACGAGCGACTTCACCCGCCCGGTCTTGATATCGTCCGCCGTCGTGCCACCGACGATGGGGGTGAAGATCTCATTCGACTCGCCGAACACGCCGTGGCAGCTTGCGCACTGCGCTTCCCACAGCTCCATGCCGCGATCGACCGTGCCCTTGCCCTTGGGCAGTCCGGCGAAGTCGGGACGCACGTCGATGTCCCAAGCCTTGACCTCAGCCTCGGTGGCTGCGCGACCGACGCCGGGGTAGCGATCCGCGGCGCCCACGGCGCTCGCCGCGCCGGCGATGATCAGCGCGATCAGCGTCTTAGAGAACCTGGACATTGCTCACCTCTCCGGACTCGACCACCTTCCACGACTGGATGGCGTTGTTGTGATAGATCGACTTGGTGCCGCGCACCGCGCGCAGCTGGCCGTAGCTCGGCTGCACGTAGCCGGTATCGTCCACCGCTCTCGACTGCAGGATCGCGGGCTTGCCGTCCCACACCCAGTCGATGTTGAAGCGGGTGAGCGCCTTCGACAGCACCGGCGTTTCCAGCCGCGCCTGCCGCCAGTTGATGCCACCGTCGGTCGACACATCGACGCGCGTCACCTTGCCGCGCCCCGACCAGGCCAGCCCGGAGATGTTGTAGAAACCCTGGTCGAGCAGGATCTGCCCGCCCGACGGCGTGGTGATCACCGACTTGCACTCCTGCACCGAGGTGTACTGGCGGTGCGTGCCGTCCGGCATCAGGTCGACGTAATGCACCGCCTCATCCTTGGCGCCCCAGGGCTGGTCGCCGACTTCGATGCGGCGCAGCCACTTGACCCAGGACACGCCCTGCACGCCCGGCACCACGAGACGCAGCGGATAGCCGTTCTCGGGGCGCAGCATCTCGCCGTTCATGCCGTAGGCGACGATCACCTCGCCCGATTCAATCATTTCCATCGGGATCGTGCGCGTCATCGACGAGCCGTCGGCGCCCTCGGCGAGCACGAAACGCCCCTTCTTATAGTCGGCGCCGCACATGTCGAGGATGGACTTCAGCGGCACGCCGGTGAATTCGGAACAGGACAGCATGCCATGGCTGTACTGCACGGTCGGCACCGCGACGTTGCCCCACTCCATGCCGGTGTTGGCGCCGCACTCGATGAAGTGGATACGCGATACCGACGGCAGCCGCATGATGTCGTCCATGGTCAGCACCATCGAGGTCTTGACCATGCCGTTGATCATCAGCCGATGCTTGGACGGATCGACGTCGTGCCAGCCCTGGTGGTGGCGCTCGAAGTGCAGCCCCGACGGGGTAATGATGCCAAACAGCCCCTGCAGCGGCGTAAACGCCACCGACGAGCCCGGCACCCGCGTCAACCCCGGGCTCTCGCGGCGCACCAGATTGCGCTCGTACTTCGACGGCAACCCGTACGGGTTGGCCGCCACCGGCAGTCCGAGCGAGGTCGACCACGGCGGCAGGTTCATGATCGCGGGGTCGTTCCCGCCCGCTGCGCGCGCCATCGCGGGCGCAGCCATCGCCGCGCTCGCGCCGATGAAGGCCTTGCGCAAGAAGTCGCGCCGTCCGTCCTTGACCGACTGGATCTGCTCGTCGGACAGGAAATTCTCCGGCGCCGGCCTGACCCGGCCAAACCGGAAGTCACTGGTTGCCATGCGTACGCTCTCCCTTGGTATTCAGCATGTCTCGGGGTGTTGTTTCAGAGGTTTGTTCGGGTCATGCACCAGGCACCCGGGCGGCGTTCAGTGTTCGGTGCCGAGATCGTCGCCGAGCCGCAGCAGCCCCTCGCGCCTGGGCGCGCTCATGTCCGCGCGCGAGGCGATGCTCACGCACACCGTACGGCACAGATCGGTGAAGTTCGGATCGACGATGCGGTAGATCACCTGATTGCCGTCACGGCGCCGGTCGACCACCCCGGCGCGGTACAGCAGATTCAGGTGACGCGACGCGTTGGCCTGGGTCAGCCCCACCATCTCCACCACTTCATTGACCGCGCGCTCGTCACCGCACAGGCAGTGCAGGATCTTCAGCCGGGTCGGCTCGGAGAGCAGGCTGAAGTAGCCCGCCACGCTCTCGAACACCTTGTCGAGTTCTTCCACGCCGCCCTCGCGTCTTATACATGAGTACAAAACTCTATAACTATGCGCTCATATTGGCAACAACTAATATTTGTGCGCCGCATCATCCGAACTCGCGCCGAATTGCATCATGCTGCGCAGAAAATCAGCTAAATTGAGCCCAACCACCTGGGATATACTCAGCGCGCCGCGGCTCGCGGCGAAAACCTGAAACACCCGCTCCGGACGCCCTCCCCCGACGCCGGCGCAGCGGCCTTCATGCACGACCAAAAAACGAAGAGGAGGAAGTCGTGAACTTCAAACTTGCACTCGCCGCCCTGCTCGTGGCAGGCGCATCCGGGATGACACACGCCCAGGATCCCAATCTGGCCCGCAACCTGGCCGCAACCTGCGCCAACTGTCACGGCACCAACGGCAAGAGCGTCGGCGGCATGGAGAGCCTCGCCGGCGAGCCCAAGGACAAGCTGCTGCAGAAGCTCGCCGACTTCAAGTCCGGCGCCAAACCGGCCTCGATCATGCACCAGATCAGCAAGGGCTACTCCGACGAACAACTCGCACTGATCGCCGCCTGGTTCGCGGCGCAGAAGTAACCAGGGGGACCGGACATGTTCAACAGACGCGATTTCCTGAAGTCGACCGGCATCATCGCCGCCGGTAGCGCCGTGACCGGGCTCGCCGGCTGTGCCGGCATGGGCAAGGCCGGCAGCGGCCACGTGGTCGTGGTCGGCGGCGGCTACGGCGGTGCCACCATGGCCAAGTACCTGCGCATGTGGAGCCAGGGCGCGGTCAAGGTCACCCTGATCGAGCGCAACACCCACTTCGTCTCCTGCCCGATCTCCAACCTGGTCGTCGCCGGCTACAAGACGCTCGACGACATCACCGTCAGCTACGACAACCTGAAGTCGAAATGGGGCGTGAACGTCGTCACCGACGAGGTCACCGCCGTCGATGCAGCCAAGCGCACCGTCACCACCGCGAAGAACGGCACCCTGTCCTACGACCGTCTGGTGCTGTCGCCGGGCATCGATTTCATGACCGAGCAGGTCGCCGGCCTCGCCGGCAACGAGGAACGGATCCCGCACGCCTGGAAGGCCGGCCCGCAGACCGTGCTGCTGCGCAAGCAGCTGGAAGCGATGAAGGACGGCGGCGTGTTCGCACTCCACATCCCGAAAGCACCCTACCGCTGCCCGCCCGGACCCTACGAGCGCGCCTGCGTGGTGGCGAGCTACCTGCGCCAGGCCAAGCCGAAGTCCAAGGTGCTGGTGCTCGACGCCAACCCCGAGATCCAGTCGAAGAAGCCGCTGTTCACGAAGGCCTTCGACAGCTACAAGGGGCTGATCGAATACCGCCCGAACAGCGAACTGCGCGGCGTCGATGCCAAGACCCTGAGCGCCGAACTCGAGTTCGAGAAGATCGACGCCGCGGTACTCAACGTCATCCCGCCGATGCGTGCCGGCACGATCGCCACCAAGGCCGGCCTGCCGCTGATCAACAACCGCTGGGTCGATGTCGACTGGCTGACCTACGAAGCCAAGGGCGTACCCGGCGTGCACGTGCTCGGCGATGCGCTGTTCCCGGCGCCGACCATGCCGAAATCGGGCCACATGGCCAACCAGCACGCCAAGGTCGCCGCCGCCGCGATCATCAACCTGCTGGCCGGCGAAGCGCCCAGCGCCACCCCGGTGGTGATGAACACCTGCTACAGCTTCGTCGACGCCAAGAACGTCATCCACGTCGCCTCGGTGCACCAGTACGACGCCGAGAAGAAACAGCCACTGCCGGTGCCCGGCTCGGGTGGAGTGTCGGCCGCCGCCAACGAACTGGAAGGCAAATACGCGCTGGCCTGGGCACAGAACATCTGGGCCGACATGCTGGCCTGAGCGGTCCAGCATCCGCTGCATGAACAACGGGGCCGTCAGGCCCCGTTTTCATTGCAAGGCACGACGCGAATTGCGGTTTCAGTCAAGCGTACTGAGGTAAAGCGCCACGCCGCGGATTTCGAGTTCGGTAAGCTTGGAAGCGATCGAATGCATCACCGCATTGTCGTTGGTGCGCTCGCGCTTGTTGAACGAGCGCAACTGGCTTTCGATGTACTGTGGCACCTGCCCCGCCAGCCGCGGCAGCTGCGCAGTACCGTGGCCGCGTTCGCCGTGACAGGAAACGCAGGCCGCGACGCCGGAATACTCGTTGCCGCGACGGAAAATGAACTGCCCCACTGCGGCCA
>JAEWVQ010000099.1 GCA_023459095.1 Pseudomonadota bacterium | reverse complement strand
CGGGCGAGGTCGGCGGCGATCTGGACGTACTGCTCCGGGCTGCGCGCGGTGAGTTCGCGCGCGAGCCCGACAACGTTCAGGCAGCCTTGGCCGGAGCGCTCGATTTCCGACGTGCCCGCAAGCGTGACCACCGGCACCCCGGCCCACAAGGTATGAAAGGTGGTTGTTCCGCCGTTGTAGGGGAATGGGTCGAGTGCGATGTCAATGTGCTCGAACAGGCCGAGAAACTTGTCCAGCGGCTGCTGCTCGACGAAGACCAGCCGCTCTTCGGCGCCCACGCTGGCGAAGACCCTTCTTACCGGCTCCTGAAAGGTCTTGGTCGAGGCGCCGATGGCGACGATCACCAGCACCGCGTCGGGCACCGCGCGGAGCAGTTCCGCCCAGGTGGCGAGCACGTCGGGCGTGACCTTGGCGAAATTGTTCAGCGACGCGAAGGTGATGTGGCCGTTCTTCAGGTACGGCGGCGGGGCCACCGGCGGCGCCTCCGGTGCCGGGTTCCACACCACTGCACCGCCGAGCGGATAGAGCTGCTCGGTGTAGTAGCGCTGGTGGGCGGCCGTGCACGTATGGCGGTCGGTCAGGCGATAGTCCATTTCCACGAGGCCGGTGGTCGCCATGTAGCCGAACCACGAGGCCTGCACCGGTGCCGCGCGCATGCCGAACACCGGCAGGCGATTGAGGTTGGTGTGGCCGGCGAGATCGACGAGCACGTCGATCCGGCGGTCACGGATGAGGCGGAACAAGGCGAGGTCGTCGAGCTTGCGGACGTCGTGCCAGTGGTCGAAGTGGGGTTTGAGGCGGGCGGTGACGTAGTCCGGCGCGCCATTCGAGAATGCGTGCACCTCGACCTGCTCGTGGTCGTGATGGGCGAGGATGGGTTCGATAAAGAAAGCCACCGAATGCTCGCGGAAGTCCCCCGAGACGTAGCCGATGCGCAGCTTGCGGTTGGGGTCCGGATCGTTCTTGAAGGGCTTGGCCTTTCTGCCGCCATAGATCCGGCCGTATTCCAGGTGGGCGGCGTAGAGCGCTTCCGGATCGCGTTCCAGTTTCTGCTGCAGGAACAGGATGGTGCTGTGGATGTCCGGCGTCGGCTTCAGCGCGAGTATCTGGCGATACGCGGCAAGTGCCTCGTCGAGCTTGTGCTGGTTCGCGGTGACGTTCGCGTAGTTCATCCACGCCTCGCGATAGCGCGGATTGAGCGCCACCGCACGCTGGAAGGCGACTTCGGCCGAGGCCCGCCCCTGTGAAACCGTCGCGGCGACTCCGAGCAGGTTCCACATCTCCGCGTCGTTGGGACTGCTTTGCAGGACCTTGGCCGTCTCCTCGAAGACGAGGGCATGCTTGTTTTCGCTCATCAGCGCGACCGCCGTGCGGAAAAACTCGCTGCGCTGTTTCTCGGCCTTGGTACGGGCGATTTTGGGGGAGATGCTGGAGTGGATTTTCATGGACTGATGTGGCTGATCAGGGCAGATGTCTGTCTTGGCGCCGAAGCGAATGCACGTCAGCAGCATTGTATGGGGCGAGACCTGGAGGCCGCGTTGTTTTTGCGGAGTGCTACAGCCCTCGGCAATATGCTTTTCCAATTCGAGACTTTCCGGGTTGGGCAGCATGTGCGCGCGTCGTTGTCGGTCATGCGAGGGCGGACGTGTGTCCGAACCGGGCGAGCTCTCTTGAGCCTGCCCTTCTGCGCATTAATGTTTCGTCCCTAGTTCCCGGTTGCTGAGGCGGAGGCGGATTCCAGACGGCTCAGCGCCAGCCAGGCGCCCTGGCCTCCATTTTTGTGACCCTGCCAGACTTCGGGGATGAAGCTCGGCCGCTGTCCGGAGGCCGCGACGAGCCGGAAGAACTCCCGCCAATCCACCTCCCCGGTTCCGATCTGCAGGCCTTCGCCATCGACCCCGGTGGCATCGGCGAGATGCAGGTGCGCGGTGTAGGGCAGGACCTTGCGCGTGAACTCGGTGAACGACTCCCCGCGGTGGTTGCAGGCCAGCTTGGAGTGTGAGACGTCCAGGCAGATTCGCATCCCGTTGCGCCGGCAGAACGCGACGATGGTTTCGGCGTCGATGAACAGATTGTGAAACTGCTGTCCGCCGAAATGCCACGGAAACGGCGGCATGGTTTGCGGAATGAGTTCGACGCCTTGCCGGTCGAGTTGGGCAAGGCTTTGCTCCAGGCGCGCGTAGCGCGAGGGCAGGGCGTCGGCGGGGAGGTGCGCGGTGTGCGTGAATCCGCCCACGTTGGTGACGATGCAGGGCCGCGGCGTGCGCGTGAAGACGCTGGCGAGCTGGCGGGCGAGATCGATCACGCGCTGCATCTCGGCGATGGAGTGCTGGCGGTAGTCCTCGTTTTCGGCGCACAGATCCAGCGTATGGTCGCCGGCGAACAGCTCGGGCGCATGGACGACCAGCCCCAGATCCAGCGGGGCCGCAATGAACTTGCGGAAATCCAGCTCCATGTCCTTGTAACTGAGGTGAATTTCCAGCAAGTCCATGTTCGACTGCACCCGCATCGCCTGCAGGTCGTGATAGCGCACCGGAATGCCCCAGTCGAGCGGGAAACGATACGCGCGCGCCTGCACCCGGGTTTCATCCAGATCCGAGGGAAAGAAGAACTCGCCCGCCTTCTTGGCCACCGGCAAAGCTCTGCCGAGCAGATCGTGCTTGCGATTCGGCTGCAGGCCCTGGCCCGGACTGCGCGTCTCGATCATGTCGGCGGTGAGGACGGTACCGGCGGGAAGGTCGCGTGCCGCGACCAGGCTCTTGGCAAGGTTTTCCCGGTTCATCATCTCGCCCTGAGACAGGTGGCGTTCCCCCCCGGTGCCCAGTGCTGCCTCGACCTGGCGGATGCCCTCGACCAGGCGCGCGAACTCGGCAGGCAGCACGCTGACCTTGTGGTCGTTGCCTTCCAGGGATTTGTCCAGCGTGAAGTGCTTCTCGATCACGCTCGCACCCAGCGCAACCGCGGCGATGGCGACGTTGATGTCGCGTTCATGGCCCGAATAGCCGACCAGGGCGCCGCCGCTGACTTCCTTCAGGTGGCCGAGGTAGTGCAGATTCACGTCCTTGAACGGCGCGGGATAGGTGGAGTTGCAATGCAGCAGCGCGAACTCCGCGCCGATCCCGCGCAGATGGCGGACGCCGGCGCGGATCTCCGCTTCGGTCGACATCCCGGTAGAGCAGATCATGGGCTTGCCGGTGGCGGCGACCGCATCGATCAGCTCGTAGTGGGTGAAGTCGGCGGAGGCCACCTTGTAGGCCGACAGGCCGTAGCCCTGCAGCTTGTGCAGACTGGGCAGATCCCATGGCGTGCACAGCGGAATCAGCCCCCGCCGCCGGCAGTGGTCGAACGCCCGGAACAGATCGGCGTCGGCGAGCTGGAAGCGGCTCAGCAGGTCGAGCGTGTACTGCGCGCCGAGGTCGGCGCTGGCGTGATCGCCGCGGCCCGAGCGACCGTAGAGCGCGTCCATGTCGCGCATCTGGAACTTGGCGCAATCCGCGCCTGCCGCCGCGGCCTCGTCGATCAGCTTCAGGGCGAGGGCGAGGTCGCCCTGATGATTGTTGCCGATCTCCGCGATGACGAAGACAGGCGCCTGCTCGTCGATGATGCGGCCTTCGATCTCGATCTGCGCCTTGCCTGCGAGCGCGACCGCTTTCAGGCGCTGGTTGGCGTCGAGCAGGGGAACCGCGAGCACCTTCTCGCTCAGCAGGCTGCGAATCCGCTCGGCGCTGTCGTCGATCGAGGCGGCGGTGAACTGCCGGTTCATCGCCGACGCGACCGGACTGCCGAGGTCGATGTCCCGGGTCTGGGTGAGCCAGCGCCGCAAGTCGCCGTCGGTCAGGACGCCTTCGAGCACGCCGTTTTCGGTGACCGCGAAGATCAACCGCGCCGCACTCGAGCTCATCTTGTTGAGCGCGGTGAGCAGGCTGTCTTCCGGGAGCACCACCAGTTGGGCAAGATTTCGGACGATGCGCATGGTCATTCCATACCCTGTTGACGGGCGCACAGCAGACCGGAAACGAGGTCCCAATCCCGCTCCTCGTCGATTTCCACCGCGGTGTCGGACGGCATCTCGAAGAGGCCGATCCGGCCACCCAGGCGGCAGTCGAAGTCCTGCAGAATGCGGCGGCGGGTGATGTAGAACGCGCCGTTCTCCATCAGCGTGCCGGTGAAATCCTGTCTGCGCGGGCGCCGCAGCGGATCGTAATTGATCGGGGTGCCGTCGTCGTTCCAGTAAAAGCGCTTGCTCCTGACCGCACTGAGCATGGAGTCGTAGGCGTGGCGCCGGAAGCGGTCCAGCGCTTGCGTCAGATGGGTGGCCTCGAGCAGCGGCGAAGTCGCCTGAATCGTCACCAGCGTGTCGAACGGCACCTGGCTCATGAAATGGCGCATCACCGACTCGGTGGAGGCTTCGTCGCTCGCATACTCGGCCGGGCGGTCGATCACGCGCACGCCCAGCCGCAGGTCGTGCACGACCTGGGCGATGTCCGCCGAGTCGGTGGACACATACACCGCGTCGATCGCGGGGCATGCCACCGCGGCCTGCAGTACCCAGGCGCAGAGCGGCTTCCCGGCCAGGAGCTTGATGTTCTTGCCGGGGATGCTCTTCGAGCCCCCGCGCAACGGAATCAGGGCAACGGATGCAAGGGGCGGTTTCATGCCGTCATCCACGCGAGGCCGTTCCGGTCGCGGCGGCGTTCAGCATTGCATGTAGAAAGTCGCATAGTTGTGGCTGGTCGCGATGTCCGTGACCGCGAGCGGGGTGAAGCCCGCTTTCGCGATCGCGTCCCAGAAGGCGTCGATGGCGTAGGCGTTGGCAGTGATGTGCTTGCGTTCGTACTCGTCGAGCCCCTGAATGCTCCGGTACTTTTCGTTGCCGTTGTCGAAGCGGATCTGGATGAAGCCGAGCGCGTCGTCGGCGCACACGCGGCGCAGCGTGGCCAGGACCTCGAAGCCGTAGGCGTGGGAGGGAAAATGCTGGAACACCGCGGTACTGAGGAAGAGCGAGACGGGGTGCTCGATGCGGGCTGCGACACTCGCGGGCGCATCGTCCAGCGCAATCGGTATGAAGCAGTCGGCGGCACCGTCTTCGCGCACGACGCGTTCGGTTTCCGCCAGATTCTTCGCCGAAATGTCCACGCCGTAATAGCGCGCCGCCAAGTGCCGCAGGGCGAACGCATTCGCGCCGCCGCCAGGGCCCCATTCGAGGACGTTCAGGCCGCTGCGGGCGTGCAGTCCGGGGCGGCCGGCGAGGGCGCCCAAGCGCTCGATGCACTGCAGCGTCTGCTTGCCGATGTTCAGCCAGCGTGCGTCGTCGGCCCATCTGCCGTGCCCGCGCCAATGGCAGACGTCGCGGCGATAGACCTCGTCGTCCTTGTCGTTCCAGATGCCTTTGATAATGTCGATTTCGCTGCGCAAGACCGTTGTTCCTGTTGGTGATGAGCGGGGCGGGGGAGGCGCGCGAAATGCATGTTCGCGCGCAGGCCGCACCGTACGGACAATCTACCGAATGACCGGCTCCTGCGTCTGTGCCGGCGCGCGCGCGAATGCGATCAAGGTGTCGGTACGATCGATGGTGGCGAGCGCGGCTTCGTAGCCGGCATGGAGCGCCGGCGAGTTCAGGAACGCCCAGGCCTCGTGGCCCCCCGGCCTCTGCTTGGCCAGCCAGTGCAGATGATTGGCTACCGGATAGCGCTGCTTGGCGGTGATTTCCACCTGTTCGAACCCTGCCCCTTCGAGGAGCAGTTTCAGGCTTTGCCGCGTGTGCAGAACCAAGTGTTCGCTCCAGAAGGTGAACCGCTTGAAAGGTTCGCAATCGTACAGCGTGAATAACGCATCGCGAGCGTGAGGCACTTCGATCAACACGCTGCCGCCCGGCTGCAGCGTGTCGCGCACGCGGCTCAGGGTCTCCAGGGGCGAGGTCAGATGTTCCAGCACATGGAACAGGCTGACGATGTCGAGCCGGGCGTCCTGCAACTCGGCCAGGGCGCCGATGATGGCATGGCCCTTGGCGCGGGCAATGGCCGCGCGTTCGAGATTCGGCTCCAGACCCGCCGCCCACACCGTCTGTCCTTGCATTTCGTCGAGCAGTCCGCCGAGGCCGCAGCCGAAATCCAGCCATCGCTTGTTGCGCAGCAGGGCGCCGAACTCGGCCGCGCGCCGCACATCGTCTTCCAGACGCGGCGAATCGACGATGCGGCCGCGCACGGCGTGGCGCTGCGATTCGGGTTTGGATTCGTAGTAATCCAAGGACATGTGTTCCGAACTGGAGAGCACGATCACGTCGGTGACGGGGTCGCGCAGCACGGAAATGTCGTCGCGGTCGCGCACCGAGGGGTAGAACGGCTGCAGGCGCTCGACGTCGATGATGCTCAGGGCTGCCAATTCAGCGGCGAGGGCCGACATGGGGAGACTCCATGGTGGGATTCGGAAACGGCCGGACGGTCACGGACTAGGCCGTTTTGAGCAAGTAAGGCGTGCCGCGGACGCTGACTTTCAGCGCGAAGTCGGGCCGCTGTGCGATGAACTCGTCGACGGCGCGTCTGGCGCCTGGAAACGGTTCGCTCGCCTGTTGGGGGTCGTCGAGGAGATAGTCGTCGATGACCACGATCCCGCCGCGAACGACCTTGTCCGCGAGAGTGACGAGCGGATGGAGAACGGATGCGTAAAGATCGCTGTCCAGATGCAGGATGGCGATCTCCTCGGCGGCGACCCGACTTGCCGTCTCGTCGAAGAAGCCCGGGAGCAGCCGCAGGTCGCTACGGACCGAGTCGGCGATTCCGGCGCGGGAGATGATTTCCTGAAGATTCTGGATCGAGTACTCGAACTGCTCGTTCGGGGATCTGGACCATTCTCCCTTTTGCGGATTCCTGGGCGAGGCGTCCTCCGCGGTCGGCTCCGGGAAACCCTGGAAACTGTCCAGCCCATGAATCGTTCTTGGCTTATAGCCCTCGAACGTGCGGAACAACGACTCCAGCGCGAGCAGCGTCAGCAGGCTGCGGCCACGGCCTATCCCGCATTCGACGATGTCGCCGCGCACGTCGCGGACCATGTTGAAGTACTCATGCCAATACACCACGTTGAGGATATTGGGCGAATTGAACACATGGTAGAAATCGTTGAGATTGCTGGGGTGAGGGGTCTGAACGAATAAATGATGTCTCGTAGTCATTCTTGCGAATGCTCCGTAATGAAATCGAGCGGCAGGTTGCTTGCGACGTTGAATTTTTCCACTGCGCAGCCTTTGTCAGAAAAGCTACTCCGTCTTTCCGAAAGAACGGCGTAGGCATTCGATCCTTTCGTCCATCGCGGACTGATCGGCCTCGTCGAGCCACCGCGGAAAAGAAATGCTCTCACTGGCCTGGGGCGGGTGTCGCAGTCGGGGGCAGAAAGACAGCGCACCGGCCGTCGGTCGTTTCTGCCTTTATCTGCAGCGCATGCCGCATGGCGTCACTTCGGTATTTCGGATGTGGCCGGCAATTTCATTTCGGCTTGCGTCGAACCGTTTCATCGTCGATGAAGGCAAGCGGAAGGTTGGGGGATGGGGTAATTTTCGCCAGTACCCGGCCCTTCCGTTCGAAGTGGTGGCGCGCGACCAAGAACGCACGTCGGATCCGATCCGTCAACTCGTCCATTGGCGCGAGATCCCTGAAACTACCACCGAAGAAATGCGTTTGGCCGGAATAGTCAAGATCTACGCCACCCACGTAAACCCGTGAATAGCCCATGTAGAACGCGAATTGGACAGCGTCCAGGACGACGGTCCAGCCTTGATAAATATGTATGTCCGGGTCGTACGAGAAGTTGTTCTCGTCGTCGCACATGGCGGTCCCTGGGGCCGGGGTCTGGTCAGATTTGAACGAGATGATGTGCTGTTGTTTCAGTTCGTCCGGGTGGCTTTTGGCTGCCAGGCGATACACTTCATGGCGAAAAAATTTGATCCCAGCCTTGATACCCATGATCTCGTCGGGGATTTCCTGGATCGTGAGCGGGTCGGCGATGAAGTAGTACTTGGGTCGGAAAATGTAGCCTTGTTCCTCCAGTTTGTATGCCCGGTTGCACCAGAAGGATTCGCGCGCCATGAGTTGGTCAATATCGAGCTCGTTCAGCGAGGGCGCGTTGCCAAGGATGTAGGCGGTTTGTCCCTGCTTTGAATTCTTGAGTTGCTTGATGGCCGTGCGTGACACCGGCCATCGCTCTTCATCTGCTGGCGCATCGGACGTGGCAGGCTGCTTCGGATGCAGTGTGGCTTCCAGCGCGCTAACGCGCCGCCGCAGGAGTTCTCCGCCCATTCGCTCGAAGGCGCGATAAGGCAGCAGGCGTTCCCAGGTCAGCAGCTTTTCGTATTCCCACCATGCATCCAGCGTCTCGCGGCCGTGATGCCTCGATATTGAGGGCAGCCTCGAAAGCTTCGGCGGAGGCGCTTCCGGAGTCAGGGTTTCGTGCCAGAAAGCGGGGGCGAGCAGTGCCTGAAAATCCACCTGGGCGAAGCCTGGCGCGGCGTGCTCCGGCGCCATGGCCAGCGGTACGAAGACCGGCCCCAGATGATGCGCTGGTTTGTCGAACCAAGCTGCCTCCTGCAGCACTGGTGCGGAGATGCCGGTCAGGATGAGGTCGTCGTGCGCACTCAGGATCTGATAGGCACTTTGAACGCAAGGGCGAACGGGCTTTCCGAGAATTTCCGCCAGGGTGGTCCGTTCCTCGATGGCGAACTCCTCTGCATCCATTGCCGCCAGATGCAATATTCGTCGCCCCTCGGCCAATTCGCGCAGCTGTTCTGCGAAGTCGAGGCAGTTCAGGCGACAGCCGTCCGCACTGAGCAAGGCGGGATCATCCGGATGTTGGCTGACAAAGATCAGGCTCTGGTCGAGGTTGAAATGGTAGCGAGCCGCCTCCTCCAGGCGCCCTCGGTGTGCGCGGACGTTCGCGGCGAGCAGGGCCGCTTCCAGGCGCAGTTCCTCTTCGGTGACCTCGCGCGCGGCGATGCGGGCCTGCACGTCACGATGCGACGTGCGCAAGGCGATGTAAAGGTCGCGACCGAAACGCAAGGGCGAGTGGCGCAGGTCGATGTAGTCGACCTGCCTTGCGATGCAGGCTTGCTCGAGCCAAGGCGGCATCTCGAACGACAGCACCGTAGCTGCCTCAGGGATATGCTCGAAGAGGTAGTCGAGTGCGACGTCGGGAACGTGGTGGTAGGTCGCGGCCCAGAGCGTCAGCTTGGTCGAATTGCTCCAACCTGCCAGCGCACGAAAGTGCTGCAGGTCAAAACCAGGCTGCAGTCCATGGGGCTTCCTGCCGCCTGGCGCATGGCCGATGTCGATGCCGGTGCCCTGCCGAATGGGCTCCCGGACCAGATCGAAGAAGCTCTCTGCCGCTGCGCGGGCGCCTGACAGAAGGTTGAAGATGCAAACGATGTGCTTGAAGGAGCGGGCTATCATTGCTGTCCCTGATCGATGCCTAGCGGGCTGGGTGTTGAGTCAGGCCGCCGCGACCCGTGTGGGGTTGAGCAGCGTGGCAATCAGGTTCGCCGGCGCGGTATCCGGCTGGCGCAGCAGCACCCTGTAGTCGCCGTTGCCGAGCTGGCGCTGCAGGCGGAAGTAGTCGATGACCGAACGCTTCATGAAGAAGATGGCGTCCTTGAACGGCACGCCGTCACGGAGGGCGGCGGAAATCGCGTCGGTGGAGCCGGACAGCAGCACGGGTGCATCCTGCTGCGCCGGTTCGCTGCCGGAGGGCACGACGACGCAGCCCAGGCTGCGCTGGTAGAACGCCAGACGCGGACCCAGCGCCCGGGCTGCGGCGTCGTTCAGCTCGATGCGTGGCGACAGATCCGGATCATGACGCTTCAGCTGCAGCAGGGCGTTGAGGAAGCGGGCGGGGGTGTCGAGAATCCGCAGGTGGTTGAACGGGGCGCTGCGGTGCAGCTCGGCGACGACCCGAGCGAGCGCGTTATCCGTGGTGTCGTCGCGATCGAATTCGAGCAGCCTGCTCCAGTCCGAGGCGCGCATCAGGTCGTGCAGCTTCCGCGCGGTGTCGTATGACGCCAGGTCGAGGAAGCGGCCCTGCGCCAGCGACGGCAGCGGGGTTTCGGCAAGCGCCCTGATGTCGCTGGCGCGAACGTCCTCGATCGGCAGCCGCCAGCGGTCGGCGTGGTCGGCGGCGAGCAGGGCGCTGATGAAATCGGGGATGCGGGTCGCGGTGATCCCGCGTTCGCGGAAGAACTCGTTGAAGCTGGTGGCCAGGCCCGGGTTGGTCGGCAGGTAGCATTCGAGGACGGTGTCCTGCGCCGTAAGGGCCGCACGCGCCTCGTCGAAATCGAGTACCGGAATGCCCTCCAGTACGGCCGGAATCCGCCGCGGATAGAGGATGCCCGCGAGCGCAAACGCTTCACGGTTCAGTGCGAGGAACTGCTTGAAAAAGTTCAGTGCGGGGCTCTGGAGCGCCCACCCGGCAGCATAGACGCGCATTTATCTCTTCTTGAATTCGAAAAACAGGGTGTCGCCGGCTTCTAGATCGAGCGGCCGTCGGTTGTCGATCTGGTAGGGGTAGAACAGGCAGGTCTTGCCGTCCTTGTAGGCCGCGCACGAGGTCGAAAACGCGGCGATTTCCTCCAGCTCGAAGCGGCGTGCGAGTTCGCGCACTTCCGACGGCACGAAGTGCCGGTAATGCCAGACGTAGCCCTTGTAGGGCATCACATCCTCGTTGGGCATCGAGATGAACAGGTGGCCGCCCGGCTTGAGCGCCTTGGTCAGGACCCAGAAGAAGGTCTCGTGATCCTTGACGTGCTCGATCGACTCCATGCTGGTGATGAAGTCGAAGCTCGATTCGGGCAGTTCGAAGGGGAAGAGCTTGGCCGCGAAGAGGATGGCGGGGTCGTGGATCTTGCGGTTGGCGTTGTCGATCGCTTCCGCCGAACCGTCGATCGCCAGGATGGTCGCGTTCGTGCGCTGCGCGAGCAGGGCGGCGCCGTAGCCAGAGCCGCAGAACACGTCGGCACCGAACAGGCGCTGCGTGCTTTCGCCTATCCGGGATGCGGCATATTCGTAGCGCCAGAGGTGATCGCCGCCGATCAGGTTGAGGTCGAGCGTGGAGTAGCGTTCCCCGCTTTTCAAGGAATAGTCTTTCATGGTTTGTGGCAGGCGGGGGGTGGAAGGCCCGGTCATGGACGTGCGTGAGCGGGCGGTGTCAGGTACCGTAGACGACGATGGGCTCGTCGTAGCGCGCATCGAAGGTGGTGCGGCTGGGGATGTCGCGGTCGTAGAGGCGGGGCACGCCCAGCTCGCAGTTGCGCCCGACCTTGATCCCGGGCGCCACGAGCGTGCCCATCCGCAGGATGCTGTGCGCGCCGACCTCAGCCTCGTCGCCGACTACGACGCCCATGTCGAGCCAGCACGAGGCGCGCAGGTGCACGCCGCTGCCGAGCCGGGCGCCGGCGTTGATCACCGAGTTGTAGTCGATGCGGGTGCCGGCGCCGACGCAGACGCCCGCGCCGATGAAAGCGTTCGGTCCGATCACCGCGTCCGGCGCCACCATCGCGCCGGGACTCACGAAGGCTTCGAGCTTGAAGCCCCGTTCCATCGCCGCCTGCATCAGCTCCATGCGCTTGAAATTGCCGAAGCGTTCGTCGAAGGCGACGAACATCGCGCCTTCCGCGGGGCTCAGCGCGGCGAGCACACCGAGATCGAACTGGTAGTCCGCCGTCTGAGGGACCTCTATCCGTTCGATGCATTCATCCGGACGCGCCTGCTTCCAGGCCTGCACGGCGAGATCGAGATAACGGCCGCCGCCGACGATCCATCTAGATTTCATGATCGGTCTCCATCAGCGTGGTGTACCAGCGCTCCACCAGCCGGTTCATCGATTCATAGGCACCCTGGGTCGGAAGCGGCGCGTCTTCGTGCAGTGCGGCCTGAACCATCTCCATGACCTCCACGTCTTCACCCACGACGAGCTTGCTGCCGTGCATCTGCGCCAGCAGCACCTGGCTGGAGAACGCATACGGCCGCTTCTTGCGGGCGGAGAACCAGTAGATCTCCAGGTCGGTCCGGTCCGGTGCCACGGGAATGTGATGCTCCAGCGTGAACGAGAATCCACCGTTGGCACTGGCGACGTGCAGGTTGGGAAAAGCCAGCCAGTTGTAGTAGGAATCCTGATTGCCCCAGCGCTCCACCAGACTGTGCCAGCCGAAGTGCTTGAGGTCGGGAATTGGGGCGTCCGCGCCGGCGTAGCTGAAGCGGCGCATTTCGCGGCGCAGGCCGGCGGGCGTGGTGTCGGGCAGCTCGTGCAGGGTCTCCGCACTCTGCGATTCGACCACGCGTGGCGCGAAGCTGACGGTCTTCGCCAGACTCTTCGGATGCACGAAACGTGGGTGGTTGGCGTCGCGCAGGTTCTCGTAGCCCAGCTTCCAGTTGAACTTGCAATGCCAAGTGGTCACCATGACCTCGGTGTCCCAGGCCTCGGAGCTGCTCTCGAGCAGGGCGATGAACTCGGGCGAGAACTGCTCCTCCAGAGGCAGGGGATTGCTGTCGAGGTTGATGAACAGCACATTGCCGACGGCCCGGAGCGCAAATTCCCGCAGTTTCAGACCCCGCTTCTCGGCGGCGTCGAAACGGTAGATGGCGTCGCAGTCGGGAATGTTGTCGGCCCGGCCCTGAGCATCGAAACGCCAGGCGTGATAGCGACAGACCAGCGGGCGGGAGCCTACCGGCTCGGTCTGCAGCAACGCGCTGCGGTGCAGACAGACGTTCTCGAAGGCGTGGAGTTCGCCGTGAAAATTCTGGATCACGACTGGAATGCCAGCGATCCTGCGTGTGATGAAAGCGTTGTGCTTGGTCAGCAGGGTCTTGAGGCCGGCGAACAGCCACACCTTGCGGAACAGCTTCTTCTGCTCGCGCTCGAAGATTTCCTGCGATAGATAGTACTTGGGATGCATGCGCGAGCGCATTCCACGAACTCCTTCAGGCCGCGTCGTTATAGAAGATTACTCGTGCCGGGTTGCCGAACACGGTGGCCCCGGGGGGTACGTCCTTCGTCACTACCGCGCCGGCACCGACGGTGGCGCCTTCGCCGACCCGGATGCCTGGCAGGACAGTGGCGTGGGGGTGGATGGTGACGTAGGAGCCGACGACTGCGCCGCCGCCGACGAAGGTCATCGCGCCGATCTGGGCGTAGTCGCCGACCTGCACGTCGTGGCCGAGGACGGTCTGGGTGTGGATGTTCACGAACTCGCCGAGGTGGACGTCGGGGCTGAGCTGGACGCGGCGGCACAGGAAACACCCGGCACCGATGTGCACCCGGGGATTCAGGTAGGCATCGGTCAGGATGGACACGAAGGTGCCTCCCTTCGAGCGTACCGGCTCGGCGTAGCGCTGGCGCTGGCGCGGGTTGCCGACGGCACAGACGAAGGATTCCCCTTGTCGCGGCGTGTAGTTCAGCGGATCGCCGACGATGGGGAGATCGCACCCCAGGCCGTCGAGAATGTGTGGCCGGCTGTCGAGAAAACCGGCCACCGCCCACGCCTTGCCGTGATCGGGGTCGTCCTGCATCTGGGCCAGCACTTCGCGGCCCCAGCCGCCCGCACCGATGATCAGGATCGGATACATCAGAGCATCGCGCCGCCGTCCATCACCAGGCTGGTGCCGGTCACCCAGCGGCTGGCGTCGGACACGAGGAACACCGCGGCGTTGGCCACGTCCTCGGGCGTGCCCAGACCGAGCGGATGCCGCGCCTTCTGAGCTTCGAGATGGCCGGGGTCCCACAGCGGGGTCTGCACCGCGGAGGGGGAGATGCCATTTACGCGGATTCCGCGCTTGGACTGTTCGAGTGCGAGGCACCTGATGATGCCGAGCAGGCCGGCCTTCATCGCGGAGTAGGGGGCCACGCCGCGCGTGCCGATGTGCGCGGCGGTCGACAGCATGAAGATGATCGAGCCCCGCTGGGCGATGGCGTTGGTCTGGAGCAGACGCTGGGTGAGCATCACCGGTGCGAGGAAATTGACGGAGTAGATATCCGTCATGATCTGTTCGTTCAGTTGCCGCACCAGGCAGAGCTTCTGCTGACCGGTGCAATGGACGAGCCCGTCGATCGGTCCGCAGGCTTCGACCAGGCGGTCGCGGTCGGGAGCAAGGGTCAGGTCTGCGGTGAACTGGCGGTGGCCGTCGCCGGTGAGCTGGTCGAAGGTTTCCTGCAGGCGGGTTGCGTCGCGGCCCGTGATCACCATCCGCGCGCCCCGTCGGGAGCAGGTGATCGCGGTCTGGCGGCCGATGCCCGAGGACGCGCCGGTCACCAGAATGGTCTTGCCGCGCAGCGAAAATGCGGAGGTTGCCGGCGCGTTCATGCGTAGATGTCCATGGGGATGGTCAGTCCGCCATCGATGACGAAATGGTTGCGAGTGATCCACCGGCTGGCGTCGGACAGGAAGAACGCCGTGGCGTGGGCCACGTCTTCGGGTTCGCCGAGGCCGAGCGGCGCGAGCGCGAAGAGGTCGTCGATGTTGCCGCCACTCTGGTTGAGACCGTCGAGCAATGGCGTGCGGACATAGCCCGGTGCGATGCAGTTGGCGCGGATGCCCTGCTTGGCGACTTCCTGGCCGAGCGTGCGCATCATGCCGAGCAGTGCAGCCTTGCTGGCGGCATAGGTCGCGCTCGCCATCGGCCCGACGTGCGAGGCGACGGAGGCAATGAACACGATCGAACCTTTCGCGGCGATGCGCCGTTTCGCCAGCAACGCCCGGGTCAGCAGTATGGGCGCGTAGGTGTTGGTGGCGAAGATTTCGTCCATGTGGGGCTTGCCGATCATCCGGAACGGCACGAGCCGGGCGATGCCCGCCGCGTGGACGCCGCCGCTCAGGGGGCCGCATTCGGCTGCGATGCGTTCGAGTTCGGCGGTCTCGGTCAGGTTGGCGACGATCTGGCTATGGCCGTCCCCTTCCAGTTCAGCGACCGTGGATGCCAGCCGTTCGCTGTTGCGGCCGACGCACACGAGCTGTGCGCCCAGTTGCGCGCAGCTGATCGCGATCTGGCGACCGATGCCCGAGGAAGCGCCGGTGACCAGGATGCGCTTGCCTGCGAGTGAAAACGGATCTTCGTTCATGACTCGATTAGTGCGGGGAAGCGGGCGGAGTCGATATCGATGATCGCGGTGCCCCACGACAGGCCGATACCGAAGCCGCTGAACAGCAGCCGGTGCCTGCCCTGACTCAGGATCTCGTGCAGGCGCGCGGTGACCGTCACGGGCAGGGATGCGCCGCTGGTGTTGCCGAAGTCGTGCAACGTCGACGGCACCTTCTCCACGGGCAGGCCGAGCTTCTTGCGGATGGTCTCGTTGATCATCCGGTTGGCCTGGTGGAAGATGAAGTAGTCGATTTCGTCTTTGGCGATGCCGGTATGTACCAGCAGTTTTTCGACGGCGGGCGGCACACGCTGCGTCGAGAAACTGAGGACCGCCGGACCGTCGAGCACCAGTTCCATCGATGAGCGCCAGAAATCGTTCTCGTCCTTGTGAGCGAGCGTGTGCTCGCAGCGGAACGGCTCGCGGTGGCCGCCGACCGGCAGCATGATCGCCTTGTAGCCGCTGCCGTCGCTGTTGAGGTCGAAGTGCATCGGAGCCGCACTCGCGTCGAATTCGAGCGCCGTGGCCGTGGCCGCATCAGAAAACAGGGGGTCGCGTTCGCTGCCCGATCTGTCGCCGACCAGCAGCAGCCCTTTTTTTACACCTCCGGCAGCGATCATGCTGCCGAGCAGATGCAGCCCGAACGGATAGGCGGAGCAGCCCAGATTGACGTCGAAAGCAATCGTGGTGTGCGGCAGTTGCAGCCGGTCCTGCAAGATGATGGCGGTGGCCGGGATCAGATAGTCCGGCGACTGCGTGACGACGATGAGCGCGTCGATTTCCTCTCGCGCCCATCCCAGATCGGCCATCAGCTTTTCGGTGGCGTCAAAGGCGAGATCGGAAAAGCACTGCCATGCCGGACACAAGCGCCGTGTCTGAATGCCGATGTTGCGTACCAGACGTTCCCGTTCGGAGCGGATGCGCGGGGGCGCGTCATGAATGTTGTGAATGACGCGTTTGGGTACGCAACTGGCCATGCCGGCAAAGCGAACCCCGTGCAGCGTGGAGAGTGCCATGGCACTTATCCCAGCAGACGGTAAAGATCGCCGACGGTGACGGCGTTCTTGAGGTTGTCCCCGGTGATGGCCTTGCCGTACTCGACATCGAACATCACGATCATTGCCAGCGCCGCGACGGAGTCCCATTCCGGCAGGCTGAGCAGTTCGGTGTCGGCGGTGACTTCGACGGGCTCCTGAAAGTCGCAGGCGTTGAGGAAGTTTTCGATGAACTGGTCGATGCTGCTCATGGGAGGGTAGGCCTTACAGGGTAGTGGGTGAAATAGCGGCAAAATTCCTGAAACCTTAAGGGGGCTCCATGTTTCCCCACGGTCGTGAGGAAAGGCCCCGCTTGTGTCGCAGTAAGCCCGCGCGCGTCGCTGGCGATGGGGATGAGGCCGTGCGGGACGGTGCGCATGGCGGACGCTGTGAAATCTGGCGCAGCGCCATTGCGATGGGACGCAGAGTCGCCGGATTTTACTTTCAA
The DNA here is from genome assembly GCA_023459095.1 of Pseudomonadota bacterium. Lineage (GTDB taxonomy): Bacteria > Pseudomonadota > Gammaproteobacteria > Burkholderiales > Rhodocyclaceae > JAEWVQ01. The sequence goes on along the minus strand of JAEWVQ010000099.1, from coordinate 14,168 downwards.
TGCAGTAAACGACAAAGCCCGCCGAGGCGGGCTTGTCTGCGTCGGGCGCGGTCTCACCCCTGCAGCAGCGACAGCACCTGCTGCGGCAGCGCGTTGGCCTGCGACAGCATCGCGGTGCCGGCCTGCTGCAGGATCTGCGCGCGGGTCAGTTCTGCGGTTTCGGCGGCGAAGTCGGTGTCGCGGATGCGGCTGCGCGAGGCCGACAGGTTCTCCGACGAGATCTGCAGGTTGGCGATGGTGTTCTCGAAGCGCGACTGCAAGGCGCCGTACTTGGCGCGTTGGCTGTTGATCGCGGCGAGCGCGGAATCGACCATGGCCAGCGTGCGGTTGGAGGCATCGACGGTGCTGACGTCCATCTCCGACACCGTCTGCAGGGCGCCCGCGGTCGAGCCCGTGGTGAGCAGGAAGCCGCCGGGGCCGCCGGCGGTATCGACGGCGCTGAACGAGCGGTCGGAGTCGAGCGTGATCTGACCGGTGATCACGTATTCGTCGGCACCGAAGGCGCCCGCGGAGCCGACCGCCGCGGCGTTGTCGACGATCGAGGTGCGCGCCGGGTCGTTGGCGGTGATGTCGAAGGTGCCGGTGTCCGAGGTGTTGATGAGCTTGATGTCGTTGCCGGCCGAGTTGGTCAGCACGATGCCGTCGCCGCTGTCGTTGAGCTTGGCGGTGACGCCGGTCTTCGAGGCGACGTCGTTGAAGGCGTTGATCGCCGCGGCGTAGTCGTCGGCGGTGCCGCCGCTGCCGACGGTGAAGGACAGGGTCAGGCCCTGGTTGGTGCCGTTGTCCGCGGCAAGCTTCAGCGTGTAGGACGTGCCAGTCTGGAAGTCGTTGAGTTGCACTTCCGTCCGCGCCGTCGCGGACACGCCGGTGGCGGTGGTCTGGGCATTGACCTTGGCGGCCACCACACGCGCGCTGCTGCCGGCGTCGTAGGGAATGTCGGCGGTGCCGTAGCCCCCGTTCACGGTGAGCGTGCCGCCGGCGATCGCCGAAGCGGGCGGCGTGCCGACCTGCGCCATGATCGCCCCCGGCTGGCTGCCCACGGTGAGGTCGCCGACGCCGCCGGTAGTCGCCGCGGCGAGGCCGCCGATGCGGTAGTTGCCGTAGGCGGTGGTGGTGAAGTTGGCCGAGGTGGCGGTGATCGTCTGGTGAGCGTTGGCGCCGATCTGGAAGTTGGCCGAGGTGAAGGAGCCGTCGAGCAGGTTCTTGCCGTTGAACTGGGTGGTCTGCGCGATGCGGTTCAGTTCGGAGGTGAGTGCGTTCACCTCGTCGTTGAGCGCCTTGCGGTCGGAGGCCGAGTTGGTGGCGTTGGCCGACTGCACGGCGAGTTCGCGGATGCGCTGCAGCATGTCGCTCGACGAGGCGAGCGCGCCTTCGGCGGTCTGCGCCAGCGAGATGCCGTCGTTGGCGTTGCGCCGCGCCTGATCCTGGCCGCGGATCTGCGAGGTCATGCGTTCGGAGATGGCGAGGCCGGCGGCGTCGTCCTTGGCGCTGTTGATGCGCAGGCCGGAGGACAGGCGTTGCAGCGAGGTCGCCAATGCGCCCTGCGAGCCGTTGAGATGGCGCTGGGTGTTGAGCGAGGCGATGTTGGTGTTGATGACCTGGGCCATTTTCAATCTCCTTCCATATCCGGTTAGGCGGATGCTCGGGTCGTCGGGAGGACAACATCGCGAGTGGTGCGACCTGCGAGCCTTCTGAGCGGATATAAGCGAGATGTGTGCCAGGACTTTGCGAGTGATTCAAGCCGCTGATTTGTTGAGTTTTTGATGCGGCTTGGCGATCGCTCCGGCATGGGGCGGCAAGAATTGCCTGCCGCTGCCGGTCGCGTTTGCCGGTTGCTGGCGGCCGGGCGCCGCCGGCGGGCTACTGCTCCGGCCGCTTGAGTACGACGCGGTTCTTGCCGCTGTGCTTGGCCTCGTACATCGCCGCGTCGGCACGGGCCAGCACGCGGTCGAGCGGCTCACCGGCGATCCAGGGCGTAGTCCCGGCACTGAAGGTGATCACGACCTTCTGGTTGCCGGCCATGAAGTACGAACGCGTGAGTTCGCGCTGCAGGCGCACGAGCGCGGCGCTCGCCTGTTCGGGATCGGTGTCGGGCAGCAGGATGACGAACTCCTCGCCGCCGTGGCGGGCGAGGGTGTCCTGCGGGCGTAGATGCTGGCGCGCGGTGGCGACGAGGTGGATGAGGGCGTCGTCGCCGGCCTGGTGGCCGAGGCTGTCGTTGAGTTTCTTGAAGTTGTCGAGGTCGAGCAGCGCCAGGCTGAGCGGGGCGTGGCGGCGCGCGGCGCGCGAGGTCTCGACGGCGAACATTTCCTCGAGGCCGCGGCGGTTGAGGGCGCCGGTGAGCTGGTCGTGGCGCATCAGCCGGCTGGCTTCGTCGAGCTCCTGCTGCATCGCGGCGATGCGGGTTTCCGCCGTGCTCGCGCGCTGGCGGGCGGCTTCCAGTTCGGCGTGGGAGCGGCCGGCCTCGCGCTGGATGCTGCGGGTTTCGGCCATGACCTCGTCGAGCAGGGTGCCGATCTCGGCGATGTCGCGCGCTTCGGCGATTTTCTGCGCGCAGCGCCCCATCTTGTCGTGATAGCTGCCGGTGCTCGCGGCAAGGCGGGCGAGCTGGTCGACGAAGCCGGCGAGGGTCTCCTTCAGCGCGCGCTGGGCTTCGGCGAGGTTGTGCTTGAGCTGGCTCTGCTTGTAGATGACCTCCTTGAGCCGCCGCCCGGCGTCGTCGATCAGGCGCGGCGTTGCCGGCTGGTCGATGACTTCGCGCAGCATGGCGATCTGGCCGGTGAGCCATTGGTCGTCGATCACCAGTTCGTCGATGTTCTGCAGCAGCAGACGGAGCAGTTCGGCGAGGCCGGCGCGGATTTCGGCCGAGTCGGCGGCGGTCATCTCCAGGCGGTGGGCGAAGCCGCGCAGCTGTGTGCCGAGCGTGGCGAGGGCGCGCTGGGAGTCGGCCTTGCGCGCGAGGTCGGCGAGCATTGCGGCGTCGGCGAGGAGTTCGGGGTGCTCGCCGAGAAAGGCGGGCAGCACGGTGTCGAGCGCGAGCAGCAGCGCGGTCCGCTGTGCCGCCAGCAACTCGCCTGCGGCGTCGTTGCCGACGAGGCGGATTTCGACCGCGGGTTCGGGCGCGGCGGGCGGCGCGGAGAGGTGGGTGGGGGCGACCGCGGGGGGCGGTTGTTCGGGATCGACCGGCGCCTGGGTCCACGAGCGCAGCAGGCCTTGCAGGCGGGTGTGCAGGGTGATCGGGTCGCCGGCGGCGAGCACGCGTTCGAGCGCTTCGCGCTTGCGTGCAGTGGTCCAGCCCAGTTGCCGGCCTTCCCACTGGCGCAGCAGGTCGGCGATGGTCTCGCCCCAGTCGGGCTGGGGCGGGGGCTCGAAGCTGTCGAGATAGTCGCTGAGCGCCTGCTCGCAGGCCTCGGCGCGGCCTTCGGCGAGCGCGAGGTTGAGCTGGCGGGCAAGGCGCTGGCGTTCGCCGGTGTCGCGCGGCAGGCGCCGGGTGAGCTGACGGATGAAGGTCTCGGAGAAATTCACCGCGGGTTGGGTGCCGGCGATCTCGTGGTAGATCTGCAGATAGTGCTCGGGGGTCGGCGCGATGCGCCGCAGGGCCAGTTGGCGGAGGGTTTCGCGGGCGATCTCGGACGGGTTGGAAAACTCTGCCATGGCGGGGTCGGTGGACGGGGTCGGGGGCTCGGCGCCGGGCGCTGCCCAATATGCGTACCTGGGGCTGGATTATGCGCTCGCCGGCGAGGCCCACCAAGGGGCGATGGTGTGGTGCGCGGTGGCGGGCAGCGAAGCGGCCCGGTCCCGGCGAGCCGGGTCAGGGCCCCGGGCGGGTGAGCTCGAACTCGCCGACCAGGGCCTTCAGCCGGATGGCCTGGGTGCAGACATTCTCGGCCTTGCGGGCCGCGTTGCGCGCCGTGTCGGTGTTGTTGGCGATGAGCGCGGACAGGCGCTCCATGCGGCTCGCCACGTCGTTGCTGGCGCTGGCCTGCTGTTCGGCGCTGGCGGCGATGCTGCCGGCACGTTCGGCCATGGCGACGCTGGCGCGGGTGATGTCGTCGAGCCCGGCGACGCTGGTGCGCATCATGTCGATGCCGTTGTCGACGTCGCCGACCGCCGCTTCCATGTCCACGACGGCCTTGGCGGTAATGGCCTGGATGTCCGCGATCATCGTCGAGATGTCGCCGGTGCTGGTGGCGGTGCGCTCGGCGAGCTTGCGCACTTCGTCGGCGACGATGGCGAAGCCGCGCCCCTGTTCGCCGGCGCGCGCGGCCTCGATCGCGGCGTTGAGGGCGAGCAGATTGGTCTGGCCGGCGATTTCGCCGATCGTCCGGCTGATGAGCCCGATGCGCTCGATCGCGTGTTCGAGTTCGTGGATCGTGCGTCCGGAGGCCTGTACCGAGCCGACGACCTGCGCTGTGGCGCCGATGCTGCGTTCGATGTCGCGGCTGCTGGTGGTGACCTGCAGGCGGGCGGCAACCGCGTCGCGCGCGCTGGCGCTTGCCGCCGCGGCCACGTCGGCGATCGACTGGCTGAACTCTTCGGTGGTCGTGACCACGCCTTGCACGTCGCGCAACTGGATGCCGGCATGGGCGACCAGGTCGTGCATCTCGCCGTGCAGCCGGGTGGTGTCGCCCTCGATCTGCGCTGCGGCACTGCCGATGCGGTCGAGCATTTCCTTGATCCGGGTCTGCATCACGGTGAGGCGGGCGAGGGTGGTGCCGACCTCGTCGCGGCGATCGACTTCGATACGCTCGGTGAGGTCGCCTTCGGCGATGCGGTCGAAGGCGCGGTTGGCGGCATGCAGGCCGCTGCGCACGGCGCGGATCAGCAGCAGGCCGCCCGCGCCGGCGCCGAGGGCGACGAGCAGCACGGCACCGATGGCGAGGATGCGGAAGCGCGCCTGGCGCTGGTCGGCGGCGGCGCGCGCGCGCGCGGTGGCGGCGTCGAACTCGGCGAGGAGCGCGTCGCCCGCCGTGCGCACGGCGGTGTAGAGCGGATCGATGCGATCGCGCAGTAATGCGTCGGCGCGCTCGCGGTCGGCCGCGAGCAGGGCTTCGCGTGCCGCGACGAGGCCCTCGCGGGCATGGCGCTGGCGAGCGGCGGCGAGGGCGGCGAGCAGCTCGCGCTCGCGTGCCGACAGCGGCAGGGCGTCGAGGCGGGCGAGCAGGGCGTCGACGTCCGCGCCGTTGTTCACGCCCTGGGCGGGGTGGCCGCGCACGGACTGCGCGTGCGCTTCGCTCAGCCCTACCAGGATCTGCCCGACGACGATCGCGGGCTGCAGCTTTTCGGTGTGGAGGGCATGGAGCTCAGCATTGGCCGCGGCGAGGCTGTGCACCCCGTAGCCGGCGCCAGCAACGAGCGCGGCGAGCAGCGCGAGCAGGCCCAGCGCCATGCGCAGGCGCAGGCTGAGCGCATCGAGCAGGCCGTGGCGGCGCAGCATCGGCTGCGGGCGGGTGCGCAGCGTGGCGTAGAGCTGTTCGGCCTCGACGATCCGGGCGCGGCTGGGGGCGGTGCGCACCGACATGTAGCCGACCGGCTCGCCGCCACGGGTGACTGGAATCACCGTGGCCTCGACCCAGTAGTGGTCGCCGTTCTTCGCCCGGTTCTTGACCACGCCCCGCCACGGCCGCCCCGCCCTGACCGTCGCCCAGAGGTCGGCGAAGGCCTGCGCCGGCATGTCGGGGTGGCGCACGAGGTTGTGGCTGGCGCCGATCAGTTCGTCGCGGCTGAAACCGCTGAGGGCGACGAAGGCGTCGTTGGCCTCGGTGATGACGCCCTTGAGATCGGTGCGGGAGACCAGGTTCTGGCCGGGAGGCAGGACGAGTTCGCGCTGGGTGACGGGAAGATTGATCTTCATACGGGCCGTGGGGGGGGCGGAATGTCGGGTTGTCGCTGCCGTGGAGAGGCGTGTCGCAAAGTCGCCGTTGATCGATCGCCGTCGGCCGTGCGGGATGTTGTGGATTTCCGGCGGGCAGGCCGCGCCGGGTGCGGATCATGCAGGGCTTGTATGACTTTCGTTCGAGGTCGGACGGGGCGGAGGTGGCGTCTGGGTCAGGCGAGCCAAGCAAAAAAAATGCCGTACCCGGCAGGGTACGGCAATGCGGAGGCCGCTCGGGAGGCCGGCGGGGCAGTTGCCGGCGTCTGTTGTCAGGGTCAGGCGCGGAGTTCGCTCATCAGCTTGCCGACGTCGAGGGTGCGGGCGCGTTGCTCGATCTCCGGGGTGTAGCGCTGCTGCAGGCCGCGCGCCTCGCCGAGCAGGCCGGCGAACGCGGCCTTGAGCGCGGCGGTGTCGAGCGTGCGACCGCCGCCGTAGTAGCGGCGGGCGACCTGGCCCAGCGCATAGGTGGTGGCAAAGGAAAAGGCCGAGCCGGTGGCCGCGCTGCCGATGGCCTTGCCGGTCTTGCCCAGCACCTTGCCGAGCAGTCCGCCGACGAGCTTGCGGCCGTACTGTTCGAGGTATTGCGAGGTCAGGCCGACACCGACGGTGGCGAGGAAGTCGGTGATGTGGCCGCGATCGAGTTCATAGCCGTGGGCCTTGCCGATGCGATAAACGAGGCGGGTCTGCAGCGGAATGATCGCCATCGACGCCAGCGACTGCGGCAGCAGTTCGAGGGCGCCGTTGAGGATGGCGGCATTGAGGATCATGCGGTCGAGTTCGGCGCCGTCCGGACCGGCTGGGGGCTGGGCCGCCGCCGGCGTAGGGGCGGCCGCGGGCGCTGCCGCAGCGGCCGGCACCGGGGCGCTGTTCAGCGGCAACGCGGCAATCTCGTCGGCATCGTGGAGCTGACGTTCGGCGGCGTCGCGGTCAAGGCCGAGCGCGGCGCGCAGGCGCTCGAGAAAGGCGGCTTCCTCGGCGTTATGCACGCCGTCGGCGTCGCACACCCCGACGGCCATCTCGTAGGCGAGCTGGCGCAACTCGGCGCTGTCGAGCGTCTGGGCGGCCGCGGCAAGGTCGATGCGCTTGAGCAGGACGTCCTGGTACAGGCCGATGAGATCGGCGCCGCCGTCCTGAGCGAGCGATTCGGCGACGCGGCGGATGTGCTCGCGCTCGCGCTCGTCCTTGTGGCGGTCGGCGAACGCGGCCATCAGGCAGATGGCGAGGATGGAGCGGGTCTGGGCTGGATTCATGGGCAGGACAGAAAGGAGTGAATGCAGGAATCGACGTGGACAAGTGCGGCGTGCGCGGGGTTCGCGCTGCGCGGCTCGGGTAGAATAGCCGTTTTCGTTGATCTGCCCCTCGCGCTGCGGCGCATGTCCGGAACTGCTCATGGCTACCGAAACCCCCGTGGCGGCTCCTGCCGCCGAACCCCGTACCGTCATCGAACCCCGCGCCCTGCTGCAGCAGCTGCAGGCGCTGTCGCCGACCTTCCGTGACTGCAAGCCCCTGGCGTTGCGCATCGATGCCAACATTCTCGAGCGTTTCCCGCAGTTCGAACGCAAGACCCTGCGCGCCGCACTGCGCATGCATACCGCATCGACGCGCTATCTGAAGGCGGTCGAGCGCTCGACCGAGCGTTTCGATTTCGACGGCAAGGTCGCCGGCGAGGTCACCGAAGAACAGCGCACCCACGCCGCCACCACGCTCAAGGAACGCTTTGCCGCCGCCGCCAAGCAGCAGCGCGCCAAGCGCGAAGCCGACGAGGCCGAGCGTCGGCGCAGCGAGAAGCTGCAACAACTGGTCAGCAAGTTCGGCAAGTGAACCACCCGAGGCGGTGCGCCCGGTTCCGTGTTCGCACAGTGCTGGGCGTCGTGACGATCGCCGGCGGCCTGGCGGTGAGCGGTAGTGCGATGGCCGAAACCGTGGGCGAAGTGTCCACGGTGTGGAAGCTGATCGGCCCCAATCACAAGGTCGTCGTCGAAGCCTACGACGACCCCAAGGTGGACGGGGTGACCTGCTACGTCTCCCGCGCCAAAACCGGCGGCATCGCCGGCGCGGTGGGCCTCGCGGAAGATCTCGCGGAAGCCTCGATCGCCTGCCGTCAGGTCGGGCCGATCCGTTTTCGCGAACCGCTCAAGGCTCAGGAAGAAGTGTTTTCCGAGCGCCTATCGGTGCTGTTCAAGCGCCTGCAGGTGGTGCGCATCGCCGATCCGCGGCGCAACGTGCTGGTCTACCTGACCTACTCCGACAAGTTGATCGAAGGCAGCCCGCAGAACAGCGTGACCGCGGTGCCGGTCGAGCGTGCCACGCCGATTCCGCTGCGCCGTTGAGCCTGTCCGGCGGCAGTACTCAGGCGCTGCTGCGTCCGCGTGGCGGCATCCTGGACAGCCACGCGCAGGCCGCACCCGCCATCATCAGGGCGATGCCGCCGCCTGCGTGCCCGGTGCCGAGCATGAGCCCGGCAAGCAGGCCAAAACCCAGAAGCAGCCGATCGATACTCGATTTCATGGTACGTCTCCGGTGGGGCGGGCCAAGTTGATGAGTGTTATTATATACAGCTGATTGGCTTCATCTACTGTATGACCGCACGACCGCGCGTGAGCGCCGGATTTGCCCGACGACCACGCGAGATTTGATCTATAATCCCGGCCCATCCGGGGCATCGCGCCGGTGTCATGCGCAGTCGGCGCGCCGGCAGCTAAGCCGGCCACGTCCGCCGATCCGCCGCCACAAAAATTCTTCAGCCCTTGTAGCTCAGTTGGTAGAGCAACGGTTTTGTAAACCGAAGGTCGCGGGTTCGAGTCCTGCCGGGGGCACCAGTAAAATCAAGGGCCTGCAGCGATGCAGGCCCTTTTGATTTCCAGCCGGGGTTACGTTTCCGGTGTAACGGCGCGCCGCTTTTGTCACCGTTTCGCGCGAGTTTTGGCACTGCTGCGTTAAGCCGGTTTATATCGTTTGCGTGACCACAGCGCGCACCGTCGTCACCGACTCGATCTCCTTGCGGTGATTGCCGCGCCGCTCGAACTGGCCGAGCTCGGGCGCGGCGCGGGAGAGGTCGGCGAGGCGGCAGTTCGGCTGGGCGTCAGCGGGATCGTGCGCTCGCCTTCCACCTTGTCGCGGATGGTGGGGCTCTTGCATGTGAAGGCGACATCGTCCCAGCGTGGCCCCAGGCGTTGTTCGCGCCGGGTGTCGGTGAGCAGGAGCGCCTGCAGGTAGCTGCTGGGCACCCCGCACGTTCATGTCCTCGGGAATCGTGGCGGCGTGAAGGCGCGCCAGCAGCCGTGCGGGCTCTGGCGCGTGGTGTGGCAGGGGCCTGCCTTGATGTCGGTCTCGATAAGGGCTTGCAGCGTGTAGCCTAGCCTGCGCAAACCGCAGGAGGGGGCGGGTGCGATGTCGCGGAATGTGCCTTCGGGCGGCTGATTCCGGCCTGGGGGTAGCGGAGCAGCCTGCCCCAGGGACGCACCGCCCTTGTCTGGCGGCAAGGGCGGCGGACGTCGCGGGTCGTTCAGCCGGCGGGGTCGGCTTCCATCTGCACCAAGTGGCGCTTGAGGCGGTTGAGGAGTTCGAGCAGCTGCATCTTGTCGGCGTGGTCGAGGCCGGCGAAGAGGTCGATGATCCACTGCTCGTGCGAGTTCGCCATCTTGCGGAACAGCTTCTTGCCGGCCGGGGTGAGGTGGACGGTGTACGCGCGGCGGTCGCGCGGGTCGTCGCGGCGTTCGACCAGGCCTTCCTCGACCAGCTTGTCGGTGAGGCCGGTGACGTTGCCGCCGGTGACCATCAGCCGGCGCGACAGCTCGCGCATCTTGAGGCCTTCGGGATTGCGGTCGAGCTGGGCCATCAGGTCGAAGCGCGGCAGCGTCGACTCGAAACCGTTGCGCAGCGCGGTGCGCAGCCGCGCTTCGACGATGTTGGTGCAGGTCAGCAGACGCAGCCAGACGCGCAGCGCTTCGTGGTCGTCGTCGGTCGCGCGGGTTTCGTGGTCGATGATGTCGATACCTGCATCGACGGCGGAGTTGTGTTCGAGCGTCATGGCACACCTGAAACCGGTACGGAGAGGCTGGCGGGGCGGGCACGCCCCGGCGTGCGCGCTATCTTAACCGTTCGAGGAAGCTAAATCATTTATTTCTAAAATAGTTGTCCCCGGAACGGGCAGCCGGGGGCGGCGCACGCGCGGGGCGTGCGCCGCCTTCAGACCAGCTGCTTGAGCCTGAAGCGCTGCAGCTTGCCGGTTTCGGTGCGCGGCAGGCTGTCGACGTAGCGGATGGCGCGCGGGTACTTGTAGGGCGCCACGGTGTGCTTGACGAAGTCCTGCAGGCTGCGGGTCATCGCCGCGTCGCCGTGGTGGCCGGGCTTGAGCACGACGAAGGCCTGGATGATCTGGCCGCGGTCGGGGTCGGGGACGCCGATCACGCCGCATTCGGCGACTGCCGGGTGGGCGAGCAGCGCCCATTCGACCTCGGGGCTGGAGACGTTGTAGCCCGAGGTGACGATCATGTCGTCGATGCGCGCGTGGTAGTAGAAGTAGCCGTCAGCGTCCATGTGGAAGGCATCACCGGGCAGGTTCCAGCCGTCGCGCACGTAGTTCTTCTGGCGCGCGTCGTTGAGGTAGCGACAGCCGGTGGGGCCCTTGATCGCGAGCTTGCCGACCTCGCCCGGGGGCAGCGGGTTCATCTCGTCATCGACGATCATGCCGCGATAGCCCGGCAGCAGCCGGCCGAGCGCGCCGGGGCGGTAGTCCTCGGGGCCGGAGGCGATGTAGATGTGGATCATCTCGGTGCCGCCGATGCCGTCGTGGATCTGGATGCCGCTGGCTTCGCGCCATTTGTCGCGGGTGTCGGTGGGCAGCGCCTCGCCGGCGGAGACGCATTTCTGCAGGCTGGCAATGTCGTACTGGCCGACCAGCCCCGCCATCTGGCGGTAGGCGGTGGGCGAGGTGAAGCAGATCGTCGCCCGGTGCGCGGCGATCGCCTGCATCAGCGGTTCGGGGGCGAGGCGTTCGAGCAGCACGGTGCTCGCCCGCGCCCACAGCGGAAAGCACAGCAGGCCGCCGAGACCGAAGGTGAAGGCGAGCGGCGGGGTGCCGATGAAGACGTCGTCGGCCGTGGGCTTGAGGCAGTGGCGGGGGAAGACCTCGCACATCGCCAGCACGTCGCGGTGGAAATGCACCGTGCCCTTGGGCACGCCGGTGGTGCCGGAGGTGAAGCCGATCAGCGCCGGGTCGGTGGCGGCGGTGGGTACCGCGTCGAAGCCGTCGGGCTGGGCGGCCATCAGTGCTTCGAGCGTGCCGCCGGCGCCGTAGTAGCGCAGCGCCTGCAGCTCGGGGCAGTCGGCGCGGGCGTGCTCCAGCTCCTCGGCGAGGGCGGCGTCGCACAGCGCATGGCTGATGCGCGCGAGGCCGATGATGTCCTTGAGCTCCTTGGCGCGCAGCAGCGGCATGGTGCCGACCGCGATCCCGCCCGCCTTCCACACCGCCAGCCAGCACACCGCGAGCATGGGGGTGTTGCCGCCGCGCAGCAGCACGCGGTTGCCGGGCACCAGGCCCATGTCGTCGACGAGCACGCGGGCGAGACGGTCCACCTGCTGCTGCAGTTCGCGGTAGGTCCAGCGCACGCCCGCACCGATGATCGCGGGGCGCTCGCCGTGGCCGTCGGCGACGGCGCGGTCGAGCAGCTCGACGGTGGCGTTGAGGCGTTCGGGGAACTGCAGTTCGGGGGTCTCGAACACCAGTTCGGGCCAGTCGGCCGCGGGCGGCAGGTGGTCGATGACGTAGCGGTCGAGATGGGCGCTGGGGCTCATGGGGTCTCCTCTGCCAGGGCGGGGGGCGCACAGCGTGGCGGACTCTTGCGGTCCGTCCTCGCTTTGGTCGGTGCCGGATGGACGACGCGGCATCAACGCTCGGCGTCAGTTTTTTCGATAACCCGGAGCCGAGTCAAGAGTTAAATAATGAAAGATAAAAAAATTGATAACTAAACTATATGAATGTGGATGCGATATGTTCATCGCATCCACGGTCCATCGCCTCGACGGGAGAGGCGAGGCTGGGAGAAGTGCGGTGGGGCGGCGTGCGCTTACCAGGGCTGGCCGCGCGCCGCGATCATCTTGCGCACCATGGCGTCGAAGAACTTCACCGCGAACCCCGAGTCGCGGATCAGCATCTGCGTCAGGTCGGCGCACTTCTGGCCGATTTCGGCGGGCAGCGGCACGTCCTCGCCGGGAATCATGCCGGCGTGGCACTGGATCTCGGCGGCGCGCTGCACCGTCCACAGCAGGAAGAAGGTCTTGGCAATGTCCATCTCGCCGACCGCCACGCCGTGGTTGCGCAGCACCAGGATGTGCTTATCGCCCAGGCTGGCGAGCATGCGCACCTTCTCTTCGGCGAACAGCGTGATGCCTTCGAAGGTGTGATAGCCGACCCGGCCGTAGAGTTGGGCGCCGTAGAAATTGTCGTGGGAAAAGCCGGCTTTCTTCTGCGCCACCGCCGACACCGCGTTGGTGTGGGTGTGGATCACGCAGTGGATGTCTTCGCGCGCGCCGTGGATCGCGCTGTGCAGCGCGAAGCCGGCGGGGTTGGCGTCGTAGGGCGAGGGCTCGACCTTGTTGCCCTGCAGGTCGACCTTGAGCAGGTTGGCCGGGGTGACTTCGGTGTAGTTGAGGCCGAAGGGATTGACCAGATAGTAGTTGTCGGCGCCCGGCAGGCGCGCCGAGATGTGGTTGAAGATGGTTTCGGTCCAGCCGAAGAAGTCGACGAGGTGGTAGCAGTGCGCGAGCTGGATGCGCAGGGCCCATTCCTCATCGCTGCAGTGGGCGGGCTTGGCGACGGGCTGGCTGAGAGCGGCGTTCATGGCGGTGGCTTCCTTGGTGCGGTGGGAGGGAAGGGAAAGGAAAGGGGCGCGGTCAGGGGCGCGGTGCCGGGGGCTGAGTGTCCTGCGGGTGGCGGCCGCGGAAGCGGGCGAGTGCGATCACGCGGCGCGTGACCGGCATCGGAATGTCGAAGCGCGCGGCGAGCTCGAGCACGGCATCGCCGATCGCGGCGAGCTCCAGCGGGCGGTTGCGCTCGTAGTCCTGCAGCATCGAGGTGCGCACCGGACCCATCGCCGCGCCGAGTTCGAGAAAGGTCAGCGGATCGATCTCGACGCGGGCGCCGTAGCTGGCGGCGACCAGCAGCACCTCGCGCATGATCGCGCTCACCGTGTCCTGCAGTTCGCCGGGGCGGTACAGCTCCTCCAGGGTGGCGCCGGTGATCACCGACAGCGGGTTGGTGCTGATGTTGGCGATGATCTTGGTCCACAGCTTGTCGCGGATGCGCTCCAGCGGCCGCGCCTCGATGCCGCCGCGCTCGACCGTGGCGCACAGCGCGCGCAGGCGTTCGCTCTGGCTGTGGTCGGGCTCGCCGAACATGATCAGATGCGGGTTGCGCGCCACCACGTGGCCGGGGCGGGGCGACTCGGCGGTGATGAACACGACGCAGCCGATCACGTGATGCAGGGGGAGGGCGGCGGCGAGCGCGCCGTCGGGATCGACCGCGCGCACCGGCTTGCCGGCGAAGCGCCCGCCTTCGCCGTGGAAGTACCACCACGGCACGCCATTGACCGCGGGCACGACGATGGTGTGCGCGCCGATCAGCGGCGCCAGCCGCGGCAGCAGCGCGGGCAGGTCGTGCGCCTTGGCGCAGACGAAGATCACGTCCTGCACGCCGAAATCGGGTTGGTCGCTGGCGCGCACCGGCACCTGGTGGGTGCCTTCGAGGTCGGTCAGGGTGATGCCGTCGCGGCGCAGGGCGTCGAGCGTGGCGCCGCGCGCGAGCACGCTGACGTCGAGCCCGGCGCGCGCGAGGCGCGCGGCGATCGTGCCGCCGATGGCGCCGGCGCCGGCAATGCAGATTTTCTGGGTTTTCTGGGGGGGAGAAGAGTCAGTCGGGGCGTTCATGTTCGGCTCCTCGATCGGATCGCGGTGGCCGCTCGTCCAGTGTGGCAGCGCGCCGTCGTGGTTCGACGACGCGTGCCGGGGGAGGGGGCGGCCGGACCGCCACCGCCGGCGGTGCACATCGTCGCTGGCGGTGGGGCACGGGTTGGGGGCTGGATCGCCGGTTTTTCCGGGACGCGCTAGGTCGCGAGCATCTGCTGATGCTTGCCGCCGAGGCCCAGATAGGCCTCGATCACGCGCGGGTCGTCGGCGAGCTGCGCCGCCGGCCCCTGCATCGCGATCTGCCCGGTCTCGAGCACGTAGGCGTAGTCGGCCACCTGCAGCGCCGCGCGTGCGTTCTGCTCGACGAGCAGGATCGACACCCCGCGCC
>JAEWVQ010000098.1 GCA_023459095.1 Pseudomonadota bacterium | reverse complement strand
ATACGGGTTAATGATGAGGCGTTTTGTGTTTAAATCAACATCATAGCCCAGAGGTGGTACACCGCCTGTGTGTTTGCACTGGTACGCATTTTCTTTTTGTCCCTTTTGGACTTCACGGGCAAGGTTTTTGCTGTAATACTCAGCCATACCCTCAAGGACGCTCTCCAGAATAATACTTTCGGGAGAATCGTCAAGGTTTTCTGATACAGAATAGAGTTTTACGCCGTTTCGCTTAAGTTCTCGCTTATAATAAGCGCTGTCAAACCTATCTCTACTGAATCTGTCCAGCTTATGGACAATTACCACTTCAAAAGCCTTTTTACCGGAATCTGCAATCATTTTCTGAAACTCCGGTCGGTTGTCGGTGGTTGCTGACTTTGCACGATCAACATAGTTCTGCACGATGCAAAGGCCGTTTCGATGGGCATAATCTTCTATCGCTCTAATCTGTGCCTCTATGCTTTCTTCTCGTTGCATATCGCTTGAGTATCGGCAATAGGCAACAGCTCTTTTAAGTGTGTTATGCTGTTTTTCTGTCATAAGTTTGTTCCTCCCCTTGGGTATCACCTGTAAATTCTTGGTGTATGATACACATCAGCAATTCTAAAGCCCGTGTAAAGAGTCAAGTAAAAGGTACCAATTTTCGCCACAAAGTATACCGGCTTTTGCCATGCTCCATGCACTTTTTGCCACAAAGTATACCAGCCGTTAAGAATCCCTTGTAATAGACTGGTGGTGTTCCAAGCGGTAGCTGTTGCCGGTCATATTAATAATCTCGCAGTGGTGGATGAGTCGGTCCAGAATAGCAGTTGTAATAGTAGCATCGCCGAGAAAATCGGCCCACTCATCAAAGCCCTTGTTTGAGGTAATAATCAGCGATGTCTTCTCGGCCATTGCAGAAACAAAGCTAAAAAACAGATTTGCTTCTCCTGGCGTCAGTGGCATAAATCCAACCTCGTCCACAACAACTAGAGCTGCCTTACGCAGATATTCCAGTCGCCGTTTGCTGGGACCTGAGATTTCAGCGGTTTTCAGAATGGTCATCAAATCATTCAGGGACTCAAAAGCTACGGCATACCCCAGATCAAGCCCTTGTACTGCCAGGGAAAGGGCCAGGTGGGTTTTGCCAACGCCGGGAGGACCGAGAAAGCAAATGTTGTATGCCTGTTCCACCCAAGTCATATCACTGAGCCGGAGCATCTGTTCTTTCGAAACACTGCGTTGAAAACCAAAATCAAAAGAATTCAATGCTTTTTCTGCCGGAAGATTTGCACGCTTTCTACGGAGTGAATTTTGTTTCAGAATCCGTAGCCGCTGTTCTTCCAGAAGAAACAGTTCAATACATTCCAAGGGGGACAGGCTGTTCTTTCCGGCAAACACAGCATCAAAATCAACAGGAGCAATGCGTAAATCAGACAGCAGGTTATTTACCCGTTCCAATGGTGTCAGCATCAGCGAGTCCCTACTTTCGCATAAACAGCAAGGGGTCGCTTCTGCGTGGTTACATGGTACTTTGCGTCATCTACTGGCAGCACAGTAACCTTTGGGGCCACGGTATCCGCTACCAGCATCATCTGGTGTTCCAGGTAATCCTTCATCGTATTGGCACTGTAAATCTTACTGTACTGGCAAAAATCAATTGCCTTTAGAGATGCCTCCAGACCATGTTGGTCCAGCAGGGATTGAATCAAGCGGAATTGATCTCTGGCATAACGGGATTTTTCAGTCCGTATCGTCTGTAAAAACGAGGTGGCCTTGCCACCCATTTGAGCATCAAGGTCCTCTTGGATCTTGTCTAGAGCTGTAGAGCGGTCTCGCCTGTGGTTTGTACTTTGTATTAAAAGCCCACGCCCACTGGAGATGCGGTGCTCGCAGATTGGCTCACCGAAAATTGTCTGGATGTAGAGGATGCCATCTTTTGTGTCAAGCCTCACTTCCGGCTGTGTATTGTAAGTGCCAAGCGGTACGGAATAGCGGTTGCTGTCGTAGATAATCGTGTTGTCTTTTCGGACAGTACGATGGATACGGGGGCTTTGAGCTTGGTCGCAGATTGTCAAGGGCCGCAGATATTCACATTCCTCTTTGAAAATCTCAGCAGGAATCAATTTGGTTGTTCCGTGCACCTTTGCGTTAGCTGTGCGTTCCAGCCATTCCAGACAACAGCCATTGAGAATACCATCATCCGTATAAAGTCGGTTACTCAGAAAATTGCCCTTAATGTACTTTACGGTATTCTCGATTTTGCCCTTACTCTCGGGATCTGCACCACGGCACATGTAAATTGCCGTTTTGCAATCTTGCCGGAATTTTTCAAATTCATAAGTGAAGATAATGTCTCCGGCGTTCTCGCTTACACACACGATGCTGTCCTGGTCAAAGACCATTTCTTTTGGCATTCCACCAAAGTATTGAAAACAGTTGTGACAAATTTTCACCAAGTCTACTGCGGTAAAAGGCCGGCTTTGCAATTCAGCGTATTTGTATCGGGAACGGGATAGCAGAAACGCTGCTACATAAACTTTGGTCCAGCCGCCATCAACATTTTTCAGCGTTGCCTGTCCAAAATCAACCTGTACCTGCTGCCCCATCGGTAACTCCGGCACCGCCTCATAATCGCGAGGGTTTGGATGTTTTAAAAGGCCATAATCCTCTCGGAGTGCCTTTACATACCGAGATACCGTCCTGTCACTGAAAGATTCGTTGTAATATTCTTTCAGCCAGTCGCACACCTGTGCTGCGGTGAGCGTGGGATATTCTCGCAACCAGCTTGTAATTTGGGTTTGGTACTTATTCAAAAGCTTTTCCCGGCAGGTATTCTGGAAGCTATTTTCATAATCGGATATTGGCATCTTCCAATACCGCTTCACTGTTTTTCGGTTTATTCCCAGCGTTCTGGCCACTGCACGCTGCGTAAAGCCGGATTCCTGCATCTGCTGGATTTTACTGTACACGTTATACCCCTTCATTTCGTCACGGCCTTTCGTCTGGTATGGTTCAATCATATCAGACGAAAGGCCTCAAATTAAGTGGTATACTTCGTGGCGAAAGTGGCCCAGTTCAGATGGCGAAAATTGGCCCCTTCTTAGTGGCCGAAATGGGGATGCGGACAAAAACTTGGACCAAATAATTTGGTACAGGAGGCATCCCCGTGTATTCTTGTGAAGATCGAATGAGAGCAGTGGAGCTTTATATCAAGTATGGTTGTCATTCAGCTGCCGTCATAAGGGAATTGGGATATCCCAATCATCATACCCTACTGTATTGGTACGACGAATACCAGAAAAACAGAAAACTGCATATTAAACGGAAGAGCACCCAACGGTATTCTACTGAACAAAAACAAGCAGCGCTGAGTTTCTATACAGAACATGGGCGAAGCATTACCTATACGATTAAAACGCTTGGATATCCAAGTACAACGCTTTTTAAAATGTGGCTCAATGAGGCATTTCCAGACCGCAAAAAGCGTTGCGTATCTGGAGGGGCGATGGTAGAATACTCTCAAGAAACGAAGCAGCAAGCCGTCATTGATTTGTGCGCTCGTAAAAGCTCAGCTCAGGAGGTTGCAAAAGCCCATGGAGTGAGCCGAGTAACACTCTACAAGTGGAAGGGTCAGCTGCTTGGTGAGGAGCGAAGCACTGCCATGCCTAAAAAGAAAGTTTCACAGGCCGATGAAGCGGAGGCCTTGGAACAGCGGATTGCTGATCTGAGGGCCGAAGAAGCCTCCATGAACGAGAAGCTGTTTCGAGCACAGCTGGAATACGATATTCTGGAAAAGGCAGCAGAACTGCTAAAAAAAGGCCTGGGCATCAATCTAAAATCATTGACTAATCGTGAAAAGGCCGCCCTGATTGATGCCCTGAGACCCCAATATCGGCTGAATCTGCTTCTCCAGGAGATTAGCATTTCCAAGAGTAGTTACTGTTATCAGGAGAAGAGCCTGCACGTCCAGGATAGGTATGCTCAAGTCCGTGCGAAGATCCACGAAATTTTTAGTGCTTCAAGGCGCACATACGGCTATCGCCGCATCTACAAATGCCTGGAAAACGAAGGAATTGCGGTTTCTGAGAAGGTGGTCCGCAGAATCATGTGCGAAGAAAGTCTTGTTGTTTACCGCAAGAAGCGCAAGAAATACAGCTCCTATGTCGGCGAGGTCAGCCCTGCCGTGCCCAATATCCTCAATCGTGACTTTCATGCCGAGGCGCCAAACGTCAAATGGTTAACCGATATCACCGAGTTTGGCCTTCCCGCAGGTAAGGTCTATTTATCTCCGATTATCGACTGCTTCGATGGGCTACCCATCTCGTGGACTATTGGAACATCGCCGTCCGCAGAACTTGCCAACACCATGCTAGACGGAGCAATTTCAATTCTCAAAGAGGGCGAATGCCCCATAATCCACAGTGACCGAGGCGGTCACTATCGGTGGCCTGGCTGGATAGAACGTATGGAGGTTGCTCAGCTCACACGATCTATGTCAAAGAAAGGCTGTTCCCCGGATAACTCCGCCTGTGAGGGCTTCTTTGGCCGCCTAAAAAACGAAATGTTCTACGGCACATCATGGCAGGATGTCAGCATTGATGAGTTTATTTCCGTTCTGGATGACTATATGCACTGGTATTGCGAAACGCGTATCAAACTATCCCTTGGCGGGATGAGTCCACTGGAATACCGGCGTAGTCTGGGGCTGTCCGCCAATAATATAAATCCAGCTGCGCCTATAGCGGTTGCATAACCTGGAGGCATTAGGATGAAAATTAAGGATTTAGTCGAGTTGCTTTTGGCCTATGACAATGACGATGAAATCGAAATTGAAGTATATGAAACCAATTCCGGGAAGTACATCGATACGACAGCTGCAATTTCTGTCGTAGAGGAGGATGTGTGGGTTCCTACCCTTCGCATCGATGCTGAGGCCGGCAAGTTTAAACCATTCCTTTAACCCCGCCAATAGCGGACGTGATTGGATTTAGGTCCAAAAAAACGTCCGCACTCCCAAAGTGTGTACTTTATCTTACCATTTACACCTCTGCTTCTTCAAGCGTATCAAAGCGTTTAAATTGATTGCCTGGATAGCCATTTACAGCTGCTTTACACTCATTCCAATTGGACATGATCCCGACCTGATAGCCGACCCTAACTGCATAAAATTTTACATTCATAATTATAGCTCCTTCTATTTTTAAAAATTTATCACCGCCCTTCTTTTATTTGCAGATCGACAAAAATAGCGTGAAGAACAATTGACATATTAATATATGCAAAACTTCATAAAATTATTAGTTTTTTGAAAAAAAGAAAAGTCTCCGCATTTAGAGCGAAGACCTCTCTTTTTTTCCTTATATCAATTTCTTCAGAAACACTTCACAATTGCCCAGGAAAGTAAACAGCATCTTCATGATCACTGCTGCGTCTGTGTTTGTTCCTTTCCACGGGCAATTCCAATTTGCTGAAATAATCTTGGCTTCATCATTATACCAGAGTTTGGCTCCCTGATAGGTTCTATTGTGTTGATTGATGTTCTGGTAAAACCGTAACGTTTCCTTCGAAACTCGATACAATTCGGGAAGAATGATTTCTACATTTCTATCCGCAAAAATCAAATAAATGTCTTTCGGCTTAGATGCAGGCCTCAACGTTTCCTGAATATGAAGAACAACCTGATCCTTTTCTCGAAAATATTCTGGTTCATAGTGACAATCTCTTAGTTTCTGATCAAGCAGTCCCTGAACCGGGGCACAAGTTGTTTGAGGAATATTTGCGGAGTCAAACAAAGAAACCATTGGTGTCAATCGTCTCTGCTTTTGAATCATACCCATAAGAGCTTCTTCAAATGTAAGATGACTTCGCTGCATCCGCGAAGTCACGGTTGCTCTGGGAATGCGGTAGAATGCCAACGCCTCTGTCTGGCTGAAAAACTCAACCCCATCAATTGTGCAAGGAACCACCGTACCACTTGGATACTTTGCCGGTTTTCGTTCCATGGCAAGCCGAAGCGTTTCATTAGCTGAAAGATGTTCCTTCTTCTTTAAGGCATACAGATAAGAAGGCTGAATTCCAAAATGCTCCGCTGCTTTAGAAAGACTTAGAAAATGCTGCCCTTCATATTCACATTCACTTTTCTGAGCGGAAAAAGTGTTCATACTGGTATGTTGCTGCTCAAGAATCTGCTCCGGGGCCATGCCTCGGTTTAGCTGAGCAACCACTGTCGGGTATCTCAATCCGTTATCGCGGCAAAACTGTGAAACAGAGGCATATCTGATTCCGCTGCAAAAGATGGGCTTTCCACTGGAACTCTTTTGATATTCTTGTGACAGAATCTCTTCAGGAGTCAGTCCCTTTTCAAGCATCAGCCTGCGGACCCACCCATATTTCAAGCCGTACTTCTTACAGAACTCATTTAATGATGGATAGCGTGTACCACCAACCATAATCTCTTTCATAGAATAAGCCTTTCTTAAATACACTAATATATTCATTCTGTGAAGAAAATATTTACAGTTTGAACTGTACCAGATTACATTTAAGAAAACAACCGTATTTTGTCTGAGGAAGTCTTGTGTGGGAAATTGCCGGAATAAATTTCGGAGTCTTGCTATGAAGTGACGGACAATACAGAGTGAAATTCCAGAATCCCTTTTGTGGTTCAGCAAAGACTGTCAATCTGTTGACCCAACCAGTAAAAGCGTTCCGAATCCGTTCCGGACCCCTCCCACATCTCCTCTTACTTTTTTTACAAGAAATGCCCTGAACCGCAACGGTTTCTTTGTAAATGTAAAAATTCTCGGTGGCCAAAAAAACTTTTTATGAAAGCTATAAGATGCTCTTGTCCTGTCCAAATTTAAGAACAGCAAAATATATAGACTCTAGTGTAACTATTGAGAGGTTTATAAAAGATTTTTTGCTGTTTCGTAAGGGCTTTGGAAAAGTAACTGTAGTTTGTGTATAAAGGTAGTAACCACTCAGTCTGGAAGCCATCGTCTTTAGGACTATGCCAACTTTGTTATTTTCTGAATAATCTTCATAATAGTTAATGAGCCATCTATTGTGCGATAGGTGACTCATTTTTTGGGGATTATTCAATTTCCAGCTCAAAAACCACTTTAATACTATAGCAAATTCAAAAAAATGTCAATGCTTCCTTGCGGGTAGGTGGCTCATGCAGATATTTCCGACTTAGCGAGCTGCCCTGTGACTCCGCATTAATGCCGCAGAATTATGTGAAAATTAAGTGGAAATTAAGTGGAAATTACGTGAAAATTATACCCAGCCAGAAAATAATTAAGTGAAAATTATGTGAAAATTATACCTGTCCCTTTAATTTTATGCGGATCAGAAAGCCTTCTAGTCTTCTCGGCAGATGTACAGTTCTTCTGCAAGTTGTTGTGCAGCAATTAGCTTAATTCGTAGGGCCTCCAGTTCTCTTTCTATGTCGGTAATTGCATTGAACAGCACCAAATATTCTTTTGTAACTTCCATGTGGCAACCGTCCTTTCGTGCTCCTCCGTGT
>JAEWVQ010000097.1 GCA_023459095.1 Pseudomonadota bacterium | reverse complement strand
CGGCGAAGGCGCGCGAGCTCGCCACCGCCTTCGCCGCCCACGCCGGCGCCTGCGCGCTCACCGGCTGCGGGCTGGACGAACTCGGCGGCCAACGCTTCGACGTCGTCATCAACGCCACCGCCGCCAGCCTCGCCGACCAGGCCCCGCCGCTGCCCGCCGGCCTCTACGCCGCCGACGCCTTCGCCTACGACATGATGTACGGTCGCGGCGACACCCCCTTCCTTGCCGCCGCCCGCGCCGATGGCGCCGCCCACCTCGCCGACGGCCTCGGCATGCTCGTCGAACAGGCGGCGGAGAGCTTCGCGCTGTGGCGCGGCGTGCGCCCGCACACCGCCGCGGTGCTCGCCGCACTGCGCGCGGCCTGACCGCCACGGCCCCGGTGCGGCCATGAAGACCCTGTCGCGCTGGCTGATCCGCGCCGTCGCCGCGCTCGTCGTCGCGCTCCTCGCCTGGCAGCTCTGGCTGTTCGCCCACGTCGCGTGGTGGAGCCACTTCGATCCGGGCAGCACCAGCTTCATGCGCCTGCGCCTCGCCGAGCTGCGCGAACGCGACCCGAAAGCCCGGCTGCGCCATCAATGGGTCGATTACACACAGATTTCGGTGCACCTGAAGCGCGCCGTGGTCGCCGCCGAGGACGACCGCTTCGTCGACCACGAGGGTTTCGACTGGGAGGGCATCCAGCGCGCCCTGGAAAAAAACGAGAAGAAGGGGCGCAGCGTCGCCGGCGGCTCCACGATCAGCCAACAGCTGGCGAAGAACCTCTTCCTGTCGCCGTCGCGGAGCTATCTGCGCAAGGCCCAGGAGGCGGTGATCACGGTGATGATCGAGAGCCTGTGGAGCAAGCGCCGCATCCTCGAGGTCTATCTCAACGTGGTCGAATGGGGCGACGGCGTGTTCGGTGCCGAGGCCGCAGCGCAGCGCTACTACGGCCTTTCCGCGGCGCGCCTGGGACCGGGCGAGAGCGCGCGGCTGGCGGTGATGCTGCCCAATCCGCGCAAGTACGAACGCAGTTTCGGCCCCCGCCTCGCCGCCCACGCCGAGCGCATCCGGGGGCGTATGGCTTATTCGCAGATTCCCTGACGCGACCGCGCGACCGCCGCGCGCTTTTTTCGCATCCGGTAACCCGCGCGGGGTCGCACGCTGCCCGCCAAGCCCGTAAAATCCGGGCTCTCCGCCATTTCCCCCAGCCCTGCGCGCGATGACTCCGGAAGAGGATCTGCACCCCGACGATGTCCAGCAGCACCTGCGCGAAGTGCAGGAGCTGCTGGCGCGCCAGAAACTGGTGGAAGACCTCGTGCACCGCCAGGACATGCCGCGCCACGACCTCGTCGAATCGCTGGTGCACAAGCAGCACGTGGTCGAACTGCGCACCAAGCTCGACGCCCTCCATCCCGCCGACATCGCCTACATCCTCGAAGCGCTGCCGCACGACGAACGACTGTTCGTGTGGGATCTGGTGAAGGCCGAGCGCGACGGCGAGATCCTGCTCGAAGTCTCGGACGCGGTGCGCGAGTCGCTGATCGAGACCATGGCGCCGGAGGAGCTCAAGGCCGCCGCCGAATCGCTCGACGCCGACGAACTCGCCGACCTCGCCCCCGACCTCCCGCCCGAGGTCATCCAGGACGTCTTCCAGTCGCTCGACCACGAGGGCCGCGAGCAGCTGCGCGCGGCGATGTCCTACCCCGAGGACTCGGTCGGGGCGCTGATGGACTTCGACATGGTGACCGTGCGCGAAGACGTCACCCTCGAGGTGGTGCTGCGCTACCTGCGCCGCTTCGACGAACTGCCCGACCACACCGACAAGCTCTTCGTCATCGACCGCGACGACCACCTGAAGGGCATCCTGTCGCTCGAATCGCTGCTCATCAACGACCCCGAGATGGAAGTCGCCGAGGTCATGCGGCGCGAACCCATCATCAGCTTCGAGCCCGAGGACGAGGCCGACGACGCCGCCCAGGCCTTCGAGCGCTACGACCTGGTGTCGGCGCCGGTGGTCGATCACGCGCGCCGCGTGATCGGACGCCTGACCGTGGCCGACGTGGTCGATTTCATCCGCGAGGAATCGGAAGCCGAGATCCTCAGCCACGCCGGCCTGCGCGAGGAAGAAGACATCTTCGCCTCGGTGTGGGACTCGGTGAAGAACCGCTGGGCCTGGCTGGCGGTGAACCTGGTCACCGCCTTCATCGCCTCGCGCGTGATCGGCGCCTTCGAAGGCTCGATCGAGAAGCTGGTCGCGCTCGCCGCGCTCATGCCCATCGTCGCCGGCATCGGCGGCAACTCCGGCAACCAGACCATCACCATGATCGTGCGCGCGATCGCCATGGGCCAGGTCGAGCAGAGCGCGATGAAACGCCTGCTGCGCAAGGAGCTCGGTGTCGCCCTGATCAACGGCCTGGTGTGGGGCGGCCTACTCGGCGTGCTCGCCTGGTGGCTGTACGACAGCGCCTCGCTCGGCGCGGTGATGACCGCGGCGATGACGCTGAACCTGCTGCTCGCGGCCTGCGCCGGGGTGCTCATCCCGATGCTGCGCCAGCGCCTCGGCGCCGACCCGGCGATCGGCGGCTCGGTGATGGTCACCGCGCTCACCGACTCCGGCGGCTTCTTCATTTTCCTCGGCCTCGCCACCCTGTTTCTGCTGTAACGCGCGCACGGGCACGCAGCCCGGCTCAGCCCGGCGCGCGCTGCGGCAGGCTCACCGTAAAACAGGTTCCCGCCCCCGGTGCGCTGTCGACCCCGATGCGCCCGCCGTGGCCCTCGACGATCTGCCGCACCAACGCCAGCCCCAGGCCGCTGCCCGGCTGGGTGAGCCCTTCGGCGCGAAAATAGGGCTCGAACAGATGCCGCAGATCGGCCGCGGCGATGCCGATGCCGTGATCGCGCACCGCAACCGTGACCACGCCGTCGGCCGCCGCCACGCCGACGCGGATCGCGCCGCCCGTGGGCGAATACTTGATCGCGTTGTCGATAAGGTTCGACAGCGCGACCCGCAGCATTTCCCGGTCGCCGAGGACCCACGCCGCGCACTCGGCCCCGCCTGCTCCGCCGCACTCGACCTCGAGCGCCGGCCAGTCGGCCGCGGCGACGAGGTCGTCGATCAGCGCGGCCAGGTCCACCGCCTCCGGCGCCTCACCCGCGCCCGACTGCCGAAGCCGGTCGTGGGCGAGGTGGTAATCGGCGAGCGCCTGCAGGCGGCGGCTGGCGCGCAGCATGCGCTCGTGGCGCGCACGCACGCCCGGCGGCAGGTCGGGCACGCGGCCGAGGTTCTGCAGCGCGAGGTCGATGGTGGCAAGCGGGCTGCGCAATTC
>JAEWVQ010000096.1 GCA_023459095.1 Pseudomonadota bacterium | reverse complement strand
CACCGGCCAGCACTGCCACCGCAGACAACGCATAGAACTGCTGCCTGCGGGCGCGGCGTTTTTCCTCGCGATGAGGTAACAGGTTGATCCGGATCATGCGTCGAATCTCCGCAGCGCAAGGCCGCATGCAACCATCAGTGACGGTGCGTCCGCCAGCAGGGCTTTCGGCCGGACCGCGGAGCCGACCGCCATGCCTGCAAACGGATTCGCCACCAGCGTATCGACCTGGGTACGCCCCCCGACCACCTCAGCCAATCCGGGCATGGCGGCACAACCGCCGGCCAGCACCAGATGGTCGACCTGGTTGTACGGCGTGGACGTGAAGAAGAACTGCAGGGCGCGCGACACTTCGAGCGCGAGACTGTCCATGAAGGGGCGCAGCAGGTCGCGCTGATAATCGTCGGGCAGTCCGCCAGAGCGCTTGGCGGCCTCGGCCTCATCGAAGCTCATGCCGTACTGGCGCGAGATGTCCTGGGTCAGTTGATTACCCCCGAACGCCTGTTCGCGGGCATACACCTGCTGGCCGTCGCGCAGCACGCTGACGTTCATCACGCTGGCACCGATGTCGATCAGGGCGACGACCTTGCCGGCGCCGCCACCAGGCAGTTGACGGCTGACCAGTTCGAACGCCGACTCCACCGCCAGCGATTCGACGTCGACGACCAGCGCCTTCAATCCTGACGCCTGAGCAACGGCAACCCGGTCCTCGACCTTCTCCTTGCGCGACGCGGCGATCAGCACTTCGACCTCACCGGGACTGCCCGCTGCCGGACCGACGACCTGAAAATCGAGATTGACCTCGTCAAGCGCGAACGGGATGTACTGATTCGCCTCCGACTCGACCTGCATCTCCATCTCCTGCTCGCGCAAACCGTCGGGCAGAATGATCTTCTTGGTAATCACGGATGATGCAGGCAGGGCCAGCGCAACGTTCTTGACCCCGGAACCGAAGCGGCGCAGCGCGCGGCGCACGGCGTCGGTCACCACTTCGAGGTTGGCAATATTGCCGTCGGTGACGGCGTCACGCGGCAGCGGCTCGACGGCGTAGCGCTCGAGACGGTATGCGCCCTTCCCGCCATCGGACAACTCGACCAGCTTCACGGATGAAGAGGAGATATCTAGCCCCGCGAGCTGACGCGCCTTGGAGCCGAATATGGAAAGGTCAATCACAAAGAAAGTCCTTTGATTTCTTTACGTTAGGCGCAAATGCTGAATAAGGCTCTGAAATGCTAGCAACAAGGGCGGGGGGTGTAAAGCAAAATGAATCAAATTGCATCAGGCCGGCGACCGGCAAACCCGCGCCGTCAAGGCCTTATATAATGCGCGCCACCTTCACTCTTCCGGATTCACGATGCGCTGGGTTCTCTACCCGCTCACCGCGCTTCTCGCGCTGGCGACCCTGGGCCTGGCCACACTCGCCGCGATGTCGGCGCTTGCCTGGCCCAACCTCCCATCTCTCGAATCCCTGACCGACTATCGCCCGCGCATCCCGCTACGGGTGTTTACCTCAGATGGCCACCTGCTCGGTGAATTCGGTGAGGAGCGCCGCTCCCTCGTTGCCATCACCGACGTGCCGCCTGCCCTCAAGCAGGCCATCCTCGCCGCCGAAGACGAGCGCTTCTACGAACATCCGGGCATCGACCTGATCGGCATCGCTCGCGCCGCGGCCGCCAACCTGACTTCCGGCGGGCGCGGCCAGGGCGCCTCGACGATTACCATGCAGGTCGCGCGCAACTTCTTCCTGTCGCGGGAAAAAACCTACAACCGCAAACTCTACGAGATACTTCTCGCGCTCAAGATCGAACGCAATCTCACCAAGGACCAGATCCTCGAGCTCTACATCAATCAGATCTACCTCGGGCAGCGGGCCTACGGCTTTTCCGCAGCCGCGCGGACCTACTTCGGCAAACCGCTCGCCGAGATCAATATTGCCGAGGCCGCGATGCTCGCCGGCTTGCCCAAGGCCCCTTCGGCCTACAACCCGGTGGTCAATCCATCGCGCGCCAAGCAGCGCCAGCAGTATGTATTGCGGCGCATGGTCGAAGCCGGCTTCATCGACGAAGCCACCCACCAGGACGCGCTTCAGGCCCGACTTGGCACCCAAACCGCCGCCGCACGCAGCAACGCCTTGCTGCATGGCGACTATGTCGCAGAAATGGCCCGTCAGATCGCCGTCGAACAGTTCGGCGAGGAGGCCTACCAACTCGGCATCCGCATCGTCACCACGATCACGCGCGCGGACCAGGAAGCGGCTTACGCCGCGTTGCGCAAAGGCGTGATGGACTACGACCGCCGCCATGGCTACCGCGGCCCCGAGCGCTACCTCGAACTCGCCACAGGCACGGTCGACAACGAAGCACTCGATGATGCCATCGCCGAAGCCGGCGATTTCGACGACCTGCTCGCCGCCGTGGTCCTCGAAGCGTCCCCGAAGCAGGTGAAAGCCTACCGCAACGGCAGCACGGTGGAAATCAGCGGCGACGGGCTCCGCCTCGCCACCCCCATGCTTGGCGACAAGGCACCGCAGGCCCGCCGCATCCGACGCGGCGCGGTCGTCCGCATCCGCGACACCGGAGACAAGGGCTGGGAGCTCGTCCAGCTTCCCGAAATCCAGTCCGCGCTGGTGTCGATCGATCCCAGAACCGGCGCGGTACGCGCCCTGGTCGGCGGCTTCGACTTCAACCGCAACAAGTTCAACCACGTCACCCAGGCGCAGCGCCAGCCCGGCTCCAGCTTCAAGCCCTTCATCTACTCCGCGGCACTCGAGCGCGGCTTCGGCCCCGCCAGTCTGGTCGAGGACGAGCCGCTGTATTTCCCGGCCGGCGTCACCGGCGGCCAAGCCTGGGAGCCCAAGAACTACGACGGCAAGTTCTCCGGCCTGATGACCGTGCGCGACGCCCTGGCACGTTCGAAAAACATGGTGTCGATCCGCCTGCTGCAGTCGATCACGCCGGAGTACGCGCAGGACTACGTCGGCCGCTTCGGTTTCGACCCCGCGCGCCACCCACCCTATCTGACCATGGCGCTGGGCGCCGGCTCGGTCACACCGTGGGAGATGGCCAGCGGCTACGCGGTATTCGCCAATGGTGGTTATCGCGTCGATCCCTACGTGGTCAAGGAAATCCACGACAGCAACGGCAAGCTGATCGCACGCATCGACCCGCCGGTCGCCGGCGAGAGCGCGCCACGCGTGATCGACCCGCGCAACGCCTGGCTGATGGATTCGATGATGCAGGACGTGGTGCGCCGCGGTACCGCAGGACGCGCGCGCGCCCTCGGCCGCAACGACCTCGCCGGCAAGACCGGCACCACCAACGACTACCTCGACGCCTGGTTCTGCGGCTACAGCCCCGACGTCGTTGCGGTGGCGTGGATGGGCTTCTCCCAACCGAGGAACATGGGACGCGGCGAAACCGGGGGCGTCACCGCGCTGCCGATCTGGGTCAACTACATGCGCACCGCGCTGCACGACCTACCCGAACATCCGCAACCGCGCCCGTCCGGCCTGCTCGCCATCCACACCGGCGACGGCCGCGAGGATTACATCTACGCCGAAAACAAGCCTCCCGAACCGCCCCCCGCGCCCGACTGGCTGGAGCGTTTGTTCTCCGACCAGAGCCCGGCTCAGGAAGCCCCGGAGGAAGCCACGCCTCCGGCGCCACCCGCCCCGCTACCGGCCCTGCAGGCACCGGCGCCAGTGGTCGAACGCACGCCCACGCCGATCCGGCGCTGAGACACACGGCGGGCGAGCGCACGGCGCAGCAATGCGCCGTAGGCCACTCAAGATCCACGCTGCAGACGGGCCGATGCGCCCGACTGCTCGCTCACCACCCTGGAGAGCAGCGCGTACAGCTCCACGCCGTCGCGGGCCGACACCCACTCGGCCGCCACCGGCTGAAAATGAAAACCGCCCGAGCGCGCCGCCACCCAGATCTCGCGCGCCGCGCTGTGCCGATTGATGATCAGCTTGCTGCCGTTGTCAAACTCGACCTCGAGCACGCCGCCCGGCTTGGGCTCGATGTCGAGATCCACGCCGCACGCCTCAAGTGCCGCCTCGATACGGACCAGCTCCGCTTCGGCGAGCGCATTGAACGCAGATTCTTCCATGCCAACTCCTTCTCCGACTCCATCTGTTAACATGCCGTTCTTTTGCACAAGACCGACGCCCATGCGAGCGATGCTTCCCGCAGCCGCGCTGAGCAGCGCGCTACTCCTCTCCGCCTGCGGCATCAAGGGGCCGCTCTACCTGCCCGAGCAGGCGCAGCGCCCCGCACCGGCCGCCGATCATAGCAAACCCGTGCCCGCCGCCACGCCGGCAACCGGCGACACCCCGGCCCCGCCTTCAACTCCGCGTCAATGAACCCCATGTTCCCCGTTCCCACCCTGCAGCACGCCGCCGGCACCCTGAAACTGGAAGGGACCGCCCTTGCCGACATCGCCGAACGCTTCGGCACCCCGACCTACGTCTATTCGCGTGCCGCTCTCGAGGCCGCCTTCGGCGCCTATCGCTCCGCGCTGTCGGGCCGCCGTGCGCTGATCTGCTATGCGGTGAAGGCGAACTCCAACCTCGGCGTGCTCTCTGCCTTCGCCCGTCTTGGCGCGGGCTTCGACATCGTTTCCGGCGGCGAGCTCGCGCGCGTGCTCGCCGCCGGTGGCGACGCAGGCAAGGTCGTGTTCTCCGGCGTCGGCAAGAGCCGCGACGAGATGCGCTTCGCCCTCGGGCACGGCATCCGCTGCTTCAACGTCGAGTCCGCCCGTGAACTCGACCGCCTGAACGAAGTGGCCGGCGAACTCGGCAAGGTCGCGCCGATCGCCCTGCGGGTCAATCCAGACGTCGACCCGAAAACCCACCCCTATATTTCCACCGGACTGAAGAGCAACAAGTTCGGGGTCGCCTTCGCCGAAGCGCTCGCCCTCTACCGCCGTGCGGCAACCCTGCCGCACCTGCGCATCAGTGGCATTGCCTGCCATATCGGCTCGCAACTGCTCGACCCCGCGCCCATGGCCGAAGCCGCACAGAAAGTGCTCGGCTTGGTGGACCAGCTTGGCGCCGAGGGAATTCGCCTCGACCACATCGATCTCGGCGGCGGGCTCGGCATCCGCTACGCCGACGAAACCCCGCCGACGGTTGCCGACTATCTCGCGCCACTGCTCAAGGTGTTCGACGGGCGCGACGAGGAGCTGTGCTTCGAACCTGGCCGCTCACTGATCGGCAACGCCGGACTGCTGCTGACGCGGGTGGAGTACCTGAAGCCGGGCGAAGAGAAGAACTTCGCCATCGTCGACGCGGCAATGAACGACCTCGCCCGCCCCGCGCTGTACGACGCCTACCATGAGGTGGTCGCGGTCACGCCGCGCACGAGCGCGCCGCAGCGCTATGAGGTGGTTGGCCCGATCTGCGAGAGCGGCGACTTCCTCGCCCACGACCGCGCGCTCGCCATCGAGGAAGGCGACCTCCTCGCCATCCTGTCGGCGGGTGCCTACGGCATGGCGATGAGCTCGAACTACAACACCCGGCCGCGCGCCGCCGAAGTCATCGTCGACGGTGACCAGGTCCAGGTCGTTCGGGAGCGCGAAACGGTGGCCGGGCTGTACGCGCTCGAGCGACCGCTCGCCTGAGCGGCCGCCGCTACGCTGCTCAGCCATGCTCGGCGGAGCGGGCGCCGAGCGCCTCGGCCTCCTCATACAAAGCCCGCCCCAGCGCCTTCCAGATCGGCCCGCCACTGGTATGGATGCCGATCTGGGCGCTTTGCCGCATCAGATCGAGCATCAGCTCGGCAAGCGCGAACAGCTCTCCCTTACTCCGCTCGCGCGGGTCGGCGCTGCGCAGCAAGGCGAGCCGCGCCGCCGACGAGCAGGTCAAGGCCTCGCGGGCGAGCACGCGCAGGGGCGCCGCATCGTTCCAGTCGATGCCGAGCAGCACGCCATGCTTGGCGATTTCCCGCTCCACCTCTCGCGCCGTACTGGCGAAATGGCCAAATCCGCTCATGCTCCGTCCATCATCCGCGCCCCCGGCCGCGCCGTCGTCGGTGCCCGGGCCGCTCCCGTACAATGACGACAGCCATCGCCGGCATAAAGCCGGTCATTGTAGCCCTCAGCTAGCCCCGGCGCTGCCGCCGTCATGACGATGTCGCTGACCTCACGCCTCACCCCGCACCTGCGCCGGGCCCTCGTCGCACTCGGGCTCAGCCTCGGCCTCCCCCCCGCTCTTGGCGCACCGGCGCTGCCAGACCCGGTACGACACGCACTGGACGCCGTCCGCATCCCGGAAAGCGCGGTCGCGGTCTGGGTCCAGGCGGTCGACGCCGACACCCCTACCCTCACCCGCCATGCCGACCTGGCGATGAACCCGGCCTCGGTGATGAAGCTGGTCACCGCCT
>JAEWVQ010000095.1 GCA_023459095.1 Pseudomonadota bacterium | reverse complement strand
CGCCCGCACCCCCCCGACACCCCGGCGCGCGCGCTCGTCCCCCCGCCACGCCTGCCCGCTTCCCAGGGCAAAAAAAATGCACTGGACGCACAGACCGGATGCCGCACCAGCTCGGGCGGAGCGGGCTGGTGGACGGCATCGATTGCCGTTGCACGACGTTGCAGCAAAGGGGGGTGTTCAGTGTTGGAAGCCAGCGTGTCCGGGGGAGGGGGTAGCGCCACGGCCTCTAAAGCGGCGGCAGGGGTAGGGTGCAGAGAAAAAAGGTAATCAGGGTTATCGGCCTCGGTCGGCGGCTCTAGTTCTTTGATTATTAATGTGTTTTATGATTACCTTTGATGGGTAATTTATGGTAACCAAAAAGGTAATATCTCGTAAGTAGCTGATTTATAAGGGCGTATATTTCGCCTTCATGACTTTCAGTAACGGTAACTAGATTACTATGAGGTTACCTAAAGATTACCTTTTCCCATTTGTCGTATCACCTTTGTTCGCGCGGCTTTCACTGCTGTTTCTGGAATTAGTTACCTTGGTTACCGTTTTTATAGACACCTTTCTTTGTTGGACTTTGCGTGCACGTCAGGCCTATGCACATCTCGCGCATGCGCCACGATCATGAATCGAGGGGCTTGGACAATGCGGTGTGGGGGGCAGGAATCAGGGCGCAGGCGGCCGCGATCTGCGTCGGATGCCACGTGCAGGGAAGCGACGGAGATGGCCGTCTGAAGGCTCTAAACGGGGGAACAGGCTGCGCGACTTTTGCGCGACTTATGAGTTGGTCTGCGAGAATCTGTGGGGATCGACGTGCAACGGGCGCCCACAACTCGCTGAAAACTCAGCCCTAGGCCGTTGGTCGCTTGGCTACGAACCAGGGGGTAGGAGGTTCGAATCCTTCCGGGCGCGCCAAACACTGAAACGCGCTGATCTAGAAATAGATCAGCGCGTTTTCATTGGTGCTTAGTGTTGGGGTATCCGCGACAGCAAGGCTGCGCAGCAGGCGCCCTGCCTGCACTGTGCAGGGTTTGGCGCGGGAGCGCTATGGAGAGCGGTTACAATTCCATCAACATTTTCGCTATGCGATCGTTATGGAAGGCAGCTCCGCAGGGCTTCGCGCGCGATGTTTGTGCGTCGATATCGAAACCGCGCGCCACGACCACATGGTCTTGCGCGAGCTGGGGGTCTATCGCCCCGACCTGAACCGGCGCTTGAAGCTTCATGGCAAGGCCGCGGACCTGGTGCAGCAGCTCGATGCGTTCACCGAAGGGGCGGCCTTCGTGCTCGGTCACAATGTCACCGCCTTCGACCAGCCTGCGCTCGCCGCGCTGTACCCCGGGCTCACCTTGCATGGTTTGCCGCTGATCGACACCTTGGCGCTGTCGCCGGTCGCCTTTCCGCAGAACCCCTACCATCGGCTGGTCAAGGACTACAAGTTGTGCACGACCACGCGCAACGACCCGGTGCGCGATGCGGAGCTTGCCTACGAGCTCTTCCTCGACCAGAGCCGGGCGCTGCAGCAGCGCGTTGTCGAACACCCCGACGAGGCGCTGTGCCTGCACTTTCTGCTCGCCCCGGAGAACGGCAAGGGGGTTGCCAATTTCTTTGCGACCCTGCGCCGGGCGCTCAAGCCGACGCGCGCCGAGGCCGCGGCGGCCTGGACGCGCGTCACCGCCGGCAAGGTATGCGTGAGCGGCCAGCGCCGCATCCTTGAGCACTACTTGGCCGATCCAGCTTGGCAGCAGGCCCTGGCTTACGTACTGGCCTGGTTGCGCGTTGCAGGGGGCAACTCGGTGTTGCCGCCCTGGGTACGGCTGAATTTCCCTAAAGTGCGCGACGCGATCACGCAGCTGCGCGACACCCCCTGTCCGGCCCCGGACTGCGCCTGGTGCCGCGAACACCATGATCTCGAAACGCTGCTGCCGAGCTATTTTCCGGGCATCACCCATTTTCGCGCGACACCGGCGACGGCGGACGGCCGCTCGCTGCAGCGTGCGATCGTCGATAACGGTTTTGCCGGCCGCCCGACGCTGGCCATCCTGCCCACCGGCGGCGGCAAGTCGCTGTGCTTTCAGTTGCCGGCGCTGGCGCGCTTTTACCGCAATGGCAGCCTCACGGTGGTGATCTCGCCCTTGCAGTCGTTGATGAAGGACCAGGTCGACAATCTGGAAGCGCGCGGCGTGAGCTGCGCCGGCTACCTCAATAGCCTGCTCAACCCGCAGGAGCGCCGCGCGATGCTCGAGAAGCTGCGCCTGGGTGACCTCGGGCTGATTTTCGTCGCCCCCGAGCAGTTCCGCAGCACCGCCTTTGCCAACGCGCTCAAGTACCGCGAGATCGGCGCCTGGGTGTTCGACGAGGCGCACTGCTTGTCGAAATGGGGGCACGACTTCCGCCCCGACTACCTGTACGTTTCGCGCTTCATCAGGATGCAGCAAAAAGACGCGCCGTCGCCGGTGTTCTGCTTCACCGCTACCGCCAAGCCCGATGTGGTCGACGACATCTGCGCGCACTTCGAAAAACGCCTGGGCATGGTGCTGGACCGCCTCGAAGGCGGGGTGAGCCGCGACAACCTCGCCTACGAGGTGCGCGCGGTGCCGACGCAGGCCAAGTACGGCGAGGTGCTGCGCCTGGTACAGGAGTCGCTGCGCGAAGACGGCGGCGCCATCGTGTTTGGCGCGCGGCAAAAGACGGTGGAGGATGTCGCCACCTTCCTCAAGGAAGCGGGCCTGCCCTGTGGCCATTTCCAAGGTGGCATGCAGCCGGCGGAAAAGCGCGGGGTGCAGGAGGCTTTTCTGGCCGGTACGTTGCGCGTGATCGTCGCCACCAACGCCTTCGGCATGGGCGTGGACAAGCCCGACGTGCGCCTGGTGATCCACCTCGACACCCCCGGTTCGCTGGAAAACTACCTGCAGGAAGCCGGTCGCGCTGGGCGCGATCAGGCGATGGCACGCTGCATCCTGCTGTACGACGAGACCGATCTCGACGTGCAGTTCCGCCTGCTGAAGAATGCCCGTCTCACCCAGCACGACATCGGCGCCATTCTCAAGGCGCTGCGCGTGATCGAGCGCAAGGACCGCAGCGAGGGGCAGGTGGTGGTCACCAGCGGCGAGATCCTGCTCGAGATTCCCGAGGCCCAGCGCATCGACCCCGATGCCAGCGACGCCGACACCAAGGTGCGCATCGCCGTCGCCTGGCTCGAAGAGGCGCGTCTGCTGGCGCGCCACGAGAACCACACCCGCGTCTTCCCCGGCAGCCTGCTGGTTGCGACCGAGGAGGAGGCCTGCGCCGTACTGAGACAAAAGCTCGGCCCCGAGGCCGACATCGAGCCCTACGCACGCATCCTCTCCGCGCTCATTCAGGCCGAAGACGACGAGGGGCTGTCCACCGACGAGCTGATGCTCGCCACGGGCAAGGATTCGCGCACCTTGCAACACATGCTGCGCGAGCTCGACCGCTGGAAGCTGCTGTCGAACGATGCCGAGATCGGCGTCACCTTTTACCGCGATCCCGACACTGCCCAGCGCCTTGTCGAACTCGCGCGCATCGAGAATGCGCTGATCAACACCCTGCGCGAGCAGGCGCCCGATGCCGACCAGGACGGCTGGCAGATTCTCAACGTGCGCCGCCTGTGCGACACCCTGCGCCGCGATGCCCAGGTGGACTTCGACCCCGATCGCCTTACCCGTTTGCTGAAGTCCTTCGCCGAGCCCTTCGGCCAAGGGGACGGCAACCGCGCCTTCTTCACCTTGAAGCCGCAGAGTGCCGACAGCCGCTTGATCAAGCTGCGGCGCAACTGGCGTGACATCGACACCATCCGCGAACGTCGCATGCGGCTCGCCCATGCGTTGCTCGCCGAGTTTCAGCGCCGTCGCCAGGGCAACACACTGCTCGTCACCTGCAAGCAGGGCGAGCTCGAAGCCGCGCTGCAGGCCGACACCACGCTCGCCGACCTCGCCCTCGACAAATGGGACGTCGCGCTCTCGGCGGCGCTGCTCTACCTGGACGCCAACGAAGTCCTGCATCTTGCCCGCGGCAAGGCAGTGTTCCGCGCCGCGATGAGCATCGAGCTCAACCCCGAGGCGCGTCGGCGCCAGTTCAGGAAATCCGACTACGCCGAACTCGCGCTGCACTACAAGGACAAGATCGTACAGGTGCACGTCATGGCCGAGTACGCCAAGCTCGCAATCAGCAAGATACAGGCGGCGATGAGCTTCATCGTCGACTACTTCAGCCTCGAGCGCGCGGAGTTCGTGCGCCGTTACTTTGCCGGGCGCCAGGACGTGCTCGACATGGCCACCACCGAGGCCGCCCACCGCCGCATCCTCACCGAACTCGCCAACCCCGAACAGCAGGCCATCGTCGCCGCGCCGCTGGAAGGCAACCACCTGGTGCTCGCCGGCCCGGGCGCGGGCAAAACGCGCGTCATCGTGCACCGTGTGGCCTGGCTGCTGCGCGAGTGCATGGTGTTGCCGCAAGCCATCATGGTGCTCGCCTACAACCGCTCGGCGGCCCACGAAATCCGCCGCCGCTTGTGGGGCCTGGTCGGGCCGGATGCGGCCGGCGTTACCGTGCAGACTCTGCACGGGCTGGCGATGCGCATCACCGGCACCAGCTATGCAGTGGCCATCGAGCGTGGCGAGGCGGTGGACTTCGGCGAGGTCATCCGCCATGCCACCCGGCGCCTGCGCGCGGCCGAGGGCGAGGCGGGGCAGGAGGAGGCGGGCGCCGCCCCTTCCATCCTGCGCGACCGCCTGCTCGCCGGCCTGCGCTTTTTGCTGGTGGATGAATACCAAGACATCAACGCCGACCACTATGCGCTCATCAGCGCGCTCGCCGGGCGCAGCCTGCAGAGCGAGGACGACCGGGTGGCGCTGATGGTGGTGGGCGACGACGACCAGAACATCTATGCCTTCGATGGCGCCAGTGTGCGCTACATCCGCCAGTTCGAAACCGACTACGCCGCCCGCCGCTACGCGCTGGTCGAGAACTACCGCTCGACAACGCACATCATCGACTGCGCCAACCGCATCATCGCGCCCGCCCGCGAGCGCATGAAAGCCGGCCAGGCGATCCGTATCAACTACGCCCGCCGCGAGCAGCCCGACGGCGGCGAGCAGGGTGCGCGCGACGCCCTTACCCAAGGCCGCGTGCACGTCCTCGAAGTGCCGCGCAACCCACAGCAGGAAGTGCAGTTCGCGCTTCACGCCCTGCAACGCGTGCACGACCTCATTGCCGCCGCCGGTGAGCCCGGGCAATGGGGCCGCTTTGCCGTAATCGCCCGCCGCTGGGAAGACCTCGAGCCCATGGCGGCGCTGTGCCGGCTGCGCGGCATCCCGGTGCGCATGCAGCGCGACAGCGGCCAATTCCGGCTGCACGACAGCCGTGAAGGCAATGCGCTCGCCAACCTGTTGCGCGGCCTGCGCCGCAGTGCCCGCCCGCGCCGCGTGCTGATACGCGCCGGTGCGCTCGCCCGCTGGTTCCGCCGCCGCTACCGGCTTGCTGCAGACGGCCTCATCGACCACCCGCAGCGCGCCGCGCTCGCGCAGTTCATCGTTGATGTGGAATGCGCCGCGCCGGGCCGCGAACTCGTCGTCGACGATCTGGTGGAAGCGCTCTACGACTTCGGCGCCATCGGCAAAACGGCCGGCGACGCCCGCCCCAACGCTCCGCTGGTCCTGATGACCGCGCACCGCGCCAAGGGCCTGGAGTTCGATCACGTACTGATTCTGGATAGTGGCGGCTGGCAAGGCCGTGGCGATGACGAGCGCCGGCTGTTCTACGTGGCGGCGACGCGGGCGCGGCAGTCGCTCACGCTGTGTGAGGCGCTCGGCGGGCAGCATCCCTTCGTGCGCGATACCGACGGCCTCACCCTGCGTTCGCGCCCGCAGCACCTGCCGCCCGAGCCCGGCATCGCGCACCGCACCGAGTATGCCGACCAGGAAATGATCGTGCTCTCCTGGCCCGGCTACTTCTCCCCGGGCGCACCCATCCACCGCGCCCTGGCCGCGCTCGACATCGGCCACCCGCTCACCCTGCGGCCGCGCACCCAGGGCGGAGGAGGGTGGGAACTGGCCGATACGGCGGGCGTGG
The DNA here is from genome assembly GCA_023459095.1 of Pseudomonadota bacterium. Lineage (GTDB taxonomy): Bacteria > Pseudomonadota > Gammaproteobacteria > Burkholderiales > Rhodocyclaceae > JAEWVQ01. The sequence goes on along the minus strand of JAEWVQ010000095.1, from coordinate 8,941 downwards.
CGGTGGGGCGCATGTCGGCCAAGTTCCAGCCTCCCGCAGGCCGCATCGTCGCGGTGCGCGTCGCCGCCATCCTGGTACGCCACGCCCGCGACAACACCCCGCACGAACTCCGCTGCGCGGCCTGGGAACTCGTGCTGCCGGAAATCGAGTACGTGCCAGCGTGACGCTGCGCCCTTGCAGCGCCTACGCGAGCAGCGCGCTCAGATTCGGTAACGTGCGGCCCCTAGCGTGGATTGAGCCACCGTTTCATCGCTAAGCCTTGCCGGCTCATATCCGGGGCTGGACCGCCGTGAGGCTCTGGGGCGCCGTGCGGTGCGCTGTGAAATCGGCTCAAGTTCATGGGCATAGAACCGTTGGGCACGACCGCATTTGTATCTGGCTGCTTGTCGGCCTGAGCAGTCATTGGTTTGCAGCAGCTATTGCGGCAGCAATGCGCCAGTAACCTGTCGTTCAGCCATGGGCCACTACGAACAGCAGCTTTCCACTGCGGCAAACGCGTACTTGCAACTGTAATCTGCCAGTTAGGTCGGGACAGCTCCAAGATCGCCGCAGCCATCATCGACCAAATGCTGTTAGCTTACTAGGATGAAACGCACTTTTAAGAACCTGAGAGCCACATCCGAGAAAGAGGTCGACTTCAAGCTGACCTTCAGTGAGCGCTTCGACGAATCGGGGGTTGGTTGGGACGAACTGCTGAAGTCCCAGCGTATTCTCATCGTTTCAGAGGCCGGAGCCGGCAAAACTTATGAGTGCGAGTCGAAGGCGAGAGAACTCTTTGCCCACGGCGAGCCAGCATTCTTCCTATCGCTTGAGGGCGTTGCATCTGCGGGCGTTGTCGCCACCCTCTTCGGGGACGAAATGACGCGTTTCAATGACTGGTTGGCATCCTCGTCACAGGTTGCCTACTTCTTCCTGGACTCCATCGATGAGCTTCAACTTGTCCATCGGTCGTTCAAGGACGCTCTGCGCCGATTCGCGCATGACATCCGTGGAGCCTTGGAACGGGCAACTGTCGTGGTCACCGCTCGACCAGTACCCATTGATCGTCAAGCGTTCAGGGAGATCTTGCCTGTACCGGCTGTAGTATGCGCAGCCGACTCAGAAGATGAGTTCATTCGCATTGCGATGGATGGCCCCTGCAACAGCAGGGACGACGACCCGCCGTCGCATCGCGAGGTTGAACTGCTCCCGTTCACGGGGCCACAGATCGTCGAGTTCGCTCGTGCTCGTGGAGTCCAGAACGCAGACTCCCTGCTTGAGACAATTGACGCCAAGAATGCCCGAGGGTTTGCGTGCAAGCCGCAAGACCTTATCGAGCTGTGCGATGACTGGCGCGAACACGGGCGCATCCGCGCACACCTCGACCAGATTCAAACCCATGTGCGCACCAGACTGACCGCTCGTCCGAATCGGCGCGAGAAGGCAGATCTTTCGCTTAAGAAGGCGCGGTCTGGCGCTCAGCGGCTCGCGCTGGCGGTGCTGCTGAGTCGGCGCCTGACTGTGCGCTACAGCGCTGGGGCCGACGGCGACGCGATGGGAGGCGCACCGATTGACCCGCGCGCGCTGCTTCCCGATTGGAGCGCCAACGAAGTGTCCGCATTGTTGGAGCGCCCAATTTTTGTGGAGGGCGGATACGGTCGTGTTCGCTTCCATCATCGGTCGGTCATGGAGTTCTTAGTTGCCTGCCAGATTCATGACCTGATTGAGGAGGGGCTTCTTTCGCAGTCTGCGGCTGCGCGTCTCGTGTTTGGGCTGACGCCCACGAACCAGATGATTCTCAAGCCTTCGATGAGGCCCGTCGCGGGCTGGCTTGCCTTGCTTCGATCGGACATGTTCGAGAGGATCGTCAAGCTTGAGCCTGATGCGCTGTTGACCCAGGGTGATCCTGAATCGCTAACGGATCTCCAGCGCGAGCGCGCGTTGCTTGGCTTTGTCGGACGATACGGCCGTGGCCAGTGGCGTGGCCTCGAAGTGCCGAATCTTCAGGTTGCACGACTGGCGCAATTGAATTTGACTGGCACTGTGCTCGCTGCATGGGGCCAGGGCGTCGAGTCTCCCGAGGTCCGAGAGTTGCTGCTTAGACTGGTGAGTGCCGGTCGGCTGCAGGGATGTGCTGACCTTGTCGCAGGCGTAGCGGCTGATCCATCCTGCAGCGATCGCGAGAGATTCGAAGCAGTCATGGCCCTCGCGGCATTGGGCGATGCACGCCTCGGACCGGTGATTGACGGCATCGTCACCCTTTCTTCGGCCTGGACGGAGCGCCTCGCGCGCTGGGTTGGGACCATGCTGTACCCGGAGCACGTGACCGAATCTCAGTTGGTTCAACTCCTCGCCAGGGTTAGTAGTGATTCCAAGCGACGCGGAGATTACGCAGACAGCGTTGCCCGGGTGATTCAACGGGCCGACATCAGCCGAAGCCGCCTTGAGGCACTTCTGCCCGATCTATTGGCAATAGCGCATGGCGGTCTGGCCGTCGTGGGCGAGGAGTTGCACGATGTCGAGGGGCGACTGGAGCTGACGAGCATCTTGCGCGCACTGTGTCTCCGCTTGCTCGACATGGGCAGTGCGAGCGAGACCCTAATCGAGGCGTCGATACTGGCCTTGCGGTCCGCCGACGCTGCCTACGGCCTTGAGAAAGGCAAGACTGAGTTGCGGGCGCTTCTTGACGGTTTGCCTGTCGAATGGCGACCTCAGGTCTTCTTGGCGGATCTTGCTTTCGTCGAATCTCTAAGTGTTGACCGCAGCGCCAGGTACCGATTAGTTCGGATCCTGTACGAAGGAGCACTGAACTACGCGCTTGAGCGCGACGGCAATTGGTTACACGCGGCGCTCGCTGACAAGGACTCTCCTGCCGAACGTCGGTCGGTGCTGCTTCACTTGGCCGCACACCTGCACGCGACCGAAGGAGGTATTGACGACGGCGCGGAGGCCCTTCGGCAGGCAGTGAGTGACTCGGCGTCGCTGATGGATGAGCTCGGTTCGATCATCGAATCGAGCAAACCCAACGCAGAGTTCCTGAAGATGCAGGAGGAGCAGCGCAAGCGCACGGAGCGTCAGGCCAGGAAGCGTGCCGAAGAAAAGGAGGCTTGGATTCAGATCCGGCGCGAACTTGCTGCCCAGCCGGCGTTGGCTCTGGGGCCCGGTCGACGGGACAACACGATCTGGAACCTGTGGCTGCTCTTGCGCAAGTTGGACAGCAACGGAAACGAGGGGAGATGGGATCGCACCTTCCTGGTTTCCCATTTCGGTCCCGACGTAACGAACAGACTCCGGCTTGCCTTAATGGCTTATTGGCGCAACATGCGTCCGACCGTCCGATCTGAGCGTAGACGCGGCGAGGAGAACACCTACCTCGTGGTGTGGTCGATCGGCCTTATGGGCATCTACGCAGAAGCGGAGGATCCTCGTTGGGCGACCCAGCTGAGCCGCGGTGAAGCTGAACTCGCAGCTCGTTATACCTTGCTGGATCTGAATGGCCTGCCGAGTTGGCTCCCCGGTCTTGCGCGGGCGTACCCCACCGAGGTGGAAAACGTTCTTGGCTCCGAGTTGCTCGATGAATTACTCGACCCGGGCAGCGAAACGGGTTGGCACTCAATGGTGCTTCAGTCCTTGCGGAACGGCACACAGGACGTGGCCAAGGTGTTTTTCCCTCGTCTGGTTGGCTGGCTTGCATGGTCGGGCTCGGCGCTCGCGCAGTTTCCGCATTCGCCGTCGAATGAGCAGAAGCTTTCGCAAGTTGTTCGTGTGCTGCTGGCGCACGGCGGCCCCGAGGTCACAGGATCCATGGAGGTACTGGCCGCCGAACAGGTGCATGTCGCCGGCGCAGGTCCGTACTTTCTCTTCTGGCTTCCCGTCTTGTTTTCGCTTGCGCCCAAACGCGGTGTGGAGAGCATTATTGCTGTCTTGGCGACACTACCCGTGGAACCGAAGGGGGCAGCCGTTCGCATCATCGGTTCGCTTTTCAGTGGGCGAACTGACTCTGGCTCTGCCGATTGGGCCGGGAGGCTGGCGCCTGCCGACTTGCTTCGACTGACGATTGAGTTTCATCGGCATGTCAGGCGGGAAGACGATCTTGTCCACGACTCCGTCTACTCGCCCGGGGTGCGTGATTATGCTGAGGACGGGCGTCGGTACATCTTCAATGCACTAATGAATGCAAGTGGACCGGAAGCTTTCCGAGCAAAGCTGGCTTTGGCCGCAGATCCGCTCTTTGATAGCTCGAGAGATCGCATCGCCGCGTTGGCTCAGGAGCGCCTTGCAGCAGAGATCGACTCCAGCGCTTGGTCGCCAACGGAGGTGGCCGCTCTTTTGTCCCGCAAGGAGCTTTCGCCAAAGACTGCAACTGACATGGCACAGCTGTTGGTCGATCGGCTGGACGACCTTCAGGAACTATTGCTCAAGGACACGGGGCCTCGTGCCGGATGGGCGTCGATCTGCGACGAGAACACGTTGCGGCCCTTGATTGCACGCGAACTGGAAGTTGCATCGCGGGAGGCCTACACCGTTGATCAGGAGGCTGTGACCGCTGATGGCAAGGAGACCGACATTCGTCTTCGAGCCGTTTCGGGGTATCAGGCAACCATCGAACTGAAGGTAGGGGAGAAGGACCGATCCGCCCGAGAGCTGTGCGACACCATCGATGACCAGTTGGTCAAGAAATACATGGCTCACCGCGAGGCCAGAACCGGCTGCCTAGTCGTGACGGTAGCCAACCCGGAGAGGTCTTGGCTTCATCCGGATACTAATGCCCGGATTGACCAAGCAGGGCTGCAGAGGCTACTCCAAGAAAGGGCGGATGCAGCCCAGCAGAGACTCGGAGGTGAGGCCCGTGTCCTAGCGCGGGTGCTCGATCTTGTGCCACGCCTTTCGACCGAGAAGGCAGCTGCAGCTAGCTCACGCTGACTTAGCGTTTTAGAAGAAATGACACACCATTGACTACGCTGCAGGCTACCGTGCTGATCGGAGATCAGGGTCTCTGCCCGCTCTTTGGATGCCATCCTCCTCCGTGGGCGATAGAAAATAGTCTGTGGTGCCCCATAGCGGAGCAACAGGAAGCCGGTAACGACGTACCCGTCGATGACGTCCGGTTTTCAGCTTAAGGCGGGCATTATGCAGTTTCCTATGGACGGCCGTTAACGCTGCTCAGCTGTTGTTTACGCAATGCAGCTTCACCGTCCGCTCCGGCCAATCAACAGCCCATAACCCTTCCCACTGCCTAAACGCTCATCCGCCACCGCTCACCCTTGCCCTCTACCTCGCGCCCGTTGCCGCAGGGCGCCGCCGCCGATTACCGCGAACATGCCGAAGAGCGCGAACGCGGTGAATAGCGGGTTGGGCTGGGGTGGGGGCGGTTCTGCTTCCTGACGCTGGAGCAGCACACCGCGCTGTAGCGGTGGCGTGGCTGGGGTCGGGGTTGGTGGGGCGGGCGTGTCGGGGGACGCGGCGAGGGTGGCCGGCGCGGGCTGCGCCGGGGTGGCGGCGGTGTGGCGGGCGAGGCCTTTCGCCGCATTGTCGATGACGCGGCCCTGCGGCCACAGCGCCTGGTGCACCCATTGTCGTACCGCGGGTAACTCCTGGGCGAGCGGCGCATCGCGGGTCAGGCGGTCGTACATCTGGGCGAGATTGCGGCTGGTTTCGGCGTCGGGGTTCCAGTGGCCGTGGCGGCGGGCCTGGATCAGGCGCTCCAGGGCCTGGGCATAGGCCTGCGGGTGGCTGCGCAGCCACTCGGGGAGGCCGAGCTGGTGTTTGTCGCGCACCAGCACGTCATAGAAGCTCTGCCAGTGGTCGGCGCGCACGCTGTCGGCGACGGTGGCCTGCCAGCCCCAGATGAACTGCACCGACTTCAGCACCTGCAGGGTGCCGGCGTAGCCTTCGGCCTTCTGTGCTTCGAGCCAGGCCGGATGCAGGTAGCGCGTTTGCATTTCCATGGCGATGCTGCGTTGCGCGCTTTCGGTGAAGGGTTCGCTGTCGTCCTGCAGCTGATTGACGAACAGCGCCAGCGGGCGTGGATTGCCGGCGCTGCGCGCGGCGGCGGCGAGGCCGCCGAGGTACTGAAACGGGTCGTCCGAACTCGCCATGCCGTAGAGGTGCGAGGTGCGCGACAGCAGCGCGGCATCGGTGCGGCGCAACTGGGCGCCGAGCGCGCGCGCGGCGGCGCCGGCGGGCAGGTCGGATACCGCGTTGCCGCCGAGGTAGGGCTGGCTCATGCGCTGCAGGAAGAGTTCGCCGAGGCGCTCGTCGCCGGCGCGCAGGCCGTTGTCCTGCACCGCTTCCGACAGGCCGGTGCCGTAGTCGCCGTGGGCGTTGCCGAACACGCGCGCCTGGCCGAGCACCTGCGCCTGCGCGGCGGGTACGCCGTGCTGGCGCAGTTCGGCTGCGACCTCGCGGCTGTGGCGGGCGATCACGCCTTCGGGTTCGGCGACGGCGACGGTGGCGACGGCTTCGTCGAGCAGGGCCATGAGCGCGGGGAACTGGTCGCGGTAGGAGCCGGTGACGCTGAGCAGCACGTCCACGCGCGGGCGGCCGAGTTCGGCGGCGGGAATGAGTTCGACCGTGCGCGGCCGCCCGGCGTCGTCCCACACCGGGCGCACGCCGAGCGCGACCAGCGCCTGCGCTTCAATGATGCCCTGGTGACGCAGGGCTTCACCCGCCCACAGCGACAGCGCGAGGCGCTGCGGTGGCTGGCCGGGGTGTGCGCGCAGCCAGTCGTCGAGCCAGTTCTTGAACAGCAGGCGGGCGACGTTGTAGGCCTGACGGGTGGGCAGGCGGCTGGGGTCCAGCCCGGTGAGGTTGCGCCCGGTGGGCAGACTCTCGGGGTTGCGCAGCGGGTCGCCGCCGTAGGCCGCAGCAACAAAGCGGCCGTCGAGCGCGGTGAGCAGTCCGTCGATTTCGCCTTCGGTGGCGAGCAGGCGGTCGAGGTGCTGGGCGCGTTCGCCGAGTTCGCGCAGCGCGGCACGGTCGATGTCGCGGCGCGCGGCGCGGTTGGGCACGGCGCTGGCGGGTTCGGGCGGGCGCAGGTCGAGTGCGCTTGCGGCCTCCGTGTCGTGCAGGGCGAGCGCGAGCCAGCGCGCCGGGCGCGAGTCGGCGACCGCGCGATGCTCGATCAAAAAGGTTTCGTCGATGTCCTCGCCGAGGGCGTCGAGCAGCGGCTTGCGCAGCGCCTGCAGGATGATCTGGCGGCGCTCGGCCTCGTCGGGCGCGCGCCCGAACACCGCCAGGCCCTTGGGCTGGGCGCTTTGGGCGAGCTGGTCGAGCCAGGGGTGAAGCGCTTCCATGAAGCGCGGCAGGTCGGCAGCGAGCTGTTCCTGCGTCCAGCCGAGGTCGCGGTGGAACTGGTGATCGACGATCAGGAGCACGAGCTGTTGTTCGAGCGCGCTGCGCGTGGGGCCGAGGTCGGCGGTTTCCCATTCGTGCATGAGTTCGTGCAGGTGCGCCATGCGCGCCGGAAAGCCGGTGGTGGCGAACACCGGGGTGCGGTGGCTGATGAGCAGCGCGCGGCCGCGGCGCTTGGCGGTGAGCGCTTCGCCGAGGTTGTCGACGATGTAGGGGTAGATCACCGGCAGGTCGCCCAGCGGCAGCAGCGCGTCGTCGACCACGTCGAGCGCGCGCGCCTTGCCCGGCGCCCACTCCTGGGTGCCGTGGGTGCCGAAGTGGATCAGCGCGTCGGCCTGCTGCGCCCACAGATAGACCGCCAGATAGTGGTGCGACAGCGGCGCCTTGCTGCGGTGCATGAAAGGGCTCTGGCCGTCGCGCAGGGTTTCTTCGCGCGGCGGCTGCGGCAGCACGGCGAGTTTGCCGATCTGCAGGCGCGGAATCACGAACACCGCCTCGCCCTGGTGGCGCACCACGTAGCGGCTGGCGGCGGGCGGCCCCCAGTGCGCTTCGATGCGCGTGCGCACCGCCGCCGGCAACGTGCGCCACCAGGCTTCGTAGTGCGCCAGCGGCAGCGCCGCGGCCTGGTCGCGCTCGAGGAGGGCGGCGAGATCGGCATCGGGGTAGTAGGCGCGCAGCAGCGGCGGCAGCTGTTCGACCCATGCCGCTTCGGCGGTGGCGCGGGTGTCGTAGCCGGCGGCGGCGAGCGCGCCGCTGACTTCCTCCAGGCTGCGCGGCACGTTGAGGAAGGAGGCGCCGAAGTTGGTGCCGCCCGGTGGGTAGTTGTACACCATGGCGACCAGGCGCTTGTCGGCGGGCGCGCGCTGCTGCAGCGCGATCAGGCGCCGCGCCTTGGCGGCCACGGCGGCGGCCTGGCGCTCGATGAGCACGGTGCGGCGGCCGCGCTCGGCGTGGGCAACCACCATCAGCGGGTCGATGGAGCCCGCGGCTTCGGGCTGCACCAGATAGAACGGGGTGTCGCCGAGTGCGAGGCCGTTGGCGTCCTGCTCCCAGGCGGCGACGTCGCCCTGGCGATAAGGCTGGGTAGCCAGCACCGGTGTGCCCCAGCGCTGGAACAGCGGCTGCAGCGCGGCGGCCTGCGGCACCAGTTGATGGAGCACGATCACGCGCGGGTGGGCGCGGGCGCCTTCCGCCGGGGGGAGTTCGAGCAGCGCGGCGAGGTCGGTGGCATCGACGCGCTGGCCGAAAACGGCGTAGGCGAACAGGCCGTGGCGCTCGAAGCTGCGCAGCCAGTCGTCGAGCCAGTCGGTGGCGCCGTTGATGAAGTGGTAGCGATGCACCAGCACGGCCACCGCCGGACGCGCGCGGTAGGCGGGCTGGTCGGCCTGCCAGGCGGCGAGCGCGCTGGCGTCGGCGAAGAAATCGGCGGCGTCGGGGTGGTACAGGCCGCGCGCCGGCCACGCACGCGGCGGCGGCAGGTCGGGGAGGGCGCCGCCAGTGGGGCCGGCAACGAGGGCGGTGGCGAGAGTGAAGGCGTGGCCAAGGTTGGCGCTGCCGCCGGCGCGCACATAGGCGGCAAGGCGTGCTTCGGCGGCGTCGGTGGTTGCGG
>JAEWVQ010000094.1 GCA_023459095.1 Pseudomonadota bacterium | reverse complement strand
CGGGTGAGCGCGGCGACGCTGTTGAGCATGATGCGCACCAGTTCGGTCTGGCGGCGCACCCCGGTCTTGGAGAAGATCGAGCGCAGATGCGCGCGCGCGGTGTTGCGGCGGATGTTGAGCGCTTCCGCGGCCTCTTCCAGCGACAGGCCGTTAGCCAGTTCCATGGCGAGCGCGGTTTCCGCCGGGGTCAGGTTGAAGAGCTGCTTCGCCGCCGCGGTGCTCGCCAGCGACTTGCCCGCGGCATCGCGGATATAGACCACCACCGCGGGCTGGCCCTTGCCTTCGGCCCACTCCTGCGAAGGCACGGGTTCGACCACCACGCCCAGGCTCACCTGGCCCGAGGGCCGTGCCACCGACATCGCCGCGGCCAGCATCGTCGGATCGCCGGCGTTGCGAGCGAAGGCGTTGCGGATCAGTTGCTGGAGTTCGCGGTTGTCGCTCGGATAGGACGCCTCCAGGCGACCTCCGACCAGCTTCAGGCCGTCGCTCGCCGCCAGCAGTTCGCCGGCGATCAGGTTCTGCTGCAGCACCTTGCCGCTCTCGTCGAGCACCACGGTGCCCACCGACAGGCGGCCGATGGCCTGCGAGTAGAGCGCGCCAAGCGACTCGCTGCGGTCGATCAGGTTGTGCATGTGCAGGGCGCGGCGCAGATGCGGCAGCAGCGCCTCGCAGCGCGCGCGGTCGAGCGCGCTGAACTTCGGCGCGGCCTCGCCGCGCGTGATGCGGAAACGCAGCTTGCCCGAATCGGGCGTGGAAATGTCCGCGCCCATGACGTGATAGACGTCGACCGGCGCGCACCAGTGCAGGTAGTAGGGCATGCGCCGCCACTCCGCCTCGGTCATCAGGTCCTCGACGGTGAACACCTTGTCCACCGGCTGATTGACGAAGGGCGTGGAGGTGTGGCCGTAGGGCAGATAGGTGACCTTGTCGCCGCCCTCCAGGCCGACCGCGATCATCATGCCCAGATTGCTCTCGTCGGGGCTGCGCAGGATCAGCGTGACGTAGTTGGCCTCGAACAGGGTGCGGAACTGCTCCAGCGCCTCCCCCCAGCGCCGGCTGTCGAGCGACGCCTCGTACAGCATCGACACGATGCGATCGTATTCCTCGAGATCCAGCTCAATCTTCGACAAGACGCCTCCCCTTCCGTGACAAGCCCGCGGGCACCCTGCCCGCACCTCAAACCGTCGCCCCGTGCTCGACCCTCAGGCCTGCCCCCCGGCGTGCGCTGCGATCGCCCGGGGGGCGGCCGATTCTTGCGGAAACGCACGGCACCGGCAAGCCTGCATCGGCCATCGAGGCCACCGCGCACTCGAGCTTTCGACCCCGCAGACGCCGCCCCGTTGCACCGGCGCGCACAACCGCGGACGCGACAAGCCCGTGCGCCGCGCTCAGGCCGCCGCCACGCGCCGCAGCATCACCACATTGCTGTCGAAGCTGACCACTAGTTCGTCGCGCTGGTTGAACAGCTCGAAGCGCGACACCAGCACACCGCGTTCCGGACGGCTGCCGGGCTGGCGATCGACATGGGTGACGCGCACCCACAACTCGTCGCCGGCCACGCCCGGACGGTGAAAGCGCAGGCGGTCCCAGCCGCGCCCGGCGATCGACGCGGTCTCCTCGGCAACCACGGTGTGGCTCAGGCGGATCGTGATCGACAGCAGATGCACCCCGGCGGCGAACAGCCGGCCGATCGGCGACTTCGCCGCCGCGGCCTCATCGACGTGGGGCGGAAACGGGTCCCACTCGCCGGCAAAGGCCTTGATGTTGTCGGCGGTGAGCAGATAGCGCTCGGTCGATGCCTGCGACGCGCCGAGCACGACGTCTTCCCAGTAGATCATGCGCACACTCCGTCGGCGACCGGATAGTCGGTGTAGCCCGCGGCGCCCGGCGTATACAGCGTCCTGCGGTCGAAACGGGCGAGCGCCAGGCCCTCGCGCAGACGGCGCACGAGATCGGGATTGGCGATGAAGTGGCGGGCGAACGACACCGCCTCGCCCTCGCCGGCGGCGAGCGCGGCTTCGGCGCTGTCGCCGTCGAAACCGTCGTTGACGATCAGGCCGTTGCCGAAGCCGGTGCGCGCGAGCGCGAAGGCGTCGATTTCCGCCACCGGCGCGCGCATCACGTGGGCGTAGGCGAGGCCGAGCGCGCCGGCGCGGCGCGCGAGTTCGGCGTGAGTGGCGACCGAATCGTCGTCGCGCGTGTCGTTGTAGGTGTTGCCGGGGTTGAAGCGCAGGCCCACGCGCCCGGCGCCGATCGCCGCGGCCATCGCGGCGAGGCATTCGACCGCGAAGCGCACGCGGTTCTCCACGCTGCCGCCGTAGAGGTCGGTGCGCGTGTTGGTCCCCGAGCACATGAACTGCATCGGCAGATAACCGCTGGTGCAATGCAGTTCGACGCCGTCGAAACCGGCCTCGCGCGCGTTGAGCGCGGCCTGGCGGTGTTCGGCGACCACCGCGCGCACCTCGTCGGTGGCGAGCGCGCGCGGGGTGTCGAAGGGCTGCATGCCGGCGGCGTCGGTGTGGATTTCGCCCGCGGCGCGCAGCGCCGAGGCCGACACCGTGTCCACACCCTCACCCTTGATGTGGCGGCTGCCGATCCGCCCGGCGTGCATGATCTGCAGCACGATGCGTCCGCCGCGCGCATGCACCGAGTCGGTGACGCGGCGCCAGCCGGCGATCTGCGCCGCGGTGGCGATGCCGGGCTGGCGGCAGTAGGCCTGGCCGGCCGCGCTCGGCCAGGCGCCTTCGGCGACGATCAGGCCGGCGTCGGCACGCTGCGCGTAGTACGCCGCCATCAGCTCGCCGGGCACGCCGTGCGCATCCGCCCGGTTGCGCGTCATCGGCGCCATCACGATGCGGTTGGCGAGTTCGAGCTCGCCCAGGCGCAGCGGGACGAACAGGTGGCGGGTCATCGTCGCCGCGCCGCTCACAACGCGGTCACCAGCACCGACGAGCGGCCACCGTCGACCGGCAGGCTGGCGCCGGTGATGTAGGACGCTTCGTCGCTGGCCAGGAACAGGATGGCGTTGGCGAGCTCCGCGGGCTGACCGACGCGCCCCATCGGAATGAGCTTCTCGGTGTTGCGGCGCGAGCCTTCGTCGGCGAGCATGCCGGCGGTCGCCGGGGTCTCGACCACCGCCGGAATCACCACGTTCACGCGGATGCCGTGCGGCGCGCCCTCGGCGGCCGCGGCGCGCGAGAAATTGTCGATCGCCGCCTTCGCCGCCGAGTAGCCCGCCATCCACGGCGTGCCGAGCGTGCCGCAGATCGACGACACATTGACGATGGCGCCGCCGCGCCCCTTCATCAGCCGCATCGCGGTGCGCGTGCCCCAGAAGGTGCCGTCGACCGAGGTGGAAAAATTGGCGTGCCAGTCCGCGGTGGTCATCTCCTCGATGCCGCCCCAGGTGTAGGCCATGGCGTTGTTCACCAGGATGTCGAGCCCGCCATGGCGCTTGGCCGCGGCTTCGAGCGCGGCGGTGAAGCCGGCCTCGTCGCTGACGTCGGCGGTCACCGCCTCCGCCCGTCCGCCGGCCGCGGCGATGCGGCCGACGACCTCGTCGAGCGGCGCGCGGCGCCGCCCGCACACGACCACGATCGCACCTTCCTGCGCAAAACGCTCCGCGGTCGCGGCGCCGATGCCACTGCCGCCACCGGTCACGAACGCCACCTTGCCTTGCAAACGACCTGCCATGAAGCTCTCCTCACGCTGCGGCGCCGGGGCGCCGGATTGTCGATGACGACGCGCTGCGCGAGCCGGGCTCGCGATCCGCGTCCTGTTCGAAACTCAGGTTAGGGAAAGGCCCCGCCGCCGCCATCGTCCGATGGGACTAGCGACAAGGGACTAGAGATCGCTGGCCACGCAACGCGCAGCGCCGCCCCGCTTCGCGCCCGCGACCACGAAAAGAAAAGGCGGCGGGCCGTGTCGCCCGCCGCCCTTGCCCACCCCGCCGCCGCGCTCAGAGCCCTGCGCGCCGCGCCGCCTCCGGGCCGAAGTCGCGCTCGCTCAGCTTGCCGGTGTTGAGCGTGTAGCCGTTGCGCTGTTCATTGACCAGATTGAACGCCAGATAGGTGCCGGCCATCAGGTCGTGGTAAAGCCCGACCCCGGCCTGCCAGGTCTTGGCCTCATAGGCGTAGAAGTAGTTCATCATCGACGTGCGCCACAGCCCGCCACGGGTGTCGTAGTTCTCCGCCATTTTCATCAGCCAGCTGTCCTCGTCGATGTACATCACGCGCTTGCCGTACAGGTGACGAAAGCCGGGCTTGACGTTGCCCTCCAGCACCCAGACGCGATGCAGCTCATAGCGCATGTGCTCGGGATTGACGTGGCCAGGCTGGAGCAGATCGGCGTACTTCAGCGTGGGCGCATGCAGGCGGTAGGCGTTGTACGGGATGTACAGCTCCTGCTTGCCGACGATCTTCCACTCGTAGCGCTCCGGGGTGCCGTTGAACAGGCGGACCTCATCGACGGTGATCGATCCCCCGGTGCCCGGAAAGGCCATGTCGAAACCGTACCCCGGCGACTGCCGCAGCCGGCGCGTGCCCGGATCGTAGCGCCAGCTCTGGCGCGGCTGCGCCTTGTGGTTCCAGAACTCGACGCCGGTGTTGATCTCGCCCTTGTCGCGCTCGGGCAGCAGCGTCTCGTTCATGTAGTAGGCCGAGGCCTGGCCGCCGGTGGTACGGGTGCGCTTGCCCGGTTCGAGGTGGGGCGCGAGGTTGCGCGACTTGACCCGGCCCCAGTTGACCTTGCCGTCGGCGAGCACGTAAGCGTTATCGGACGTCAGCTCCTCGGTGTAGGGGCGATAGGTGAAGATCGACGCCGTCCACAACAGCTCCAGCCCGGACTTCGGGAACGGGAACAGGATGCCGCCGGTGGTGGCGATCACGCCCTCGCCGCCGTCGATCAGTTCCGCGTTCGCGGCATTCTCCCGGGTCACCTCGCACACCGCGTCCGGAAAGCGGAAGTCGCGCCGGCTCGGATAGACCGGCATGCGGAAGGTGGCCGGGTACTTCTCGAACAAGGCCTTCTGCCCGGCCGACAGCCGGTGCGCGTGCTGCGCCACATTCTCGGCGGTGATCACGAACAGCGGCTTATCCTCGGGATAAGGGTCGATCGGGTGGCTGCCGGTGCCCTTGAAATCGACATGCGGCGGCGCACCGAGCCACTTCCCGCTCCACTCTGGAATGCTTCCGTCGGCATTGCCCGCGCGCTCGGCGCCGACGCAGGTGAAGTCCTTGCCCAGACGGGCGAGTTCCTCGGCGGTGGCCTTGGCCTGGGCTTCAGGCGCCTGCAGCAGCGAGACCGTCGCCACCGCACACAACAATCCGGTGATTCTCTTGCTCATGGTCGTTCTCATTCCCGAAGATCAGAAGGTGTACTTGGCGTTGAACGACACGTAGTCGCGGTCGGCCATGGTGCGTTGCGCCTTCAGGCTGGGCGCGCCGAGGTAATTCACCCAGGTCAGGCCGAGCGACAGGTTGCCCAGGTACTTGAAGTCCACGCCCAGGGTCAGGCGCCGCTCGTCTTCGCCCATGCCGGAGAGCGCACTGCCGTCCACGTTCTGTGTCCACACCGCGCGCGTGCTCATGTCCCAGCCCGAGAACACCCCCGGGTTGTCGAAGATCACGCCCAGGCCGACGAGCGTGGAGCCGCGCGTCTGGCCGTCATAGACGTATTTCGAGAAGCGGCCGTTCTGATCGGGCAGGCCACCGCTCACGGTCAGGGTATCGACGCCGAGGATGCGCTGATGCACGACCTCGCCCATCAGCGTGGTCTGATGCGCGAGCGCGTTGGGCCCGAGCATGTAAAGGAAATTGACGTTGCCCTGGGCGTAGCGGCCGCGCGTGGCCGCGCCGTTGTCGAGATACACCGGCGCCCCGTCGCGGTAGCTCAGGTCGCCGCCGAACTGCACCGCGTCGCCGATCTTGCTGCTGAAGCTGACCCCGGTGAGCGCGATGTCGTCGAAATAGGCGAGCTTGTAGTACGGCGCACTGCCCGGCGCGGCACGCTGGCCGAAGCGCGAAAACGACGAGTAGTTCGTCGTCCCGGTGAAGTCGAAGAACATCGCGCCGACGCGGTCGTGATAGCGGTAATGAAAGAGGCCGATCTCGAGCGCGTCGGTGGGCTGGTAGCGCACCCCCAGCCCCCACTGGCCGGAATCGCGCGGCTTGATCTCGCCGGCGAAATTGGCCACCGCGAAGCTGTGATCGGGCAGCGCCGAAATCACCCCGGGAGCGAGCCGGAAAAACTGGGCGCCGGGGCCGAAGTAGTCGGAGCCGAAGAAGTCGCCCACCGGGTTCAGGCGGGTCTCCTCCCACTCGTACTGGTAATAGCCGGTCAGGGTCAGCGCATCGGTCAGGGTCAGGCTCGCCGACAACTGGCCCACGGGCAGGTAGGACTCCTTGGCCTCGGTGCCGGGCACGTTGAACTTGGTCGCATCGACCGGCAACTGGCCCTGGCTGATGTTGGGCCAGAACAGGCTCTCGCCCCAGGCGACCACATGACGACCGAGCTTGGCCGACAGATAACGGTCGTCACCCACCACCCAGTTGCCGTACACGAAGGCGTCGAGCAGCTGGGCGTCGCGGCCGCTGCGCCGGCGTGTCGTGGAGACGAACTCGTCGGCAGGCCCCACTTTGTTCACCGTGGCCGGCGAGTCGTTGTCGTTGCTGCCGCGATAGACCGCGTCGTAGAACATGTTGCCGCGCAGCATGGCGCCGACGTTGTCGTGCCGGAGGCGCACTTCACCAAGGGCGCTGACGCGGTTGTTCACCAGCGACCCGCGCTTGAAGTTGCGCGCGGCGTCGTCGCTGTTGAGATCGTTGAGGAACACCGACGACGGCTTCGAGGTGCGCATCGATGCCGTGTACGACAGCGTCAGCGAGTAATCGAGCGTGGTGTCCTCGCCGAGTTCGATGGTGGGACCGGCGAACGCACTGCTGCCGATCGCGGCCAGCGCGAGCGGCAGCAGGCGCAAGCGCCCGCGCGAGTTGAACAGAGAGATTCCCGGGCTACATGACATGGATGCCGCTCCTCCTCGTGTTAACGACGTATTTATCTTTTTGTCATTACTTCCGCGCGCACTGCTGCCGCACCGGCCCTGGCCGCAGGCGAACGCCGACGGTTCGCCCGCAGGGCGGCACCGGTCGTTCGGATGAAAACGTTGAAACAGGAAAGACACCCGGGCTCAGCCCGGAAAGCGCACCCTCAGCCGCTCCGTGGTCGGCAGCGCCTGGCAGCTCAGCGTCCAGCGCTTGGCCAGATCCTTGGCGTCGAGCACTTCGTTGTGGCGCAGGTGCACCTCACCTTCGAGCACCTGGCACATGCACGACGCGCACATCCCGGCCTGGCACGAGTTGGGCGCGTTGAGGCCGGCCTTGAGCGCGGCTTCGAGCAGGGTCTCGCCGCCGGCCACGCTCAGCGTATGCACCTCGCCGTCGAGTTCGAGCTCGACCGTGGCGCGCTCCACCGTGGTCGCCGGGGCGGGCGCGGCGGCGTTGATCGCGGCCACGTCCTCCTCGTCGGGCAGCGACACGAAGCGCTCCACATGCACGCGCTCGCCGTCCATGCCGGCCTGGGCGAGCGCCGACACCATCGCGTCCATGAACGGCGCCGGTCCGCAGATGAAGGCCCGCGCCTCGCGCCACGAGCGCGCGAAGCCGGCGAGCTGCGCCACCGCGGGCACGCCCTGCACCGAATCGAGCCAGTGGATCACCTGCAGGCGCGCCGGATGCGCCGCGGCGAGCGCGTTCAGCTCGTCGCGGAAAATCACCGAGCGCTCGTCGCGGTTGGCGTACAGCAGGCGGATGCGCCCCTGGCCGTGGGCGAGCGCCGAGCGCAGGATGGAGAACACCGGCGTGATGCCGCTGCCGCCCGCGCACAGCAGGAAATCGCCCTGCAGCGAGGCCGGCGTGAATACCCCGGCCGGCGGCATCACCTCCACCGTGTCGCCGGGGCGCAGCCGGTCGCACAGCCAGTTCGAGCCGCGCCCGCCGGGCACGCGCTTGACCGTGACGCGCAGGCTGGCGTCGAGCGTGGGCGCGCTCGACATCGAATAACAGCGCGGCAGATGCCGGCCCAGCACCGGCAAGCGCAGGGTCAGGAACTGGCCGGGCCGGTACTTGAAGGTTTCGGCCAGTTCGGGCGGCACCTCGAACACGATCGACTTCGCATCGTGCGTCTCCTCGGTGACCGCCTGCACCCGCAGCGGATGGTAGCGCTGGGCTGTCATGTCGCCCTCCTCCGGTTCCCGGCTCAGATGTAGGGATCGGCGTTGGGCAGGCCGAGCATCACCGCACCATGGGCGCGCGAGTAGGCGTCGGTGTTGTTGGCGATGTGGCTGCGCGCCTGGTGGATGTCGCGGAACACGCGCTCGATCGGGTTGCTCTTGTAGGTCCCCGAAGCCGCGCACGCGCGCATCAACTCGCTCGCCGCCGCGGCGCACAGCTTGGGCACCTGCGAGGCCTGCGCGCGCTGCATCAGGCGCTCCTCCACCGGCATCTGCGCCCCGGTGCGGGCGCACTCGACGATGCGGGCGTAGTTGCGGAACAGCACGAGCTTGAGCTGGTCGGTGGTCATCATCGCCTCCGACACCGCCTGCTGCGCGTTGGCATCCTCGGCGGTTTTCGCGCCGTGCTTGCCGACGTGGGCGGCGGCGCGTTCGCGGAAGCTGGCGATCGCGCCGTCGAGCGCGCCGATGCAGGCCGACGACACCGCACGCTGGAACACCTGGGTGAAGGGAATCTTGTAGATCCAGCCCGGATTGGTCTCGCGCCCCGGGCAGCCGGCGTCGCTGTGGTCGTTGGTGCGCTGGGTGCGATGGACGGGCACGAAGGCGTCATCGACGACGATGTCGTGGCTGCCGGTGGCGCGCAGGCCGAGCACGTCCCAGTTGCGCTCGACGCGGAAATCGGCGCGCGGCAGCAGGAAGGTGGCGTGCTCGAGCGCACCGGAGCCGTCCTTTTTCGGCAGCAGGCCGCCGAGGAAGATCCAGTCGCAGTGATCGACCCCGCTCGAGAACCCCCAGCGTCCGGAGAAGCGGTAGCCGCCCTCGACCGGCTCGGCCTTGCCGGTGGGCATGTAGGTCGAGGCGATGCGCACCGCGGTGTCCTTCGCCCACACGTCCTGCTGGGCCTGTTCCGGGAACAGCGGCAGCTGCCAGTTATGCACCCCGATCACGCCGTAGATCCACGCCGTGGACATGCAGCCCTCGGCGAGCGCCATCTGCACACGGTAGAACACGCGCGGATCGAGTTCGTAGCCACCGAAACGCTTCGGCTGCAGCACGCGGAACAGGCCGGCCTCGGT
Organism: Pseudomonadota bacterium; assembly: GCA_023459095.1. Classification (GTDB taxonomy): domain Bacteria; phylum Pseudomonadota; class Gammaproteobacteria; order Burkholderiales; family Rhodocyclaceae; genus JAEWVQ01. Next base: position 3,846 of record JAEWVQ010000094.1, on the reverse strand, counting down.
CATTTCCTGCACCGACACCGCCGGCACCATGCCCTCGGCCTCGGCGGCGCGTGCGCGCTCGGCCAGACGCGGAGCGAGCGCCCGGGCGCGCGCCACCAGCTCGCACGCCTCCGGCGTCATGTAGTCTTCGGCCAAAATGCCGAGCACCTGATCCTTATCAACTGCGCCCATCTTCGTTCCTCCGTGATCGCCAACCAAGGCGTATTGCGGGACGTCCGCGACTGCGATGGGCGCAATGTCACACACGCAAGCGGGGGTATTCATCGTCTGAACGGACTAACGTAAATGGCTGAGCAACAAAGACTCTTTCCAGTACCACCGGGGCCACGGAATTGATGCGGCGCACCACGGCAGCACGCTGCCGCGGACGACAGAACAGCCGTCGACCGTAACCCTTTTGGACGATGTCCCGCCCGCCCACGGGCCAATAATGCATGCACCCCGCCGTCCGCTTTCCCAGGCGGACGGCCCCCAGAACAACAGAGGAGACACCCCGTGCTCGCACCAGTAGGCATGGCCATGGCCGCGATCGTCACCGCGGCCAGCATCTATTCGTTCTCACCCCGGCACATGGCGCCGCTGGAGGAGACGCGCATCCCGGTCGACCGCATGCAGCTCACCACCATCGAGCGCAGCAAGGCCGGGGTCGTGGTCGCCGGCGAACTCGGCACCATCCTCGTGTCCATCGACGACGGCCGCAGCTGGAAGCCGGCCGGGCTCTCGCACGACCGCCAGGCGCTGATCACCCGCATCGTGTTCGCCGACGACCGCCACGGCCTCGCCCTCGGCCACGAGGGCTGGATCCTGCGCACCGAGGACGGCGGCCTGACCTGGACGGAAACCCATTTCACCGAGAAGAACGGCGAGCCGCTGATGTCGGCGCGGCGCCTGCCCGCGGGCGACTGGCTCGCGGTCGGCGCCTTCGGCCAGGTGCTGCGCTCGACCGACGACGGCCGCAGCTGGCAGCCGGACACCCTCCCCGATCTCACCGACTGGCACCTCAACGACATCGCCGCCTCCGCCGACGGCACGCAGCTGCTCATCGTCGGCGAGGCCGGCACCGCGCTGCGCTCGGCCGACGGCGGCCTCACCTGGGAAGCGGTGGCGCCGTTCTACAACGGCTCGCTGTACGGCGCCGTCCATCTCGGCGGCCAGCGCTGGGTGACCTACGGCATGCGCGGCAACGTCTTCCACAGCGCCGACGGCGGCCTCACCTGGGAAGCCGCGCAGGTGCCGGCGCCGATCGCGACCTATGGCCACGCCGTGCTCGCCGACGGCGAACTGCTGCTGGTCGGCCAGGGCGGCATCGTGCTCGCCAGCCGCGACGGCGGCGCGCGTTTCGCGATCGCCCGCCGCGAGGGCCGCGCCAGCCTCACCGACATCGTCGTCGCCGGCGACGGCCGCTGGATGCTGTCGAGCGACGGCGGCCTGCAGGTCCAGGCCCCCGCCACCACCGCCTCCACCCCGACCCCGAACGACGGAGCTGCCCGATGACCGCCCCCCACGCCATCACCTGGAGCGACGCCCTCGTCGGCGTCATGGCCCGCATGCTGATCAAGTGGCGCAAGCCGCTCGGCGTGTTCTTCCTGCTGCTCACCGCCGTGCTCGGCTACTCGGCGCTCGCCACCCGGCTGGACCCCGGCTTCAACAAGCTGATCCCGCTCAAGCACGAGTACATGGCGGCCTTCCTCGAACATTCGGACACCTTCTCGGGCGCCAACCGCATCCTGGTCAGCGTGCAGTGGAAGGGCGAGGGCGACATCTACAACGCCGAATTCCTCCCCGTGCTGCGCAAGGTCAATGACGAAGTGTTCTTCACCCCGGGGGTGAACCGCGCCAGCGTGCGCTCGATCTTCACCCCCAACGTGCGCTACATCGAGGTCACCGAAGAGGGCTTCAACGGCGACGTGGTGATTCCGGCGCGCTTCGAGACCACCGAAGAGGGCCTCAACCAGGTGCGCGCCAACGTCGCCAAGTCCGGCGTGGTCGGCCGCCTGGTGGCCAACGACCTCAAGTCGGCGCTGGTGCAGGCCGACCTGCTCGAGATCAGCCCGGAAACCGGCGACCACCTCGACTACGCCGAGGTCGCGCGCAAGCTCGAAGCCATCCGCAGCCAGTTCGGCAGCGACAAGATCGACATCCAGATCGTCGGCTTCGCCAAGGTCATGGGCGACGTCATGGACGGGCTGTTCACCGTGGTGGCGTTCTTCGCCATCGCCTTCGTCATCACCTCGGTACTGCTGTGGCTGTACTCGCGCTCGTTCAAGCTCACCGTGCTCGCGATCGCGGTGGCGCTGCTGCCGGTGATCTGGCTGCTCGGCATCCTGCCGCTGATCGGTTACGGCATCGATCCGATGTCGGTGCTGGTGCCCTTCCTGATCTTCTCGATCGGCGTGTCGCATGCGGTGCAGATGACCAACGCCTGGAAGCAGGACGTGCTCGCCGGGCAGACCGCGATGGAAGCCGCCGAGGGCGCGTTCCGCAAGCTCGCCATCCCCGGGATCATGGCGCTGCTCGCCAACGCCCTGGGCTTTCTGGTGATCATGGTGATCGACATCCCGATCGTGCACGAGCTCGGACTCACCGCCTGCCTCGGTGTCGCGCTGATGATCATGACCAACAAGATGTTCATGCCCATCATCCTGTCGCACCTGCACCTGGAGCGCATGGCGCTCGACCAGCCGGTCGACAACCGCAGCAAGCACCCGACCTGGTGGAAGATCTCGGCGCTATCCGAGCCGCGCCCCGCGCTCGTCACCTTCGCCGTGATGCTGGCGCTCCTCGCCGCCGCCACCTGGTACTCGCGCCAGCTCCAGACCGGTGACATCGGCGACGGCGTGCCCGAACTGCACGCCGATTCGCGCTACAACCGCGACAACGCCAAGATCATCGAAAGCTATTCGATCGGGATGGACGTGCTGTCGGTCTATGCCGAGACCACCAACCTCGAGGAAGCCTGCCTCGACTGGGGGGTGATGAACGCGGTCGAGCGCTTCGACCTGCGCATGCGCGGCGTGGCCGGGGTGCAATCGGTGAGCACGGTTGCCGGCCAGGCCAAGCTCTACGCCGCCGGCAACAACGAAGCCAATCCGCGCTGGGCCGCGCTGCAGCGCACCGAAGCCGCGCTGCGCACCGGCGGGCGCGCCGCCAATCCGGAGAACGGCCTCAACTCGCACGGCTGCAAGACCATCCACCTCGCCATCTACCTCACCGACCACCAGGGCCCGACCCTGAAGCACGTGGTCGACGAGGTGCAGAAGTTCATCGCCGAGGACAAGACCCCGAACGTCACCTTCCGCCTCGCCGGCGGCAACGCCGGGGTCGCGGTGGCCACCAACGAGGCGGTGGAGAAGGCCGAGGTGCAGATGCTGGCCTCGATCTTCGCCTCGATCTCGCTGCTGTGCTGGCTCACCTTCCGCTCGTGGCGCGCGGTGCTGTGCGTGATCGTGCCGCTGATGCTGGTCACCATCATGTGCAACGCGCTCATGGCGCTGCTCGGCATCGGCCTCAAGGTCGCCACGCTGCCGGTGATCGCGCTCGGCGTCGGGGTCGGCGTGGACTACGGCATCTACATCTACGAGCGCCTGCAGCACGAGATGGCCGAACACGGCTACGGCCTGCGCGAAGCCTTCTACGAGGCCATGCGCCAGCGCGGCACCGCGGCGGTGTTCACCGCGGTGACGATGTCGATCGGGGTCGGCACCTGGGCGTTCTCGGCGCTCAAGTTCCAGGCCGACATGGGCATCCTGCTCGCCTTCATGTTCCTGGTGAACGTGCTCGGTGCGATCTTCCTGCTGCCGGCGCTGGCCTGCTGGCTGGGCATCGGCCGCGCGCAGCGCGCACCGC
>JAEWVQ010000093.1 GCA_023459095.1 Pseudomonadota bacterium | reverse complement strand
GTCGTATACCTCAACGTGCCGCCGCAGATCCTGTGGGAGCGTACCCGGCATGACCGCAATCGCCCCTTGCTGCAGGTCGACAACCCCCGCCTGAAGATCGAGGAGCTTCATCGCATCCGCGACCCGTTGTACCGTGAGGTGGCGGACATCGTCGTCGATGGGGGGCGGGGAAATCCGGGGGCGATGGTGCGCCACATCGAAAAGGCATTGCAGCTGCAGGACAAGTCTTCATGCACACATTGAATGTTGCGCTCGGCGAACGGGCTTATCCGATTCATATCGGCAAGGGTTTGCTCAGCCAGGCCGGGCTCGTTTTGCCGCATCTGAAGACGCACAGGGCGGCGATCGTCACCAACGATGTGGTCGGGCCGCTCTATCTTGCCCGTTTGCGCGAATCGCTCGAGGCGGCGGGGGTGGCGGTGACCGCGGTCGAGCTGCCGGACGGTGAGGCGCACAAGAACTGGGAAACCCTGAATCGGGTGTTTGACGCCTTGCTCGGTGGCCGCTGCGAGCGTTCGACCACGCTGATCGCGCTCGGCGGCGGAGTGGTCGGCGACATGGGCGGCTTTGCCGCGGCGACCTACCAGCGCGGAATGCCCTTCATCCAGATTCCCACCACCCTGCTCGCGCAGGTTGATTCGTCGGTCGGCGGCAAGACGGCGATCAATCATCCGCTGGGCAAGAACATGATCGGGGCGTTCTATCAGCCGCGCCTGGTGCTGGCTGATCTCGACACGCTGAACACCCTGCCTGCACGCGAGTTCGCGGCCGGCTTGGCCGAGGTCATCAAGTACGGGTTGATCCGAGATCCCGATTTTTTTTCGTGGCTCGAAGTCAACCTTGAGCGCCTCGCCGCCCGCGAGGCGGATGCGCTGGCCTATGCAATCGAGCGTTCGTGCCGCAACAAGGCCGAAGTGGTGGCGGCTGACGAGACCGAGCAAGGCGAGCGCGCCCTGCTCAATCTGGGGCACACTTTCGGCCATGCCATCGAGACCGGCATGGGGTACGGCGAGTGGTTACACGGCGAGGCGGTCGCCGCTGGCACCATGATGGCGGCCGAGTTGTCGTGGCGTCTGGGCTGGCTGGATGTGGCCGCGGTCGCGCGCATCGAGGCGCTTTTCGTGCGCGCCGGACTGCCGGTGAGGGGTGCTGCGCTGGGCGCGGCGCGTTATCTGGAGCTGATGGCGCACGACAAGAAGGTTGAGGCCGGACGCCTGCGCCTGGTGTTGTTGCGTAGCATCGGCTCGGCAACGATGTATGGCGATGCTCCGACTGCCGATATCGCGGCGGCGATCGAGGCGCGCTGCGCATGAGCGTGCCGGTGTCCGTCGCCTCGTACGCGGTCACCGAAAGCAACAGCCGCGGTCGTGTTCATGTCGAGGATGGGCCGGTCGGACGGGGTGAATTCCAGCGCGACCGCGATCGCATCATCCACTCCACCGCATTTCGCCGCCTCGAATACAAGACTCAGGTTTTCGTCAACCATGAAGGCGACCTGTTTCGCACCCGCCTGACCCACAGCATCGAGGTTGCCCAGCTCACGCGCAGCCTTGCGCGCGCCCTGGGGCTTAACGAGGATCTCGCCGAAGCAATCGCGCTTGCGCACGATCTCGGCCACACCCCTTTCGGCCATGCCGGGCAGGATGCGCTCAATGCCTGCATGAAAGAGCATGGCGGCTTCGAGCACAATTTGCAGTCGCTGCGCACCGTCGATGTGCTGGAAGACCGCTATGCCGCCTTCGACGGCCTGAATCTGATGTACGAAACGCGCGAGGGCATCCTCAAACATTGCTCGCGGCCGAATGCCGAGCGCCTGGGGGCGCTCGGGCGGCGCTTTCTCGACGGCACTCAGCCCTCGCTCGAAGCGCAGCTCGCCAATCTTGCCGATGAAATCGCCTACAACAACCACGATGTGGACGATGGTCTGCGTTCCGGATTGATCACCCTCGAGCAACTCGACCAAGTGGCGCTGTTCGCCACCCATCGGCGCGCGGTCGAGACGCGCTGGCCGGGGCTGGGTGGGCGCAAGCTGATCAACGAAACGGTGCGCCGCATGATCAACGCGATGGCACTCGATCTGATCGCGCAGACGCACGCCAACATTGCCGCTGCCGCCATCGTCTCCCTCGACGACGTTCGCGCCGCGCCCCGGCTGGTGGCGTATTCGGCCGAACTCAAGCCCCGCCTTCAAGAGCTGAAAGCCTTCTTGCGCGACAACCTGTACTGGCACTACCAGGTGCTGCGCATGACTGACAAGGCGCGCCGCATCATCGGCGACCTGTTCGCGGCCTTCATGGCCGATCCGCGTCTGCTGCCGCCGCAGTACCAGCACATGGCCCGCGGTGACAAGGCGCGGGCGATCGCCGACTACATCGCAGGCATGACCGACCGCTACGCCATGAAGGAGCACCGCCGTCTGTTCGCAGTCGGCGAAATTTGAGCGCGCGGAAGGGACGGCGCGCGGCGCATCGGCCTTCCCATGCGGCAACGCAAAAAAGGCCTTGAACCTGAGGATTCTCGCGCGTATAGTTTTTCCAGCAGTCTTTACGGTGGTCAGTCCCCACGAAAGGGTTCTCTCGCCATCGTTAAACGCTGTTTTTGCACCATCTTGGTGCAAATTACAAAGCCGGTGCGCGCGCGCCCGGCTTTTTTGTGCGCGTTCGTTTTTTCAGTGGCCCCGAGTGCGTGATTTTGCGTGACGTTTGAGGAAGAAAGAAATGGATCTGCCCCAAAAGCAGGGTCTGTATGACCCCGCCAATGAACGTGATGCCTGTGGCGTGGGTTTCGTCGCCCACATCAAGGGCAGGAAAACCCACGACATCATCCTGCAGGGCCTCGAAATCCTGAAAAACATTGACCACCGCGGCGCGGTCGGTGCCGACCCCTTGCAGGGTGACGGTGCCGGCATCCTGATCCAGATCCCGGATCAGCTCTACCGCGAGGAAATGGCCAAGCAGGGCGTCAACCTTCCGCTTGCCGGCGAGTACGGCGTCGGCATGGTGTTCATGCCCAAGGAAGCCGCGTCGCGTCTGGCCTGCGAGGAAGAGATCGAGCGTGCGGTGTCCGCCGAAGGCCAGGTCGTGCTCGGCTGGCGCGATGTGCCGGTCAATGCCGAGATGCCGATGTCGCCGACGGTGAAGGCCAAGGAGCCGGTGATCCGCCAGATCTTCATCGGCCGCGGTCCCGACGTGATGGTCACCGAAGCCCTCGAACGCAAGCTCTACGTCGTCCGCCGCCGCGCCGCGAACGCGATTGCCGCGCTGCAGCTCAAGCACGGCAAGGAGTTCTACATGGTGTCGATGTCGGCGCGCACCGTGAACTACAAGGGCCTGCTGCTTGCCAACCAGGTCGGCGAGTACTACCGCGACCTCGTCGATCCGCGTGCGGTGTCGGCGCTGTCGCTGGTGCACCAGCGTTTCTCGACCAACACCTTCCCGAAGTGGGATCTGGCGCACCCGTTCCGCTACATCGCCCATAACGGCGAAATCAACACCTTGCGTGGCAACTACAACTGGATGCGGGCGCGTGAGAAAGGCGTGTCTTCGCCGCTGCTCGGTGCTGATCTCGACAAGATCTGGCCGCTGATCTATCCCGGCCAGTCGGACTCCGCCTCGTTCGACAACGCCCTCGAACTGCTGGTGATGAGCGGCTATTCGCTCGCCCACGCGATGATGATGATGATCCCGGAAGCCTGGGAGTCGCACACGCACATGGACGAGAAGCGTCGCGCCTTCTACGAGTACCACGCGGCGATGATGGAGCCGTGGGACGGCCCGGCCGCGGTGGCGTTCACCGACGGCCGCCAGATCGGCGCCACCCTCGATCGCAACGGTCTGCGCCCGGCACGCTACCTGGTCACCGACGACGATCTCGTGGTGATGGCGTCCGAATCCGGCGTGCTGCCGATTCCCGACAGCAAGATCGTCAAGAAGTGGCGTCTGCAGCCGGGCAAGATGTTCCTGATCGACATGGAACAGGGCCGCATCATCGGCGATCAGGAGATCAAGGATTCCCTCGCCTCGGCCAAGCCTTACACCGACTGGCTCAAGCGCATCAACATCAAGCTCGACGGCCTCGAGGCACCGGCCGATGCCGCTGCGCCCGACTGTGCGGCTGAACTGCTGGATCGCCAGCAGGCCTTCGGCTATACCCAGGAAGACATCAAGTTCATCCTCGAGCCGATGGGCAAGGCCGGCGAGGAAGCCACCGGTTCGATGGGCAACGACTCGCCGCTGGCGGTGCTGTCGAGCAAGGAAAAGCCGCTCTACAACTACTTCCGTCAGCTCTTCGCGCAGGTCACCAATCCGCCGATCGATCCGATCCGCGAGCAGATGGTGATGTCGCTGGTGTCCTTCATTGGTCCCAAGCCCAACCTGCTCGAGATCAACGAGATCAACCCGCCGTTCCGGCTCGAGGTCACCCAGCCGGTGCTCGATTTCGCCGACATGGCGAAGATCCGCAACATCGCGCGCTACACCCACAACAAATTCCGTTCCGCCGA
>JAEWVQ010000092.1 GCA_023459095.1 Pseudomonadota bacterium | reverse complement strand
CCGGCTCCGTCGGCGCTGCGCCCAGTGCCGGCGCGTCGGCTTCGTCCCCGGGCAGGCTGGGGGCCGGCGCCTCGCGCTTCATCAGGGCGTCGAACGACACGCGCGCGGTGGTCGGCCCGGGGTCGGGCCAGGCGCCGCCGTCGGGTGTGGCATCGACGAGAAACGCGGGTGGCGGCACCATCGCTGCAGCGGGGGCGGTGCCGAGCAGGTTGTCCGGCAGCGTGAAGTCGAGCTCGATGGCAGCGGGCGGGGTGTCCGGCGCGGCTGCGGGGGCGGTGAAGAGGGCGGCGTCCTGGGCGCGCGCCGCCGCCGCGTCGGGCAGTGGTGTGGGCGGCGCGGCGGGTGGGAGTTCGGACGCGGCGGGCGCAGGCTGCGGCGCGGGTTCGGGTGCCGCCTCCTGGATCAGGTGCTCGAGCGCGTTGAAGGGGTTGAAGCAGTGGCCGCAGCGGACCTCGCCGTGACGGGCGCGCAACTGTTCCGGACGGAGCCGGAACACGGTCTGGCAGGCCGGGCAGCGGGTCAGCATGGCCTCGGCCTCAACGCCGGCCTTCGAGCCGCACCCAGCCGTCGGCCGCGGCGCCGACGTGGAGCGCGAGATACGGTGCCCAAGCGTCGATGACCTGCTGCGCCTGCGGCTCAAGCACGCCCGACAGCGCGATCCGGCCGCCGGGGGCGACGCGCGCCGAGATCGCCGGGGCGAGCACGCACAGCGGGTTGGTGAGGATGTTGGCGACGACGATGTCGAAGGTCGTGGCGAGTGCCGCCGACGAGTGCTGCAGGTGCAGCGCGACGCCGTTGCGCGCGGCGTTGTCGCGCGCGGCCTCGATCGCCTTGTCGTCGATGTCCACGCCGAGCACGTCGCCGGCGCCCAGCCGGGCCGCGGCGATGCCGAGGATGCCCGAGCCGCAGCCGTAGTCGAGCACGCTTTGGCCGGGCGCTACCGCGTCGCACAGCCACTCCAGGCACAGCCGCGTGGTCGGGTGCGAGCCGGTGCCGAAGGCCATGCCGGGGTCGAGCTCGATGTTGATCGCGCCGGCGTCGGGCGCCTCGTGCCACGACGGCACGATCCACAGCCGGTCGGTAATGCGGATCGGGTCGAACTGGCTCTGCGTGAGCTGGACCCAGTTCTGCTCGGCGACCTCTTCGGTGGTAAACGGCGGCACTGCGGCGAAGCCCGCGATGCCGGCGGCCGCGGCGAGCGCCACGGCGAGATCGGTGTCGGCGTCGAACAGCGCCAGCACGCGGCTGTGATCCCACAGTGCAGTGGGCAGATGCCCCGGTTCGCCGAACTGGGGCTTCTCCGCCTCGGTGCCGGCGTCGGCATCCTCGATGGACACCGACAGCGCGCCGGCCTCCATCAGGGCGTCGGACAGTGCTTCAGCCTTGTCGGCGTCGGCCTGGAGGGTGACCGAAATCCACATCGCGGGGCCTCGCTCAGGTGCGCTTGACTTCGTTGCGGTCGGCGAGCTTGTGCTCCAGGTAGTGGATGCTGGTGCCACCTTCGACGAAGCGGGCGTCGAGCATCAGCTCCTGGTGCAGCGGGACATTGGTCTTGATCCCGCCCACGGCCATCTCCGACAGCGCGATGCGCATGCGGCGGATCGCTTGTTCGCGGGTGTCGCCGTAGGTGATCAGCTTGCCGATCATCGAATCATAGTGCGGCGGCACGGTGTAGCCGTTGTAGACGTGCGAATCGACGCGCACGCCGGGACCGCCCGGGGTGTGCCAATCGGTGATGCGGCCGGGCGAAGGCGTGAACTTGAACGGATCCTCGGCGTTGATCCGGCATTCGATGGCGTGGCCGCGGAATTCAATGTCGCGTTGCGCGAAGCGCAGTTTTTCGCCGGCGGCGACAAGGATCTGGGTCTGCACGATGTCGATGCCGGTGATCAGCTCGGTCACCGGATGCTCGACCTGCACGCGGGTGTTCATCTCGATGAAGTAGAACTCGCCGTTCTCGTACAGGAACTCGAAGGTGCCGGCGCCACGGTAGCCGATCTTGCGGCAGGCCTCGGCGCAGCGCTCGCCGATGCGGGCGATGAGCTTGCGGTCGATGCCGGGCGCGGGGGCTTCCTCGATCACCTTCTGGTGGCGGCGCTGCATCGAGCAGTCGCGTTCGCCGAGGTAGACGGCGTTGCCGTGCTGGTCGGCGAGCACCTGGATCTCCACGTGGCGCGGGTTTTCCAGGAACTTCTCCATGTACACCGTGGGGTTGCCGAAGGCCGCGCCGGCTTCCGAGCGGGTGGTGGTCACGGCGTTGAGCAAGGCGGCTTCGGTGTGCACCACGCGCATGCCGCGACCGCCGCCGCCGCCCGCCGCCTTGATGATCACCGGGTAGCCGATGGCGCGTGCGATCTTGACGATCTCCTTGGGGTCCTCCGGCAAGGCGCCTTCGGAGCCGGGCACGCAGGGCACGCCGGCGGCCTTCATCGCGTCCTTGGCCGAGACCTTGTCGCCCATCAGGCGGATGGTGTCGGCGCGCGGCCCGATGAACACGAAGCCGGACTGCTCGACGCGCTCGGCGAAATCGGCGTTCTCGGAGAGGAATCCGTAGCCGGGGTGGATGGCTTCGGCGTCGGTGACTTCGGCCGCCGAGATGATCGCCGGCACATTCAGATAGCTCTGGCCGGAGGGCGCGGGGCCAATGCACACCGACTCGTCGGCGAGGGTGACGTATTTCGCTTCGGTGTCGGCTTCGGAATGCACCGCCACGGTCTTGATGCCGAGCTCGCGGCAGGCGCGCAGCACACGCAGGGCGATTTCGCCGCGGTTTGCGATCAGGATCTTTTCAAACATGGGGGGTCTCCGCGGCGAAATCGCCCAGGCGCCCTGCGGTCGCCGGGCCGTTTGGCTGCGCCGCTGCGCCGCCTGCTGGCGGCTGGTCGCCGCGGTGGGCGATCAGGATCTTCTCGAACATGGCGTCGATCAGCCGATGATGAACAGCGGCTGGCCGTATTCCACCGGCTCGCCGTTGTCGACCAGGATGGCCTTGATCGCGCCGCTGGCGTCGGCTTCGATTTCGTTCATCAGCTTCATCGCTTCGATGATGCACAGGGTGTCGCCCTCGGCGACGCTCTGGCCGATCTCGATAAAGGGTTTCGCGCCGGGCGCGGAGGAACGGTAGAAGGTGCCGACCATGGGCGACTTCACCACGTGGCCGTCGGGCAGGGCGTCGACCGCCGGCGCAGCGGCCGGCGCCGCCACCGCGGCGGGTGCGGGCTGGGGCGCGGCGATGTAGGTTGCGGCGGCGGGCGCGGCGAGGTGCTTGGCGATGCGGACTTTTTCCTCGCCCTCGGTGATTTCCAGTTCGGAGATTCCCGACTCCTGGACGAGGTCGATGAGTTTCTTGAGCTTGCGCAGATCCATGCTGTTCTCCGGACAAAACGGCGCCGCCCGGCAGGCGGGTGCCGTCGTGGATGACGAGTGCTAGTGCTGGCGTTCCCGCAGACGGGCGAGAACGAATTCGAGTGCGGACAGGTAGCCGTAGGCCCCCAGCCCGCAGATCACCCCGAGCGCGCGGTCGGAGAAATACGAGTGGTGGCGGAACGGCTCGCGGGCGTGGATGTTGGACAGGTGGACTTCCACGTAGGGAATGGCCACCCCGGCCAGCGCATCGCGCATCGCGACGCTGGTATGGGTGTAGCCCGCGGGATTGATGATGATGAAATCGACGCCTTCGCTGGCCGCGGCCTGGATGCGGTCGATCAGCTGGCCTTCGTGGTTGCTCTGGAAGGACTCGACCACCACGCCGTCGGCACGACCGCGTGCTTCCATCGCCGCGTGGATGTCGGCGAGCGTGGTGCGACCGTAAACCTCGGGTTCGCGGCTGCCCAGCAAGTTCAGGTTGGGGCCGTGAAGGGCGAGGATCCGGGCCTGGGGAGGCGGCGCCGAATCGGCTTTTTGGCTGCGTTTTGAGCGCGTCATGCCGGCAAGTTTGCCGTAGTTGCCGACAATTTGTCCACTGCGGCGCGGTATTGCGAACGGCTTACTGGGGCAGCAGTGCGCGGATTTTGCCTTCGAGTTCGCTCCGATTCAAGGTGCCGAGCTTGATGTGGCGGGCCTGGCCGTCGCGGTCGATGATCACCGTAAACGGCAGGCCCTGCGCGGCATTGCCGAAGCCGCTGGCGAGGTCGAGCACCTGCGGGCCGGCGATCAGCAGCGGATAGGGCACGTCATGTTCGAGGGCGAAGGCCTTCACGCTGTCGGCATGGTCGATGCTGATGCCGACGAACTGCACCGGCTGGGCGGCGAAGTCGCGGCTGACCGCGGCGAAGTCGGGAATTTCCTTGCGGCAGGGCGGGCACCAGGTGGCCCAGAAGTTGGCGACGATGATCTTGCCGCGCCACTGCGCGAGCGCCTGCGGGCGGTCGTCGCTGTCCGGGAGTTCGAGGGCGAGGAGGGCGGCGGTGGCTTCGGCGACTGCCGGTGTCTCGCTGCCGCGGTGGTCGCCGAGGCTGCGTGCGGCAAGGATGCCGGCGCCGGCGGCGGCCAGCGCCACGCCCAGGGTCAGCAGGATGCGCGTGGTTTTTTTCATCGCATACTCACTCTTCGGTGGCCTGAGTCTGCAGCAGCAGGGCTTCGACCTGGGGCAGGCGGGCGCGCTCCTGGCTGCGGCGACCGTTGCGCTCGGCGCCCGCGGCGTGGATCGACAGGCGCACCGGCACTTCGCCCCAGTCGAGCGCGAGCACGGCTTCGGGGGCGCCCGGCGCCGGGCGGCGCGGTTCGCGGTGCTCGTAGGCGAGGTTGTGGTTGAGGAAGAAGATCTCGACTTCCTTGGCGCTTTCCGGGTAGAGCTCGAGGTCGAGTTCGGAATAGCGCCCGGCGGTGCCGTCGAGCGCGCCGCCGGTGAGATAGGGGCGGAAGTCGTCGAGCAGGCGCATCAGTTCGACCGCGGCGACGCGCATCTCGCGCAGGCGCTCGGCTTGCTCCTCGTCCTGGTAGAGCGCCTGCCAGGCGCGCAGCTCGGTCTCGATCTCGGCGTTGGTGGGCAGCGATTCGGTGTCCGGCGCGCCCAGCTGGCGGGCAGCCTTGCGCTTGGCGAAACCGAAATCGCCGATGCCGTCCTCGGCCATCATGCGCGCGGCCAGCGCGGCGATTTCCCGCCGCAGGTAACCGGAACGGGGGGCGTTGGCGTGTGGGGGCATGGTCGCGGTGGCGGTGGTGCCATCGGGTAGAATGCGGGCCATTCTACACGGGCCGGTTGCAATCGTTTTACCGCCCTCCGGAGTCTTCATGCACATCCACATCCTCGGCATCTGCGGCACCTTCATGGGGGGCGTGGCGCTGCTCGCGCGCGCCGCCGGGCATACCGTGACCGGTTGCGATGCCAACGTCTATCCGCCGATGAGCACCCAGCTCGAAGAGCAGGGCATCGCGCTCACCAGCGGCTACGATCCGGCGCAGGTGGCGCTGGCGCCCGATGTGTTCGTCGTCGGCAACGCGATTTCACGCGGCAACCCGTTGCTCGAGGAAATCCTCGAGCGCGGTCTGCCCTATGTGTCCGGTCCGCAATGGCTGGCCGAGCACGTGCTTGCCGGGCGCTGGGTGCTGGCGGTGGCGGGCACTCACGGCAAGACCACGACGACCTCGCTGCTGGCGTGGATGCTGGAGGATGCGGGGCTCGATCCGGGCTTTCTGGTCGGCGGCGTGCCGAACAATTTCGGGCTGTCGGCGCGGCTTGGCGGCTCGCCGTTCTTCGTCATCGAGGCCGACGAGTACGACACCGCGTTCTGCGACAAGCGCTCCAAGTTCGTCCATTACCGGCCGCGCACGCTGATCCTGAACAATCTCGAATTCGACCACGCCGACATCTTTGCCGATCTCGCGGCGATCGAGACCCAGTTCCACCATCTCGTGCGCACCCTGCCGCGCAGCGGCCGCATCATCGCCAACGCCGCCGAGGCCAGCCTGGCGCGGGTCATCGATCGCGGCTGCTGGTCGGAGCTGGAGTGGTTCAACGATGCGCGCGGCTGGGAGGCCGAAACCGGCGACGACGATGCGCAGGCGGTGTTTCGGCTCGCCGGCAAGGTGCTGGGCCGCGGCCCGATGCCGCTTGCCGGGCGCCATAACCTCGCCAATGCCCTGGCCGCGATTGCCGCGGCGCGCCATGTCGGCGTCGCTCCGGCGCAGGCGATCGCCAGTCTGGCGCGCTTTGCCGGCATCAAGCGTCGCCTGGAAGTGCGTGGCGTGGTCGGCGGGGTCACGGTGTATGACGATTTCGCCCACCACCCGACCGCGATCGCGCTCACCGTCGAGGGCTTGCGCCGGCGCCAACCGGGTGGCCGCATCCTGGCCGTGCTCGAGCCGCGCTCGAACACCATGAAGCTCGGGGTGATGAAGGCGCAATTGCCGGAGAGTCTGGCGGGCGCCGACCGGGTGTTCTGCTATACGCAGGGGCTGGGCTGGGATGCCGCCGCCGCGCTCGCGCCGCTCGGTGCGCGTGCGCGCTGCGACGACGATCTGGCGCAATTGGTGATGGCGGTGGCCGCCGAGGCGCGTGCCGGCGATCATGTGCTGGTGATGAGCAACGGCGGCTTCGGCGGCGTGCACCAGCGTTTGCTCGACGCACTCGCCGCCGGCAGCTGAGCGCTGCCTGCACAGGCGCCGGGTGCGGCGCCTGCGGGTGGGGTCAGCGCACCATTGGCTCGGAGCCGCTGCGCTCTGGGCTGCGCGCGCCAGCGTCGAGGCGGCGGGCGTCTTCCTCGCTGACGTATTCGAACACCCGCACCACCTTGCGCACGCCCTGGCTGGTGCGCGCGACTTCGCTGGCGGCATCGGCTTCGGCGCGGGTCACGAGGCCGAGCAGGAACACCACGTTGGCCTCGGTGACGACCTTGACGTGATTGGCCGAGAAGCGCTGCGCGTCGACGAAGCGCGCCTTGACGTTGGAGGTGATCAGGCTGTCGTTGGCGCGCGCCGACAAGGACGACACCGCGGTGACCACGGTCTCGTTGATGATGCCGCGCACGTTGTCCACGCCGGCGGTGATGCGCTCGATCTCGGCGCGCACGCTCTCGCTGGGTACTTCGCCGGTGAGCAGCACGTTGCGGTTGTACGAGGTGGCGTTGATATGGACGCTGTCGCCGAAGCGCTCGCGGATACGGTTCTCGGTTTTCCACTCGATGCCTTCGTCCTCGACATAGGCGCCCGAGCTGCGGCGGTCGGCGATCATCGCGGCGCCGGCGCCGACGCCGGTGGCGACCACCGGGAAGCAGCCCTGCAGCAGCGGCAGCGAGCCGGCGGCGGCGAGGCCGAGGAGCAGCGCGCGGCGGCGCGCGCTGGGGGCGGGCAAATGGGTCATCAGTCTTCCACTCCGAGTAACAGACAATCGATGCCGTCGCACAGGCAGTGCAGCACCAGCAGGTGGACTTCCTGGATGCGCGCGGTGCGGTCGGCGGGAACGCAGATATGGATGTCGTCGGCGCCGAGGAGTTCGCCCATCTTGCCGCCGCCCTTGCCGGTGAGCGCGATCACGCGCATCTCGCGTTCGTGCGCGGCGGAGATGGCGTCGATGACGTTGGGCGAATTGCCGCTGGTCGAGATCGCCAGCAGGATGTCGCCGGGCTGGCCGAGGGCGCGCACCTGCTTGGAGAAGATCTGCACGAAGTCGTAGTCGTTGCCGATCGAGGTCAGGGTCGAGCTGTCGGTGGTCAGCGCCACCGCGGCGAGCGGCGGGCGCTCCATCTCGAAGCGGTTCACCAGTTCGGCGGCGAAGTGCTGGGCGTCGGCCGCCGAGCCACCATTGCCGCAGGCGAGGATCTTGCCGTTGTTCACGAGGCTGCCGGTCATCGCGTCGATCGCCTGCGCGATCGGCGCGGCCAGCCATTCGATGGCGTCGAGCTTGGTCTGGGCGCTGTCCTGGAACTGGCGGGAAATGCGGTCGATCAGGTCCATGTCGGGATGGGGCGTGTCGTGCGGAGGAAGGTCGAAGTCTAGCATGGGGGCGCCGGCGGCCCCGGCGGCGGGCGCGGAGCGTGCCGGCCTAATCGGTGGCGAAGGCGCCCTTCAGCCAGGTGATGTGCTCGGCCGCGGGGGCATCGAGCAGTACGGCGTCGAAGCGGCACGGACGGGCAGCGTGGGCACGACCGTCGCCGCACAGCCACCACTGCGCGGCGAGTGCGACGCGGCGCTGCTTGCCGGCGGTGATGCTCGCCGCGGCGCCGCCGAAGCGGGCGTCGCCGCGCAGCCGCACTTCGACGAACACCACGGTGTCGCGGTCGAGGCAGATCAGGTCGACCTCGCCGCCGCGGCAGCGCACGTTGCGCGCCAGCAGGCGCAGGCCGTGGGTGGCGAGGTGGTGGGCGGCGAGCTCCTCGGCGGCGCGCCCGCGCGCTTGCGCCGGTGTCGGCCGTGCGCCCACAATTGTGGTCCTCTTCTTGCCGGGCGCTCCGCTCATGACCGACTCTTTCGCCTCCTCGCTGTCCAGGACGCCGTCATTGTACGTGGTGGCGACGCCGCTCGGAAACCTCGGCGACATGAGCGCGCGCGCGATCGAGGTGCTGCGCGCGGTCGATGTGGTGGCGGCGGAGGATACGCGCCACAGCCAGCGCCTGCTCGATGCCTTCGGCATCCGCACGAAGCTGGTCGCGGTGCATGAGCACAACGAGCAGAGCGCCGCCGGCCAGCTCGTTGAGCTGCTTGCCAGCGGGCGTCAAGTGGCCCTGATCACCGATGCCGGCACGCCGGCGGTGTCCGATCCGGGCGCGCGCGTGGTGGCGCGGGTGCGCGCGGCGGGGCATCCGGTGGTTCCGGTGCCGGGGGCGTGCGCGGCGGTGGCGGCGCTGTCGGTATCGGGCTTTGCCGAAGGCGGATTCCGCTTCGTCGGCTTCCTGCCGCCGAAATCGGCGGCGCGCCGCACCGCGCTCGCCGCACTCGGCGACGAGCGCGCGCCGCTGGTGTTCTACGAAGCACCGCATCGCATCATCGACACCGTCGCCGACCTCGCCGCGGTGTTCGGCGCAGCGCGCGAGATCCTGATCGCACGCGAGCTCACCAAGCTCCACGAGGAGAGCGCGCGCATGGCGCTGGGCGAGGCCGCGGCCTGGTTCGCCGCCGATGCCAACCGGGTGCGCGGCGAGTTCGTGCTGGTGGTTGCGGGCGCTCCGGAAACCGAGGGGCTCGATGCCGAAGCCGAGCGCGTGCTCGGCCTGCTGCTCGCCGAATTGCCGGTGAAGTCGGCCGCGCGCCTGGCCGCGGACATCACCGGGGCGTCGAAGAATGCGCTGTACGAACGCGCGCTCGCGCTCAAGACCGCGCAGGAGCGCGCGCGCGCGGATTGAGGGCGCGCGGCCGAGGGGGCGGGCGCCGTGTCCGCGCAAGGCCTATAATCGCGGGCATTCGAACAGAGAGCCGGCCATGCATTCGATCACCCTGACCCGCCCCGACGACTGGCACCTGCACGTGCGCGACGGCGACGCCCTCGCTGCGGTCGTACCCCATACCGCGCAGCGCTTCGGGCGCGCGCTGATCATGCCCAACCTGCGCCCGCCGGTGACTACCACCGCGCAGGCGCTGGCCTATCGCGAACGCATCGCCGCGGCGGTGCCCGCGGGGCTGCGTTTTGAGCCGCTGATGAGTCTCTACCTGACCGACAATCTGGCGCCCGACGAGATCGACCGCGCCCGCGACAGTGGCATGGTGATCGCCGCCAAGCTCTATCCGGCCGGGGCGACGACCAATTCGGACGCCGGTGTGACCGCGATCGAGAAGATCTATCCGGTGCTCGAGCGCATGGAGGCGCGCGGGTTGGTGTTGTGCGTGCATGGCGAGGCGACCGCGGCCGACGTCGATGTGTTCGATCGTGAGCAGGTGTTCATCGAGCGCGTGCTGTCGCCGCTGGTGCGGCGGTTCGCCGGGCTGAAGGTGGTGTTCGAACACATCACCACCGCAGAAGCGGCGCAGTTCGTGCGCGCCGCCGGCGCCAACGTCGCCGCCACGGTGACCGCGCACCATCTGCTGCTCAACCGCAATGCGATCTTCGCCGGCGGCATCCGGCCGCATCACTACTGCCTGCCGGTGCTCAAGCGCGAAACCCACCGCAAGGCGCTGGTCGAGGCCGTCACCTCCGGCAGCCCGCGCTTCTTCCTCGGCACCGATTCCGCGCCGCACGCCCGCAGCACCAAGGAAAACGCCTGCGGTTACGCCGGCTGCTATACCGCGCATGCCGGTATCGAGCTCTACGCCGAGGTCTTCGACGCCGCGGGTGCGCTCGACCGCCTGGAGGCCTTCGCCAGCCTCAACGGTCCGGCGTTCTACGGTCTGCCGCCCAATCCCGACAAGATCACGCTGCAGCGCGAGGCCTGGCCGGTGCCGGCGGCGTATGGTTACCTTGGCGACGATCCGCTGGTGCCGCTGCGTGCCGGCGAGAGCGTGGCCTGGAAACTGGTTGGCTGACACCGTCATGGCAGCCCGCCGCCTGCATGGACTCGCCCTGGCCGCCGCGCTGCCGCTGCTCGCGGCCTGCGAGAACAGTGCCACCGCCTATCCCATCGAGGGCAATCAGCACGCCCTGGTGCTGATCCGCGAGCAGCCTTATTTCTGGGATGAGGCCGTCGACCAGGCCATCGTCGTGTCGCGTCTGCCGCAGTGCCAGAAGCGCGTCACCATCCACCCCGAGCGCAAGGGCATGGCGCCGATGGAGGTGTTCGCCGCCGGCGATCGCCTGTGGGCGCTGCACCAGGGCAATCGCTGGTATCTCGCTGGCACCGAGGCCTGCCTGGTCCAGGATTGGGACAAGCCGGACGACACGCCGCCGGGGCCGCTGGTCGGTACTTTCCGTCTGCAGAACGGGCTTCCCGCCTTCGTCACCGCTGAAGCGCGCTGAACAGCCGTATCCGGGTTTCCCTGGATCGTGCGTATAATCGCCGGCGGGAAGTTCGCCAGGCAGTCGCTGCGCATTTCGGTGCGTGGAGGAAAGTCCGGGCCCCATAGAGCAGGATGCCGGCTAACGGCCGGGCGTCGCGAGGCGACGGAAAGTGCAACAGAGAGCAGACCGCCGATGGCCGGTCTCGCGGCCTTCGTGCTGCGAGACGGATCAGGCAAGGGTGAAAGGGTGCCGTGACGTGCGTGAGTGCGGAGCGGGCCGGTGCGCAAGCGCCGGCGGGTAAGAGCCCACCGCAGGACTGGCGACAGGACTGGCACGGCAAACCCCATCCGGGGCAAGGCCAAATAGGGGAGCATTGGCGTGGCTCGCGTCGCTCCCGGGTAGGCTGCTAGAGCGTTGCGGCAACGCAACGCCCAGAGGAATGACTGCCCGACGCCGCCGCCCTGGCGGTGGCGTTCGACAGAACCCGGCTTATCGGCGAACTTCCCCACTCCCGTAGTTCCCTCCGCATTCCTGCACGCATCTCTGCGCAGCGGGTTGCGCGCGCCGTCGCCGCGCCGCGCGGGGCGTTCGCCCCACTTCCTCCCACCCGTTCTCGAAAAACGTGCTGGATTCATGACTTTGGTAATGAATTCGCGCTACTCCCCTTGATTTTTCAGGGAATAGTTCTGCTCCCCAAGCTGGGCTTAAGTCATTGTGTAACAAAGAAAATTCCCTTCGGTGCGGCTTGACCGGCGTGGGCGCTTTAGTCTAGAGTGGGCTTAAGTGGAAAAAAGTGGGGCAAAGTGGAATATTTCACACTTTCGCCTCGATCGAACAGGGAGGCTCGATGTTCCAGGGAGCCAGTGCGCTCAGTCTCGATGCGAAGGGTCGCCTTGCGATTCCGGCGCGGCATCGTGACGCGCTGACGCCGGACGGCGCCCCCCTGGTCATGACGGTGCATCCGCATCGCTGCCTGCTGGTGTATCCGCAGGCGGCCTGGGCGCCGATCCGCGAAAAGATCACCAATCTGCCCGGCATGGATCCGGGCACGCTCACCTTCAAGCGCATGCTGGTCGGCTTCGCTCAGGAAGAAGAGCTCGACGGCGCCGGCCGGGTGCTGGTGGCGCAATCCCTGCGGCAGTTCGCCGGCCTGGAGAAGCAGGTCTGGCTGGTCGGTCAGGGCGCGCACTTCGAGCTGTGGTCGGACGCGGGCTGGCAAAAGCAGCAGGAGGCGATGTGGGCGCTGGCCGACGGCGCCATGCCTGCCGGTTTGGAGAATTTCGTCCTGTGAGCGTCGAATCGGGGCACATCACCGTCCTCCTCGCCGAAGCGGTGGACGCGCTCGCCGTCAAGGCGGACGGCGTCTATGTCGATTGCACCTTCGGGCGCGGCGGGCACAGCCGCGCACTGCTGGCGCGGCTGGGGGCGGGCGGGCGCCTGATCGCCTTCGACCGCGATCCGACGGCGATCGCCGCCGGCGAGGCGCTCGCCGATGCGCGCCTGACCCTGGTGCACGCGCCGTTCAGCGCGCTAGACGAGGAACTCGTCCGCTTGGGCATTGCGCAGGTCGACGGCGTGCTGCTCGACCTGGGCGTGTCCTCGCCCCAGCTCGACGACGCGGCGCGCGGCATGAGCTTTCGTTTCGACGCGCCGCTCGACATGCGCATGGACACGAGCCGCGGTCAGACCGTGGCGCAGTGGCTGGCGGAGGCTTCCGTCGCCCAAATCACGGAGGTCATCAGGGAATATGGAGAAGAACGGTTTGCTCATGCGATTGCAAAGGCGATTGCAACTGCTCGGACAGGGGGGGCTGTCCAGACCACTGGACAACTTGCCGCGCTCGTGGAAAAGGCGGTCCGTACGCGCGAGCCGGGGCAGCACCCAGCGACCCGCACTTTCCAGGCTCTACGGATTTTCATCAATCAGGAGCTCGAAGAGCTGAACCGCGTGCTGCCGGTGTGCGCCGAACGTCTGCGTGGCGGCGGCCGGCTGGTGGTGATCAGCTTTCATTCGCTCGAAGACCGCATCGTTAAGCGCTTCATGCGCGATGAGTCGCGTCCGCCGCAGCTGCCGGCGCGCCTGCCGGTGCGCGCTGCCGATCTGCCCCCGCCGCGGCTGGCGCTGGTGGGCAAGGCGCTGCGTCCCTCGGCTGAAGAGGTCGCGGCCAATCCGCGTTCGCGCAGCGCCGTGATGCGCGTTGCCGAGCGTGCGGAGACGGCGTGATGGTCCGCGTCGACGCTGTCCTCGTTGCCCTCGCCGTGGCCAGCGCGCTCGGTGTGGTGTCGGCCCAGCATCACGCGCGCAAGCTGTTTTCCGAGCTCGAGCGCGAGCAGCGTCGCACCCACAGTCTCGAAGTGGAGTGGGGGCAGTTGCAACTCGAGCAGAGCACGTGGGCGGCGCACGGCCGCATCGAGCGTGTTGCGCGCGACACGCTCGGCCTGCGCCAGCCCGGCTCCGGCCAGGTCGTGGTGGCGGAGCCGCAGCCATGAAGCAGCAGCGTGCGGTGACCTTCAATCACAACCCCCTGCTCAAGCGCGAACTGCCGCCGTGGCGACCGCGCGTGGTGCTGCTCGCCTTGCTCGGCGGCTCGCTCGCGCTCATCGGCCGCGCGCTCTACCTGCAGGGCGTGAACAACGAATTCCTGCAGGCCAAGGGCGAGTCGCGTTATGCGCGCGTGCTCGAGGTGCCGGCGACGCGCGGGCGGATCACCGACCGTCACGGCGACATGCTTGCGGTCAGCTCTCCGGTGCGCTCGGTGTGGGCGATCCCGGCCGATGCCCGTCTCGAGCCGGGCGCGGTGCGTCAGCTCGCCGCGCTGCTCGAGACCGACGTCGGCGAACTCAACGACAAGCTGGGGAGTGCGCGCGATTTCGTCTATCTCAAGCGCCAGCTGTCGCCGGAGGTCGCCGATCGCGTCGCCGCGCTGAAGCTGCCCGGCATCCACCAGCAGCAGGAGTATCGCCGCTTCTATCCGGGCGGCGAGGTGGTATCGCACATGCTGGGCTTCACCGACGTCGAGGATCGCGGCCAGGAAGGCATCGAGCTCGCCTACGAGAAGCTGCTCGCCGGCAAGCCTGGTTCGCGGCGCGTGATCAAGGATCGCCGCGGGCGCGTGGTCGAGGATGTCGAGTCGATCCGCGCGCCGCGCGACGGCCAGGACATCGCGCTGGCGATGGACGGCAAGATCCAGTACCTCGCCTACACCGCGCTGCGCGATGCGATCGAGCTCAACCGCGCCAAGGCCGGTGCGGTGGTGGTGCTCGATGCGCGCACCGGCGAGGTGCTCGCGCTCGCCAATGCGCCGACCTACAACCCCAACAACCGCGCCCGACTCACCGGTGCGCAACTGCGCAACCGGGTGTTCACCGACACCTTCGAGCCCGGGTCGGTGATGAAGCCGTTCATCGCCGGACTCGCGCTCGAGCGCGGCAAGGTCAAGCCCTCTACCGAGATCGACACCAGCCCCGGGCGGATGACGATCGGCACGGCGACGATTTCCGATTCCAGCCGCCACGGCATGCTCACCGTCGCCCAGGTCATCCAGAAGTCGTCGAACATCGGCACGGTGAAGATGGCGATGCACTTCTCGCCCGGCGAGATGTGGGCCCTGTTCAATGATCTGGGCTTCGGTACGCCGCTCAATCTCGGTTTCCCCGGCGAGGCGGGCGGACGCCTGCGCCCGGCCAAGAGCTGGCGGCCGATCGAGCAGGCGACCATGTCCTACGGTCACGGCATTTCGGTGAACCTGATCCAGATGGCGCGCGCCTATCTCGTGTTCGCGCGCGACGGCGAACTGCCGGCGGTGTCGCTGACCCGGCTCGATGCGCCGCCGACCGCCGGCAAGCGCATCTTCTCGCCGCAGACCGTGCGCGAGCTGCGCACCATGCTGGAGATGGCCACGCTGCCGGGCGGTACCGGCACCAAGGCCCAGGTTCCCGGCTACCGCGTCGGCGGCAAGACCGGCACCGCGCACAAGCTCGAAGGTGGGCGCTACACCAACAAGTACGTGTCCTCGTTCATCGGCTTCGCGCCGGTGTCGAACCCCCGCCTGGTGGTCGCGGTGATGATCGACGAGCCTTCCGCCGGCAAGCACTACGGCGGCGCCGTCGCCGGGCCGGTGTTCGCGCGCATCATGGAAGGCTCCCTGCGCACGCTGGGCGTGGCCCCCGATGCGCCGCTCGCCCCGCTCCAGGTCGCAGGTCGCCCCGCGGGCAGCGCCGCAGCCGCGCAGGAGCGCATGTGAGCGCCGCCGCCGATCTGGTCCTCGAACAGCTGCGCGCGGCCGGTGTGGTGGCGCGTGGCATCACCGCCGATTCGCGGCGGATCGCGCCCGGCGACGTGTTCGCGGCGTGGCCGGGGCATGCCACCGACGGCCGCCGCTTTCTGCCCGCGGCGATCGCCGCCGGCGCCGCCGCGGTGCTGTGGGAGAGCGGCGATGGCTTTCACGCCGAGTCCGCGCCGGTGCCGTCGATTCCGGTCGCGGGCCTGCGCGAGCTGGCGGGCCATCTCGCCCATGCGATCCACGGCCGCCCGTCCGAAGCGCTGTGGCTGGCCGGCGTCACCGGCACCAACGGCAAGACCACGGTCAGCCAGTGGCTGGCGCGCGCGCTCGGCGAGCTCGGTTGCCGCTGCGGCATCGTCGGCACGCTCGGCAACGGCTTTCCCGACCAGCTCGTCGCCGGCCTCAACACCACGCCCGATGCCCTCGAGCTGCACCGCACCCTGGCCGGCTTCGTCGCCGACGGTGCGCAGGCCACCGCGATGGAGGTGTCGTCGATCGGCCTCGACCAGGGGCGGGTCAATGGCGCGTGCTTCGATCTGGCGATCTTCACCAACCTTAGCCGTGACCACCTCGACTACCACGGCACCATGGAAGCCTACGCGGCGGCCAAGGCGCGCCTGTTCGCGCTTCCCGGGTTGCGCCACGCCGTGCTCAATCTCGACGATGCCTACGGTCTGAGCCTGGCGCGCCGGCTCGCCGATCAGGGCATGACGGTGATCGGCTACACGCGGGTCGCGAGCAATGCCGCCGCGTTGCGCGGCGGGCGCGTGCTGATCGGCGACCGCCTGCAGGCCTCGCCCGCGGGACTGCGGTTCACCGCGCTGTGGGGCGAGGCCCATGCCGAGCTCGAGGTGCGCATGGTCGCGCCGTTCAACGTTTCCAACTTGCTCGCGGTGATGGCGGCGCTGCTCGCACGCGGGGTGCCGTTCGACGAGGCCACCCACGTCGCTGCCCGCCTGACCCCGCCCGAGGGGCGGATGCAGCTGGTGGGCGGGGTCGGCGAGCCGCTGGTGGTGATCGATTACGCGCATACCCCCGACGCGCTCGCCAAGGTGCTGGAGGCGGTGCGGACCACGGCCACGGGGCGCGGTGGCCGGCTGGTGTGCGTGTTCGGTTGCGGTGGCGACCGCGATCCGGGCAAGCGTCCGCTGATGGGCGAG
Organism: Pseudomonadota bacterium; assembly: GCA_023459095.1. Taxonomy (GTDB): domain Bacteria; phylum Pseudomonadota; class Gammaproteobacteria; order Burkholderiales; family Rhodocyclaceae; genus JAEWVQ01. The sequence continues at coordinate 18,072 of JAEWVQ010000092.1, read as the reverse complement.
GTCGCGCGCCAGCTCGCCGACCGTGTGGTGATCACCAGCGACAACCCGCGCAGCGAGGACCCGCTGAAGATCATCGACGCGGTCGCCGCCGGCGCAGGCACGGCCGCCGAGCGCGTCGTCGATCGCGCCCAGGCGATCGCCATCGCGATCGGCGAGGCCGCAGCCGACGACGTCGTCGTGCTGGCCGGCAAGGGTCATGAGCCGTACCAGGAAGTGCTCGGCCAGCGCTTGCCGTTTTCCGATCTCGAACAGGCGCGTCTCGCACTGCAGGCGTGGAATCGCAAGGAGATGAAGCGATGATGACGCTGCAGGAAGCGGCCGCCGTGCTCGCCGCGCATGGCGCGCGCGCCACCGCCACAGCGCATTTCAGCAGCGTCGGCATCGACAGCCGGGCGCTCGTTCCCGGGCAGTTGTTCGTCGCCCTGCGCGGTGAGCGTTTCGACGGTCACGATTTCGTCACCGCCGCCGGCGAGGGCGGCGCGGTGGCCGCCCTGGTCGATGCGCGCTGGGCGGCAGAGCATCCGGAGCTCGCCCTCCCACTCCTCGTGGTCGATGACACCCGGCTCGCCCTCGGCACGCTGGCCGGGGCGTGGCGTGCGCGCTTTGCGCTGCCCGTGATCGGCGTCACCGGCAGCAACGGCAAGACCACGGTCAAGGAAATGTGCGCGGCGATCCTGCGCGCGCAGGCGCGCCGCGACGGCGCGGGCGACGAGGCCGTGCTCGCCACCCGCGGCAACTTCAACAACGACATCGGCCTGCCGCTGACGCTCCTCGAACTGCGCGCCCATCACCGCGCCGCGGTGATCGAGATGGGCATGAACCATCCCGGCGAGATCGGCTATCTGACCCGGCTCGCACGCCCCACCGTGGCCATCGTGAACAATGCCCAGCGTGCCCATCTACAGGGCCTGGGTACGCTCGCCGAGGTCGCGCGGGAGAAGGGCACGATCTACGACGGCCTCGGCGCCGACGGCATCGCCGTGGTCAATGCCGACGATGCGCACGCCGAACTGTGGCGCGCGCACAACGCCGGGCGCCGGATTGTGACCTTCGGTATCGATCACGACGCCGATGTGCGTGGCGTCTGCACCCTGCACGGCCTCGGCGCACAGCTCACGCTTAGCGCACCGCAGGGCGCCTGCACGCTGAGCCTGCAGGTGCCGGGGCTGCACAACGCGCGCAATGCCGTGGGCGCGGCCGCGGCCTGCCTCGCCGCGGGGGCCGTGCTCGACGCGGTTGCCGATGGCCTGGCCGCGTTCGCCGGCACCCATGGCCGCCTGCAGCGGCGCAGCGGGCCGCGCGGCGCGGTGATCCTCGACGACAGCTACAACGCCAACCCGGATTCGGTGCGCGCCGGCATCGACGTGCTCGCCGCGACCCCGGGGCATACCTTCCTCGTGCTCGGCGACATGGGGGAGGTCGGCGACAGCAGCGCCCAGGTCCATGACGAGATCGGCGGCTACGCCAAGAGCAAGGGCATCGACGGGCTTTACGCGCTGGGCGAGATGAGCGCGGTGGCGGTGCGCAATTTCGGCGAGGGGGGCCACCATTTCGCCAGCGTCGACGCCCTGGTCGCAGCGCTTGCCGGCCAGCTCGACGGCGACGCCGTGGTGCTGGTCAAAGGATCGCGCTTCATGCGCATGGAACGGGTGGCGGACGCGCTTGCGGCGCTGCACAATAGCGCCCCTTCGAAAAACACCGGTTTGTGACATGCTGCTCGAACTCGCCCTCTGGCTTGGCCAGGACATCCGCGGCTTCAACGTCTTCGGCTACATCACGCTGCGGACGGTGCTCGCCGCCCTCACCGCGCTGGCGATTTCGCTGCTCGCGGGCCCCGGGGTGATCCGCTGGCTGGCGGCGAAGAAGATCGGGCAGGCGGTGCGCGACGACGGCCCCAAGTCGCACCTCACCAAGGCCGGCACGCCGACCATGGGTGGCGCCCTGATCCTGATCGCGATCGGCGTCACCGTGCTGCTGTGGGGTGATCTGCGCAACGAATACGTGTGGGTGACCCTGTTCGTCACCCTGGGTTTCGGCGCGGTGGGCTGGGTGGACGACTGGCGCAAGGTCGTGCACCGCGACCCGAAGGGTCTCGCGAGCCGCTGGAAGTACCTGTGGACCTCGGCGATCGCGCTCGCCGCGGCGATCTTCCTCGGCGTCACCGCGACCACGCCCGCCGAGACCGAACTGATCGTCCCCTTCTTCAAGGCCGTGGCCTATCCGCTGGGCATCTTCGGCTTCATCGCTCTGACCTATTTCGTGATCAATGGCACCAGCCACGCGGTGAACCTCACCGACGGCCTCGACGGTCTCGCGATCATGCCGACGGTGATGGTCGCCGGCGCGCTCGCGATCTTCGCCTACGTCGCCGGCCACGCCGGGTTCTCCAAGTACCTGGGCGTGCCCTACATCGCCGGCGCCGGCGAACTCGCGGTGTTTTGCGGCGCGATCTGCGGCGCCGGCCTCGGTTTCCTGTGGTTCAACGCCTATCCCGCCGAAGTGTTCATGGGCGACGTCGGCGCGCTCGCGCTCGGCGCCGCGCTCGGCACGATCGCGGTGATCGTGCGCCAGGAAATCGTGCTCTTCATCATGGGCGGGCTGTTCGTCGCCGAAACCCTGTCGGTGATGCTGCAGGTGCTGTACTTCAAGGCCACCGGCGGCAAGCGCATCTTCCGCATGGCGCCGCTGCACCACCATTACGAGCTCAGCGGCTGGAAGGAGACGCAGGTCGTGGTCCGCTTCTGGATCATCACCATCATGCTCGTGCTGTTCGGTCTGTCCACGCTGAAACTGCGATGAGCGCGCTCGACGGCAAAACGGTTCTGGTGCTCGGGCTCGGCGAATCGGGCCTGGCGATGGCGCGCTGGTGCGCGCGCCGGGGCGCCCGCCTGCGCGTCGCCGACAGCCGTGCGCAACCGCCCGGGCTCGATGCGCTGCGCGCGGTCGCGCCGCAAGCCGAGCTCATCACCGGCGCCTTCGGTGCCGAGGTGCTCGACGGCATCGAACGGGTCGCGGTCAGCCCCGGGCTCGATCCGCGCGCCGGGGTGATCGCCGAGGCGCGCCGCCGCTGCCTGCCGGTGACCGGTGAGATGAGCCTGTTTGCCGCGGCGCTTGGCGAACTCGGGGCGCGTGCGGCCTGCCGCGTGCTGGCGATCACCGGCACCAACGGCAAGACCACCACCACCGCGCTCACCGCCGCGCTCGCGCGTGCGGCCGGGCTCGACGCGGTCGCCGCCGGCAACATCAGCCCCTCCGCGCTCGACGTGCTGATGGACCGCCTCGACGCCGGGCGGGCGCTGCCGCAGTGCTGGGTGCTGGAGCTGTCGAGCTTCCAGATCGAAACCCTGAGCGGGCTCGATGCCGATGCCGCGACCGTGCTCAACGTCACCGACGACCATCTCGACCGTTACGCCGACCTCGCCGACTACGCCCGCACCAAGGCACAGATCTTTCAGGGCCGTGGCGTGCAGGTGCTCAACCGCGACGATCCGCGGGTGGCGGCGATGGCGCTGGGCGGACGGCGCGTGATCGGTTTCTCCACCGCCGCGCCGGCGCACGCCGCCGACTACGGCATCCTTGTGCGCGACGGCCGCGCCTGGCTCGCGCGCGGCACCGAGCTCCTGCTCGCGGTCGACGCCTCGCCGCTCGCCGGGCTGCACAACGCCGCCAACACGCTCGCCGCGCTCGCCCTGTGCGAAGGCGGGCTGGGGCTCGCGCCGCAGGGGCTGATCGACGGCCTGCGCGCCTTCCGCGGTCTGCCGCACCGCGTCGAGCTGGTCGCCGAGCGTGCCGATGGCGTGCGCTATTACGACGACTCCAAAGGCACCAATGTGGGCGCCACGATCGCCGCGCTCGAGGGGCTCGGGCGCAAGGTGGTGCTGATCGCCGGTGGCGACGGCAAGGGCCAGGATTTCACGCCGCTCGCCGGCGTGGTCGCCCGTCATGCGCGCGCCGTGGTGCTGATCGGCCGCGATGCGGCGCGGATCGAGGCCGCGGTCGCCGGCAGCGGTGCCGCGCTCGAGCACGCGGCCGATCTCGACCGCGCCGTGGCCCGCGCCGATGCGCTCGCCCAGGCGGGCGATGCGGTGCTGCTGTCGCCGGCCTGCGCCAGTCTCGACATGTTCCGCAACTACGCCCACCGCGCCGAGGTCTTCGTCGCCGCGGTGCGCCGCCTGCCGCAGGTGCAGCCGCGATGAAGCTCGCCACCGCCGTCTCCGGTCTGTTCGCCGCGCGCCGCCCGGGCGCGGGCGACGAGACCACGCGCGCGGTCAGCCGTCTGGTGCGGCCGAGCGCGCCGGCGCGCGAACTCGACCTGCTGCTGATCTGGTCGGCGGTCGCCCTGCTGCTGCTCGGGTTGGTGATGGTGTACTCGGCGTCGATCGCGTTCGCCGAGGGCAGCCGCTTCACCGGCCATCAGGCGCACTTTTTCCTGGTCCGCCACGCGGTGTTTCTCGCCATCGGCGTCGGCCTCGGCCTGCTCGCCTTCCAGTTGCCGATGGCGAAGTGGCAGCAATATGCGCTGCCGCTGTTCGTGGCCGGCGTGCTGCTGCTGGTCGTGGTGCTGATTCCCGGGGTCGGCCGCGAGGTCAATGGCGCGCAGCGCTGGCTGTCGCTGGGGCCGGTGAATCTGCAGCCTTCGGAGCTGATGAAAATTTTCGCTGCGCTGTACGCGGCCGATTACACGGTGCGCAAGCTCGACGCCATGGGCAGCTTCATGCGCGGCTTCCTGCCGATGATGGTGGTGATCCTGTTCGTCGGTTTCCTGCTGCTGCGCGAACCCGACTTCGGCGCCTTCGTCGTCATCACCACGATCGCCTTTGGCGTGCTCTTCCTCGGCGGGGTGAACGTGCGCGTGTTCGCGCTGCTCGCGGTCGCCGCGGTGATCGGCTTCGTCATCCTGATCGTCAGCTCGCCCTATCGCCTCGAACGCATCCTCGGCTTCATGGACCCGTGGAAGGACGCGTTCGGCAAGGGCTACCAGTTGTCGCACGCGCTGATCGCCTTCGGCCGGGGCGAGTGGTTCGGCGTCGGCCTCGGCGGCAGCGTCGAGAAGCTGTTCTATCTGCCGGAAGCGCATACCGACTTCCTGCTCGCGGTGATCGCCGAGGAGCTCGGCTTCGTCGGCGTGCTCGCGGTGGTCGGCCTCTTCGCCCTGCTGGTGCAGCGCGCCTTCGTCATCGGTCGCGAGGCGATCAAGCTCGAGCGCTATTTCTCCGGGCTGGTGGCGCAGGGCATCGGCTTGTGGATCGGCGTGCAGTCCTTCATCAACATGGGCGTGAACATGGGTTTGCTGCCGACCAAGGGCCTGACCCTGCCGCTGATGAGCTTCGGTGGCTCGGGCATCGTCGCCAACTGCCTGGCGCTGGCGATCCTGTTGCGCGTCGATTGGGAAGTGCGGCAGATGAAGCGCGGGGTGACGCCATGAAGACCCTCATGGTGATGGCCGGCGGCACCGGCGGCCACATCTTTCCGGGTATCGCGGTCGCCGAGGCGCTCGCCGCGCGCGGCTGGCGCATCGTCTGGATGGGCAACCCGGACGGCATGGAGGCGCGCATCGTTCCGGCGCGCGGCTACGACGTCGCCTGGGTGCGTTTCGGCGCGCTGCGCGGCAAGGGCGTCATGCGCAAGCTGCTGCTGCCGCTGAATCTGCTGTCGGGTTTCTGGCAGGCGCTGCGCGAACTGCGCCGGGTGCGCCCGGACGTGGTCCTTGGCATGGGGGGCTATATCACCTTTCCCGGCGGCATGATGGCGGCGCTGCTCGGCCGGCCGCTGGTGCTCCACGAGCAGAACTCGGTGGCCGGGCTCGCCAACCGCGTGCTCGCCGGCGTTGCCGACCGCGTGCTGAGCGGTTTCCCGGGTGTGCTGAAGAAGGCGGTCTGGGTGGGTAACCCGGTGCGCGGCGAGATCGCCGCGGTGGCGCCGCCGGCGGTGCGTTTCGCCGGGCGCGAGGGGGCGCTCAAGGTGCTGGTGGTGGGCGGCAGCCTGGGTGCCGCGGTGCTCAACGACACCGTGCCGCAGGCCCTCGCCCGCCTGCCCGCGGCGAGCCGTCCGCAGGTGGTGCACCAGGCCGGCGAGAAGCAGATCGAGGCCTTGCGCGCGGCGTATGCCCGCGCCGGCGTGGAGGGCGACCTGCGTCCCTTCATCGACGACATGGCGCAGGCCTACGCCGAGGCCGATCTGGTGATCTGCCGCGCCGGCGCGCTCACCGTGGCCGAACTCGCGGCGGTGGGCGCAGCCAGCCTGCTGGTGCCGTTCCCGCACGCGGTGGACGATCACCAGTCGGGCAATGCGCGCTTTCTCGCCGATCGCGGCGCCGCCTACCTGCTGCCGCAAACCGAACTCGACGCCGAACGACTGGCCGGCATCCTCGCCAGTCTGGACCGTCCGCAATTGCTGCAGATGGCCGAACACGCGCGCGCGCAGGCCAAGGCGCAGGCAACCGAGGCGGTGGCCCGGGTCTGCGAGCAGCTGGCCGGCGGAGACAGGACATGAAACACAAGGTCAAGCACATCCATTTCGTTGGCATCGGTGGCGCCGGGATGAGCGGCATCGCCGAGGTGCTGGTCAATCAGGGCTACACGGTGAGCGGCTCGGATCTCGGCGACAGCGCGGTCACGCGCCGGCTGCAGGCGATGGGCGCGCGCGTGGTGCGCGGCCACGATGCCGCCAACATTGCCGGTGCCGACGCGCTGGTGGTCTCGACCGCGGTGAAGCACGACAACCCCGAGGTGATGGCCGCGCGCGCGCGCCACATTCCGGTGGTGCCGCGCGCGCAGATGCTCGCCGAGCTGATGCGGCTCAAGCAGGGTATCGCGATCGCCGGCACCCACGGCAAGACCACCACGACCTCGCTGGTGGCGAGCATCCTCGCCGAAGGCGGCATGGACCCCACCTTCGTCATCGGTGGCCGGCTCAACGCCGCGGGCGCCAATGCGCGGCTGGGCAAGGGCGACTTCCTGGTCGCCGAGGCGGACGAATCCGATGCTTCCTTTCTGATGCTGAGCCCGGTGATCTCGGTCGTTACCAACATCGACGCCGACCACATGGACACCTACGGCCACGATTTCGCGCGTCTGCAGCAGGCCTTCGTCGATTTCCTGCAGCGCCTGCCGTTCTATGGCGTGGCCGTGCTGTGCGACGACGATCCGCACGTGCGCTCGATCCTGCCCCTGGTGTCGAAGCAGGTGTTGCGCTACGGCTTTGCCGACACCGCCAACATCCGCGCCGAGAACATGCGCGCCGAAGGCGGGCGCATGCTGTTCGACGCGGTGCGGGTCAATGGCACCACCACGCGGCTGCCGATCGAGCTCAATCTGCCCGGCCGTCACAACGTGCTCAACGCGCTTGCCGCGATCGCGGTGGCGACCGAGTTGCAGGTGGCCGATGCGGCCATCGTCAAGGCGCTCGCCGAGTTCCGCGGCGTTGGCCGCCGCTTCCAGCGCTATGGCGAGATTCCCGCCCAGGGCGGCGGCCGCTTCACGCTCATCGACGACTACGGCCATCACCCGGTGGAGATGGCGGCCACGCTCGCCGCGGCGCGCGGCGCCTTTCCCGGCCGCCGCCTGGTGCTCGCCTTCCAGCCGCACCGCTACACGCGCACGCGCGACTGTTTCGAGGATTTCGTCAAAGTGCTGTCCTCGGTCGACGCGCTGCTGCTCGGCGAGGTCTATGCCGCCGGCGAGGCCCCGGTGGTCGCCGCCGACGGCCGCGCGCTGGCGCGGGCGCTGCGCGTGGCGGGCAAGGTCGAGCCGGTGTTCGTCGAAGACATCGGCGACATGCCGGGCGCGATCCTGGACGCGGCGCGCGACGGCGACGTGGTGATCACGATGGGGGCGGGCAGCATCGGCGCGGTGCCGGGCAAGGTCGCCGGCCCCGACAACAACAGCGAGGAACAGGTGTGAAGCAGGGTTTCGGCAAGGTTGCGGTGTTGTTCGGCGGCGCGTCGGCCGAACGCGAGGTGTCGTTGATGTCGGGCCGCGCGGTGCTCGCCGCGCTGCAAGGCGCCGGCGTCGATGCGCACGCCTTCGATCCGGCCGAGCGCGACCTCCACATCCTCAAGGAAGAGGGCTACGACCGCGTCTTCATCGCGCTCCACGGCCGTGGCGGCGAGGACGGCACGGTGCAGGGCGCGCTCGAACTGATGGGCATTCCCTACACCGGCAGCGGAGTGATGGCCTCCGCGCTGGCGATGGACAAGTGGCGCACCAAGATGGTGTGGCTGGCCGCCGGCCTGCCCACGCCGCGCTACGCGATTCTCGACGCCGACACCGACTGGGACGCGGTGGTCGCCGAACTCGGCCTGCCGATCTTCGTCAAGCCGGCGCACGAAGGCTCCAGCATGGGCGCCACCAAGGTCACCGAGGCCGGCCAGCTGAAGGCGGCGTGGGAACTTGCCGCGCGCTACGACGCGCTGGTGATCGCCGAGGAGTTCATCAGCGGCGACGAACTCACCGCGCCATTTCTGGAGGACCGCGCGCTGCCGCTGGTGCGCATCGTCGCCCCGGGTGGCAACTACGACTACCAGCACAAATATTTCGGCGACGAGACGCGCTACGACTGCCCTTGCGGCCTGCCCGAGGCGCAGGAGGCGGCGCTGCAGGCGCTGGTGATGAAGAGCGCGCGCGTGCTCGGCTGCCGCGGCTGGGGCCGCGCCGACCTCATGCTCACCGCCGACGGCCGTCCCTATCTGCTGGAAATGAACACCGCGCCGGGCATGACCGGGCATTCGCTGGTGCCGATGTCGGCGCAGCAGGCCGGGCTGTCGTTCGAAGCCCTGTGCCTGCGCATCCTCGAAGGGGCGCGCCTTGGCTGAAGCCCGCGTCCGTGGCGCGATCCGCAGCCCCCGCCAGCGCGAGCTCGCGGCGGGCGGGCGGGCGCGTGCCGAGACCGGGGTGTGGCATCGCCCGGCGCTGCTCCATCTGGTGTCCGACCTGCTGCTGCTGTTTGCCGCGGTTGGGCTGGGCTGGGCGCTGGTGACCTGGTTCCTGTCGCGGCCGCTGTTTCCGCTGCGCGAGGTGGTGGTGGTGACGCCGCCGGTCGAGGTCACCGAGGCGCAGCTCGAATATGTGGCGCGCACCGCGCTCCACGGCAATTTCTTCACCGTCGATCTGAATGCGGTGCGCGCCGAGTTCGAGAAGCTGCCCTGGGTCAGGCAGGCCGAAGTGCGTCGGCGCTGGCCCGACGGCATCGAGTTGCGCTTCGAGGAGCGGCGCGCAGTGGCGCGGTGGACCGCGGCCGAGGTGGTGACCGGCGAGGCCACGGCCGGGGAGGGCGCGCGCGGCGAACTGGTGAGCAGCGAGGGCGAGGTGTTTCCCGCGACCAGCGACGCGACGATGCCGTCGTTCTCGGGGCCGCAAGGTTCGGCGCAGTGGTTGCTGGAGCGCCACGCGTATTTTTCGCAGGTGCTCGCGCCGCTCGGGGTGAAGCTCGAAGGGCTCAGCCTGTCGGCACGCGGGGCCTGGCAGCTCAAGCTCGACAACGGGCTGGTGATCGTGCTCGGCCGCGAGCAGGACAAGGCGCCGATCGAGCAGCGTCTGGCGCGTTTCGTCGCCGCCTGGCCGGCGGTCAGCGCCGGCATCGGCATTCAGGTCGCGGTGGCGGATCTGCGCTACCCGAGCGGTTTTGCATTGACCCCGGCGGATGCGCCGCCGACCGACCGCAACCCGGCAGTGAAAGGCAAGCAATGAGCAAGGAATACAAGGATCTGATCGTCGGGCTCGATATCGGCACCGCCAAGATCACGTGCATGGTCGCCGAGCTGCGTCCGGACGGGCGGCTCAACGTCGTCGGCCTCGGCACCCAGCCGACCAGCGGCCTGAAGCGCGGCGTGGTGGTGAATATCGAGGCCACCGTCGATGCGATCTCGCGCGTGATCCAGGAGGTCGAGCTGATGGCCGACTGCAAGATCCGCGACGTCTATACCGGGATCGCCGGTAGCCACATCAAGAGTTTCAACTCCAACGGCATGGTGGCGATCAAGGACAAGGAGGTCACGGCGCTCGATCTCGAACGCGTGATCGAGGTCGCGCGCGCGATGCCGATTCCTGCCGAGCAGCAGATCCTGCACATCCTCACCCAGGAATTCATCATCGATGGCCAGGGCGGTGTGCGCGAGCCGATCGGCATGAGCGGGGTCAAGCTCGAGGTCAAGGTGCACATCGTCACCGGCGCGGTGTCGGCGGCGCAGAACGTGATCAAGTGCGTGCGGCGCTGCGGCCTCGAGGTCATGGACCTGATCCTGCAGCCACTCGCCTCCAGCGTCGCGGTGCTCACCGACGACGAGAAGGAGCTGGGCGTGTGCCTCGTCGACATCGGCGGCGGTACCACCGACATCGCCGTGTTCACGCAGGGTGCGATCCGCCACACCGCGGTGCTGCCGGTGGCCGGCGACCAGATCACCAACGACATCGCGATGGCGCTGCGCACGCCCACCTCCGAGGCCGAGGACATCAAGATCCGCCACGGTGTGGCCATGCACCAACTCGCCGACCCCGAGGAAATGATCGAGGTGCCGGGGGTGGGCGACCGCCCGCCGCGCAAGCTGTCGCGCCAGGCGCTCGCCGACGTGATCGAGCCGCGCGTGTCGGAGCTGTTCGAGTTGGTGCAGGCCGAGTTGCGCCGCAGCGGCTACGAGGAGTTGCTGTCGTCGGGAATCGTGCTCACCGGCGGTTCGGCGGTGATGCGCGGCATGGTCGAACTCGGTGAGGACGTGTTCCACATGCCGGTGCGGGTCGGTGCGCCGCAGTACGACGGCGGCCTCGCCGACGTCGTCTGCCAGCCGCGCTATGCCGCTGCGATGGGCCTGGTGATGGAGGGCATGATGCAGCGCCGGCGCGGTATCCAGGCGCGCGACACGCGCAGCGTGCGGCAGTTCTTCGGGCGCATGAAATCGTGGTTCGAGAAGAATTTCTGACCGGGCGGGAGCGCCAGTCAATTTGAATGAGTGTCCGTGGTGCGGCCCGGATTTAGTAGTAAACTATGACGTTCGTACTAAGTCCGGATCGGTCGGGGCGTTCGCAGCGTGGCAGGGCCGTTTATCAAGGAGGCGAGGCAAATGTTTGAAATCATCGAGAAGGTTCCGACCGGAACGATCATCAAGGTGGTGGGCGTGGGCGGTGCCGGCGGCAACGCGGTCGACCACATGATCCGCGAGGGTGTGCAGGGCGTGCAGTTCATCGCCGCCAACACCGACGCGCAGGCGCTCGCGCGCTGCCTGGCGCCGCACAAGATCCAGCTCGGCACCAGCGGGCTGGGCGCTGGCTCCAAGCCGGAGGCCGGGCGGGCCGCGGCGATGGAGTCGCGCGAGGTCATCGCCGAGGCGCTCGACGGCGCACACATGTGCTTCATCACCGGCGGCATGGGCGGCGGTACCGGTACCGGCGCGGCGCCGGTGGTCGCCGAGATCGCCAAGGAGATGGGCGTCCTGTGCGTGGCCGTGGTGACCAAGCCCTTCGATTTCGAGAACCGCATCCGCGTCGCCGAAAGCGGGGTCGAGGAGCTCACCCGCCATGTCGATTCGCTGATCGTCGTGCTCAACGACAAACTGCTCGACGTGTTCGGCGACGACGCCGGCTTCGAGGAGTGCTTCCGCTCCGCCGACAACGTGCTGCGCTCCGCGGTCGGCGGCATCGCCGAGATCATCAATGTGCCCGGCCTGGTGAACGTGGACTTCCAGGATGTGCGCACCGCGATGGCCGAGATGGGGCGCGCGATGATGGGCTCGGCCGAGGCCGAGGGCATGGACCGCGCGCGCATCGCCGCCGAACAGGCTGCGGTGTCGCCGCTGCTCGAAGGCACCGAGCTGTCGGGCGCGCGCTGCGTGCTGATCAACATCACCGCCAGCAAGTCGCTGAAGATGTCGGAAGTGCGCGACGCGGTGAAGACCGTGCAGGCCTTCGCCGCGCCCGAAGCCTTCGTCAAGTACGGCACCGTGTTCGACGAGAGCATGGGCGACCGCATCCGCATCACCGTGGTCGCCACCGGGCTCGGTACGCCGCGCGCCGCGCGCCAGCCGGTGATGCAGGTGGTGCAGGGCACCGGTACCTACGGGCCGATGGGCGGCAGCGCCGTCGATATGAACAATCTCGACGTGCCGGCGGTGATCCGCAGCGGCCGGCGCACCACGGTCGAGGCGATGAGCACGAACGGGGTCGGCACCTACGACATTCCCGCCTTCCTGCGCCGCCAGGCCGACTGACCGCGGCGCGACCGCCGACATCCGCGCGATGCCTCGCGCGCGGCTGTCGGCCGTGGGGCGCCGACGCAGACCGATGCAAGCCCCGGGCCGCCGCCTCCGGTCCGGGGCTTGCGTTCGTTTCCGCGCCTGATCGTCGCACTCGATCGGCCCGATAGTCCGGTCGCGGACGGGGGCATGATAAAATCGCGCGCTCTCAAGAGGTTCCGACGATGATCAGGCAGCGCACTCTCAAATCGGTGGTGAAGGCGACGGGCGTCGGTCTGCACGGCGGGCGCAAGGTCAATCTTGTGCTGCGTCCGGCGGCGCCGGACACCGGCATCGTCTTCCGCCGTGTCGATCTCGATCCGCCCCTCGACCTGCCCGCCGACCCCTATGCGGTGTGCGATACGCGCATGTGCTCGGGGCTGGAGAAGGGCGGCGAGAAGGTCGGCACCGTCGAGCATCTGATGTCGGCGCTCGCCGGGCTGGGCATCGACAACCTGCACGTCGATGTCGACGCGCCCGAGATCCCCATCCTCGACGGCAGCTCCGGCCCCTTCGTGTTCCTGCTTCAATCCGCCGGCATCGAAGAGCAGAAGGCGGCGAAGAAGTTCCTGCGCGTGAAGAAGGCGGTGGAGTACCGCGAGGGCGACAAGTGGGTGCGCCTCGATCCGTACGACGGCTTCAGCCTCGAGTTCTCCATCGTCTTCAACCACCCTGCGATCGACAGCACCGCGACCGCGGTGAAGGTCGATTTCGCCACCCATTCCTACGTGCGCGACGTCGCCCGCGCGCGCACCTTCGGTTTCATGCAGGACGTCGAGTTCATGCGCGCCAACGGGCTCGCGCTCGGCGGCAGCCTGGAAAACGCGATCGTGATGGACGAGTACCGCGTGCTCAATGCCGACGGCCTGCGCTACGGCGACGAGTTCGTCAAGCACAAGGTGCTCGACGCCATCGGCGATCTCTACCTGTGCGGCCATCCCCTGCTGGCCGCGTATTCCGCGCACAAGGCCGGCCACGCGCTCAACAACCAGATCCTGCGCGTGCTGCTCGAAGATGCCTCGGCGTGGGAAATCGTCAGCTTCGAACGCGACGCCGCGACTCCCGCGGCGGTCGCCCACCAGTTCGCCGATCCCGCGTACGCCGCCGCCCCGGCGTTCTGAGCGCGCCCTTCGCAGCATCCGCCGCCCATGCTGATCCTGCGCTTGCTCGTGCTGTTCGTGATACTTGGTATCGGCGGCGCGCTGGTGCTGTGGCTGCTCACCGGCAATCCGCGCTACCGGCTGTGGGCGTGGAAGATGTTCCGGGTCGGCGTGGTCGTGCTGTGCGTCATCCTTGCCTTGTTCGCGCTCGAGCGGGTGCTGGTGCCGCTGGTGTGAGCAGGGGGCGGCCGGGGTTCACTCCCGGCTGCGCCGCGCGAGACGTTCGAGCGAGGCGCGCAGCGGGGAGTCCGCGGGCAGGGTGGCGGCGAAATCGGTGAGGCTGGTGCGCGCGTTCGCGGAGATGTGGCGCTCGGTGGGGGCGCGCTGCCACGGCAGTTGCTGCGGGGTCGATACCTTGATCTTGATGTCGCGCAGCGGGTGGCCGGCCTGGGTGAAGTGCTCGACGATGCTGGGCGCCATCTGCTTGAGCCGCACCGCGACGGCGCCGCCGTCGGCGGCGATCACCAGGGTGTCGTCCTTCAGGTTGGCGACCCGGCACGCGGCGGCGAGCTGCGGCGACAGCGCGCGTTCGAGCACGCGCTGCAGCCGGCGCAGGCGGGCGGCATGGTCCTGCAGGCGGGCGAGGGCGTCGCCGCTGCCGAGAAAGCGTTGTAGGAGCTGGCTCATGTCCGGGGGTGGGGGAAGGTAATGGGGCGGGCTAGTCCGACATGATAAACTCGGCGTTTTGCCGAATCGACGTCGAACCCAAAACATGATCTCCGGCCTTCTCAAGAAACTCTTCGGTACGCGCAACGACCGCCTGATCCGCCAGTACTCCCAGAACGTCCGCAAGATCAACGCGCTGGAGCCCGAGATCTCCGCCCTGTCCGACGAGGCGCTGCGCGCCAAGACCGCGGAATTCAAGCAGCGCGTCGCCGACGGCGAAGCCCTCGACGCGCTCCTGCCGGAGGCCTTCGCCGTGGTCCGCGAGGCCGGCAAGCGTGTGCATGGCATGCGCCACTTCGACGTCCAGCTCATCGGCGGCATGGTGCTGCACGACGGCAAGATCTCCGAGATGCGCACCGGCGAAGGCAAGACCCTGGTGGCGACGCTGGCGGCCTACCTCAACGCGCTCTCGGGCAAGGGCGTGCACGTGATCACCGTGAACGACTATCTCGCCAGCCGCGACGCCGACTGGATGGGGCGCATCTACGGCTTCCTCGGCCTCACCACGGGCTGCAACCTGTCGCGCATGTCGCATGCCGAGAAGCAGGCCGCCTACGCCGCCGACATCACCTACGGCACCAACAACGAGTTCGGCTTCGACTATCTGCGCGACAACATGGTCTATGCGACCGGCGAGCGCGTGCAGCGTGCGCTCAACTTCGCGATCGTCGACGAGGTCGATTCCATCCTCATCGACGAGGCGCGCACGCCGCTGATCATCTCCGGCCAGGCCGAGGACCACACCGAGCTCTACCTGAAGATGAACCAGGTCGCGCCGCTGCTGAAGCGCCAGGAAGGTGGGCTCGATCCCAAGGACGACGTCACCGAACCCGGCGACTACACCGTCGACCTGAAGGCGCACCAGGTGCTGCTCACCGAGCAGGGCCACGAGAACGCCGAGCAGATCCTCGTGCGCATGGGGCTGCTCGCCGAGGGCGCCGGTCTCTACGAGCCGGGCAACATCCTGCTCGTCCATCACCTCTACGCCGCGCTGCGCGCGCACGCCCTGTACCACAAGGACCAGCACTACGTGGTGCAGAACGGCGAGGTCGTCATCGTCGACGAATTCACCGGCCGCCTGATGGCCGGCCGGCGCTGGTCCGACGGCCTGCACCAGGCGGTCGAGGCCAAGGAAGGCGTGCGCATCCAGGCCGAAAACCAGACGCTCGCCTCGATCACCTTCCAGAACTACTTCCGCATGTACGGCAAGCTCGCCGGCATGACCGGCACCGCCGACACCGAGGCCTTCGAGTTCCACTCCATCTACGGGCTGGAAACCGTGGTGGTGCCGACCAACAAGCCCACCCAGCGCAAGGACGAGAACGACAAGGTCTATCGCACCGCGAAGGAAAAGTGGGACGCGGTCATTGCCGATATCCAGGATTGCGTCAAGCGCGGCCAGCCGGTGCTGGTCGGCACGACCTCGATCGAGACCAACGAGTACCTGTCGAATCTGCTGAAGAAGGCGAAGATCGAGCACCAGCTGCTCAACGCCAAGCAGCACGACAGCGAAGCGCAGATCGTCGCCCAGGCCGGGCGCCCCGGTGTGGTCACCATCGCCACCAACATGGCCGGCCGCGGCACCGACATCGTGCTCGGCGGCAACATCGAGAAGCCGGTCGCGCAGCTGCGCGAAGACCCGAGCGTGCCCGAGGCCGACAAGGAGGCGAAGATCGTCACCATGCGCGCCGAATGGCAGAAGGTGCATGACCAGGTGCTCGCCGCCGGCGGCCTGCACATCATCGGCACCGAACGCCACGAATCGCGGCGCATCGACAACCAGCTGCGCGGGCGCTCCGGCCGCCAGGGCGACCCGGGCTCGAGCCGCTTCTACCTGTCGCTCGAAGATCCGCTGATGAAGATCTTCGCCGGCGAGCGCCTGAACGCGATCATGGTGCGCCTGAAGATGCCGGAGGGCGAGGCCATCGAGCACGGCATGGTGACGCGTTCGCTCGAGTCGGCGCAGCGCAAGGTCGAGCAGCGCAACTTCGACATCCGCAAGCAGCTGCTCGAGTACGACGACGTTGCCAACGACCAGCGCAAGGTGATCTACCAGCAGCGCAACGAACTGCTCGAAACCGACGACATTTCCGAGACCATCGGCGCGATGCGTCACGGCGTGCTCACCGACGCCTTCCGCGTCCATGTGCCGGTGGACAGCGTCGAGGACCAGTGGGACATCGCCGCCGCGGAAGCCGCGCTCGCCGCCGACTTCCAGCTCCGCCTGCCGCTCGCCGAGTGGCTGAAGGCCGAGCCCAATCTCGACGATGACGTGATTCTGCAGCGCGTCCTCGCTGCCGCCGACGAGGCCTACGCCGCCAAGGTCGCCAATGTCGATCAGGGCGCATGGCACCAGTTCGAGCGCAACGTCATGCTGCAGAGCCTCGACACGCACTGGCGCGAGCACCTGGCCGCGCTCGACCACCTGCGCCAGGGCATCCACCTGCGCGGCTACGCGCAGAAGAATCCGAAGCAGGAATACAAGCGCGAGGCCTTCGAGCTGTTCGAGGCCCTGCTCGACGCGGTGCGCGTCGATGTCACCAAGCTGCTGATGACGGTGCAGATCCGCACCGAGGCGCAGCTCGAGGAGGCCGAAGCCCCCGCCGAGCTGGAGAACGTGCAGTACCACCACGCCGACTACGACGAGGCGCTGGGCGCGGCCAGCGCCGCGCAGGGCCAGCAGCCGGTGCAGGCCGCACCGAAGGCCGGGCGCAACGATCCCTGCCCCTGCGGTTCGGGCAAGAAGTACAAGCATTGCCACGGCAAGCTGAACTGATCGGGAGTCATCCATGGCCGTCAACTACACCACCCCCAGCGCCGCCGACCTGCATGCGGTGGCCGGCGTCCGTCTCGGCGTCGCCGAGGCCGGCATCCGCAAGGCGAACCGCCGCGACCTCACCGTGATCGAGCTCGCGCCGGGCAGCCGGGTCGCCGGCGTGTTCACGCAGAACCGCTTCTGCGCCGCACCGGTGCAGCTGTGCAAGACCCATCTGCCGCAGGGCGGCATCCGCGCGCTGCTGATCAACACCGGGGTCGCCAACGCCGGCACCGGCGAAGCCGGGCTCGCCAACGCGCGCGCGACCTGCGAGGCGCTGGGCGCGCAGCTCGGCATCGCCGCCGAGCAGGTGCTGCCGTTCTCCACCGGGGTGATCCTCGAGCCGCTGCCGGTCGACCGGCTGGTCGCCGGGCTGCCGCGCGCGGTCGCCGACCTGCGCGCCGACGGCTGGCATGCCGCCGCGCACGCGATCATGACCACCGACACGCTCGCCAAGGCGGTGTCGAAGCGCGTCGAGATCGGCGGGCGCACGGTGACCGTCACCGGCATCAGCAAGGGCGCCGGCATGATCAAGCCCAACATGGCGACCATGCTCGGTTTCGTCGCCTGCGATGCGGCGATCGACCAGGCCCTGCTCGATGCGGTGGTGCGCGAGGCCGCCGACCTGTCGTTCAACAGCATCACCGTCGATGGCGACACGTCGACCAACGACTCGTTCATCGTCATCGCCACCGGTCAGGCCGGCAACGCCGAAATCACCGATGCCGCATCCGCCGACTTCCAGACCCTGCGCGGCGCGCTCATCGACGTCTCGGTCGCGCTCGCCCAGGCCATCGTGCGCGACGGCGAAGGCGCGACCAAGTTCATGACCATCGCCGTCGAAGGCGGTGCCGACCGCGAGGAATGCCGCAAGGTGGCCTATGCCGTGGCGCACTCGCCGCTGGTGAAGACCGCATTTTTCGCCTCCGACCCCAATCTCGGGCGCATCCTCGCCGCGATCGGCTATTCCGGCATCGCCGACCTCGACGTCGCCCGCCTGCGGGTGTGGCTCGGCAATCCGCAGGAGACCGTGCTTGTCGCCGAACACGGCGGGCGCGCGGCGTCCTACGCCGAGGAGGCCGGGGCGCGCATCATGGCCCACGCCGAACTCACCGTGCGCATCGATCTTGCGCGCGGCGCAGCGGCGGCCACGGTGTGGACCTGCGACTTCTCCTACGACTACGTCAAGATCAACGCCGACTACCGCAGCT
>JAEWVQ010000091.1 GCA_023459095.1 Pseudomonadota bacterium | reverse complement strand
TGGCAGTGGGCGGTGCATCAGCGCTGCCGCAGTTGCTCCATCGCCCCATCGACGGCGATCAGGGTGATGAAGCGGCGCTCGAGATGGAGCCACAGCAGCAGCGGGGCGAGTACCGGCAGCAGCAGGTTGCCGAGCATGTAGCCGATTGCGACCAGGTTCACCTGGACGGCCGAAAAGCGAGTGAATGCCGCCGTGAATTCGTGGCCATGGACCGCAACTGAGAGCAACCAGTTCAAGCAGACTCCCCAAGTCTGGAATGGCAACAGCAGCAGCGCCCCCAAAGGCAGCTTCCACCAGACTCCTCGCGCTTGTGCCGCCAACAAAAGCGCTGCGAATAGCGGCAGACCATAGCAATACGACAAGACGGGGGCGCTAGGGATGAGCTCCCCGAGCTGACCGCTGCGGATTACAGGAATTGAAGTCAGAAGAAACTGGGTCGTGCCCTCGAGTTCGCTACCCGTCACCCACAGCGGAAAGGTGTGGCGCATGACGGTCTCGCTGAGCCAGGCCACCGGGACCACGACCCACTCGCGCGCCAGATACCACAGGGTGAGGGCGGGGGCGAGCCAGAACAGGGCGCGCACGAAAAAGCCGCCGATGATGCTGAAGGCCGGCGGGGTCATCGGCAGCCCTCCATTCGGTGCGGGGCAAGGTGGCGGGAGGCATGCCGGAGGGCGGGCGCTGTGTTCATGGGGGTCTCGGCGTCCTGAAACAGGGAACAGCGAACATGAATCTCGAACGGGAACGAAAAACCGGCCCTTTGCAGGGCCGGTTTCCATTCTACATGCCGCATGCGCCCGTTCTTAACGGATGCCTTGCTTACGGCGTCGCAGGCCGCCGAGCAGGCCAACGCCGGCGAGCAGCGACAACAATCCCACGGGGCCGAGCGCCGGGACCGCTGCGATGTGCGCGCTCGCGCTCCGGCTCGCCTCGTTGTTGGCGGGATTGGTGTCGTTCGCGGTATCGGCGCGCGCGCTCACCGAAACACCGCTTGCGGGCGCGGTGTACTGCACGGTGTAGCTGGTCGAGGCGCCGGGGGCGAGCGTGCCGGGCAGGCCGGTGACGGTGACGATCCCGGTTGCCGGGTCGTAGCTGCAGGTCGCGCCGCCGCTGCAGGTGACGCCGGTGAGGCCCGGCGGCAGCGTGACCTGGTAAGTCACGCCGGTGGCGGTGCCGTCGCCCTGGTTGGTCACGGTCACCGGCACATTCACCGTCTGTCCGGGCGCCGCGGGCGGGATCGCGCCGATCGTGGTGACGAGGTCCGGGCTGGTGATCGCCGTAGCCGCGCTGGCGCTGTTGTTGGCGGCGTTGCTCTCCGTCGTGCTGGTGCCGACGCTGGCGGCAACCGTCACCGGGCCGCTCGTCGGCGCGGTGTAGGTGAAGCTCGGGGTCAATTTCTCGCCGTTGCCGAGCGTGCTGCTGGGCCAGGTCACCGTGGTGCCGATCTGCGTGCAGCCCGGGGTGCAGTTCACGCTGATGCCTGCCGGCACGGTCACGCTGTAGCTCACATCGGTCGCCGCGGCTGGGCCCTTGTTTTCGAACACCACCGGCACGGTGACCGTGCTGCCGGCGTCGGCGGTGGCCGGCGGCGAGATGCTCACGGTGACGTCGGCGGTGGCGCCGGCGGCGGCCATCACGTAGGTCATGCCGTTGGCGACGTTGTTGGTGGCGCTGGTTTCCGCCGTGGTGGTGGCGATGGTGGCGCGACTGGGGACGCTTCCCGGTTCGCCCGGGGCCTGGTAGGTGAGCACGAAGCTCTGGCTGGTGCCGGCCGCGAGCGTGCCGGGCAGCGTCACCGCAACCGTGCCGTCGGGCGCGATCGGGGCGCAGAGGGCGGGGGCGGAGCAGCTGATGCCGGCCGTGCCGGGCGGGAGCTGGAGCTGATAGCTGACGTCTGCGGCATCGAGCGGGCCGAAATTGCGGAAGGTGACCGGCACGAACACGGGCTGACCGACCACGGCGGTCGCCGGCGGGGAGATTTCCGCGCTGACGTCGGCGGTGGTCGCGGCGCCGCCGACCGTGGTGCCGGCGCTGGCGGTGTCGGTGGCGTGGCCGGGAGTGGGGGCCTGCGGATCGACGGTGGTGATGGTCGAGGTCAGCGTTGCCGTGCCACTGGCGGGCCCGGGGTAGCTCACGGTCACCGCGGGCAGCCACTGGCCGGGGCTCAACGAGCCGGGCAGGCCGCTGATCGCCAGCGCGCCGCTGGCCGGGTCATAGGTGCAGGTGGCGGCGGCGCAGGTCACGCCGCCGAGGCCGGCAGGCAGCGTTGCCTGGTAGGTGACGCCGGTGGCAGTCCTGGAGCCGACGTTGCCGAATTCGATCTGCGCGACCACGGTGGCGCCGGGCGCGGCGCTCGACGGCGCGGTGACGCGGGTGGTGACGTCGGTGCTGTCGAAGATCAGGAAGCCGCTGAGCGGCCCGACCGGAGCGGCTTGCTCCAGCACCCACAGATCGAGCCCCATCTTGTCGGCGAATTCGGTTCTGGTGCCGCAGCCGGTCGTGTTTGCACCCGTGCCGCCCCAGTAGCGCGCGTAGCGCGGCGTGCCGTCGCTGGCCGTGCCGTAGGCGGGGTCGGCGTAATCGCTGTCGACGCCGTCAACGGCCTGGTAAGGCGTGGTGATGTGAGGACTGACGAGAGTGCCGAGGTTGAGGAGATCGCCGCCGCACAGATGCCCCAAGGTGCCGTCGGGGGCGATGTAGCCCACCGTGGTGTTGCCGTTGCGCGTGCGGTAGGCGCGATCGTCGTAGTGCACGCGGGTCGGCGAGTTCCAGGTGACCAGGTCGGCGTGGGGGTTGAGCTTGGTGACGATGGGGCCGCCGTTGAAGTTCTTCTCCGCGTCGAGGAACGGAAAGTGGGCCTCGCCGTTGCGGCCGACGATCTGGAACTCGTAGCCGCCGGTGGTCTTTTCGGCAAAGGGCAGGCCGTTCGCGGCGCGGCCATCCCAGATCACCTCGTTGCGACCGGGCTGGGCGACGCCGGTGAGCACGCGGTTGGCCAGGTTGGTCTTGTCGTAGTCGATGCCGTCGGCGCTGAGGATGATCTCGTAGGTGGTGACGTCGGTGGCGGTGAAATAGATCGTGCCGCCGAGGCCGACGTAGGTGTGGGCGGTGTTCGCCGCCGGGTAGATGAAACCGACGTCGCTGATCTGCGGCAGCGGCGGGCTGAGCGGGATGCCGAGCGCGGTGAGGGTGTCGTTGATCCCGGGGGCGCTCATCGCGTCGCTGAAGAACAGCGGGTATTCGGGCGACTGCAGGGCGATGCCGTCGGCCGCGCCCTGCAGGTTGGCGAGGTAGTTGTCGTTGCCGACCACGTCCTTGTACAGCGGGTTGACGCCGTCGAGAAAGCCCAGCGAGTTGGCGTAGAGCACGAAGGCATTGGGGTCGAGGCCCTTCAACTCCTGTTTGTAACGGTAGCCGTCGGCGGTGACGTAATACTGGGTGGAGTACAGGCGTTTTCGATTGTCTGGATCGACTTCCCCCGCTGGGGCGTTGTTGTTGTCGCCGGTGCGTCCGGCATAGGCGTAGGTGAACAGGCGGCCGTCGACGACGCTGCCACCGTCCAGGACGGTGGCATCCCACATCGGGATTTCGCTCGAGCCGCTGAACAGGATGCCGTGGATACCGGTGGTGGCCGCGGTGAAAGTCAGCGGCGTGTACCCGCCAGGTGCGGGCAGGGGGCCGGCGATTTCCTTGGCGCGGGTGTCGATCAGGCCGGTGCTGCCGGAGACGGACAAGGTCTGGGAGGTGCCGCCGCTCGGGTTCTCGTTGCCCTTGGGGCCGAAATTGGTATCGGGAGAATAGACGGTGATGTCGCCGGTAGAGCTGCGCCCGAGGGCGAGGGTCTCGCCGGCCTCCAGGTAAACATAGAGGAAGGTGCGGGCGCGCACCTTGCTGCCATAAACGTTGGCGGCCAGGTTCATCGGCGCGCGGCCGGCGTTGCCGTTCGCGCTGTCGTGGCCGGTCTCGCCGAGAAAGTAGCCCTCCGGATACAGCGAACGGCTGCCTTCGGCGAGGGCGTGCCCGCCCCACGCCGCGAGCGCGAGCCCGGCGAAGGCGGTGGCGAGGTGGCGTGCCTGCGGGCGCGGGCGCTGTGGGGTGCGACGGAGCGGGGGGCGAAGCTGCACGGATCTTCCTCCAGTTTCTGTGTGTGGTCGGGCGGTTCCGCGGCAACGGGGCGCCTGTCGTGGAGAACGAGAGCCCAGTTACGGTGATGCCGTGCCGCCGCCGATGGTCGAGTCCGTGCGATGCTATGGAAATACGCCGTATGGCTTGCTCACGAATTCTTTCCGAATACTCACGCTGACTAACAAGTGGCGTCGGGCGTGACTTATTGGGTAGTCGATGCGGGCCGAGCCGTGCTCAATCAAAGCGCACGTGCCGTGCAAGGCATCGCGGCCCTTCGCGCAGGGCGGGAATCGGCTATCCTCGCCGTCATTTGGCCGATGACGTCCTGCCTTTGCTCCACCCGCTCCACCTCCGCCGCCGGCTCGCCGTGCTTGCAGCGCCGGCGCGGCCCCGCGCGCAGCGGGGGGCTGTGGCGATGATGGTTGCCTGGTGGGGGCGGGATTGGGACGGTTGGTTCTGGCGTGGGCTGGTATTCCTGGCCCTGCTGCTCGGCGCGGCCCACGCTGCCGCCCATGCCGCTGCGGCCTGCGGCGACCAACGTCCGGCGGCGGTCGATGCTGGGCGCGCGGCTGCGTCGTTCGAGGGCAGTCTCACCCTCCTTGCCGACCGCTCCGGCATGCTCACCATCGACGAGGTCGCTGCCATGCCCGGGAACGCGTTTGCGCCGACGCCGGCGCGCGCGGTGTTCGGTTACGGTGTGCGTGCGCTGTGGTTCCGCCTGTGCCTGAGCCGCGACGAGAAGGTGCCGCCGGTGTGGGCGCTTTCGGTGCTGCCGCCGTTTCTCGAGAGCGCCACGCTGTACCGCCAGCGCGCGGGGGGCTGGCAGGCGAGCGAGCAAGGGCTGGGCAAGCCGTTCGGTGAGCGCGATCTGCCCTATCGCGGGTTCGCGTTCCTGCTCGACCTGCCCGCGGCCGAGTCCGAGCTTTTCTACCTGCGCCTGACCCCGGAGGCCTTCGGCCCGGTCAATTTAGCGCTATGGCAGGCCGGCGAGATCGTCGAGGCCATCGCGCTCGATTACGGTCTGTTCGGCTTCTATCTGGGCGTGGTCGTGCTGGTCGCGGTGATCAACGCGATGTTCTGGTTCTGGCTGCGCGACCCGCTGCATGCCTGGTATGCAGCGGCGCTGCTGCTCTTTGGCTGGTTCTCGTTCTCGACCTCGGGCTATGGCGCGCAATGGCTGCCCGATCTGGACCAGGCATCGAGCCGCTGGCTGCTGCGCGTGACCTCGGCGGCGACCTTCGTGGTCGGGGCGATGTTCATGGCGCGCGTGTTCCGGCTGCGTGCGCGCTTTCCGCGCCTGCAGCGCATCCATGCGGCCTTGCTCGGTGCGCACGGGGTGGTGCTGCTCGCCGCCGCCTTCCAGGCCGATGGCCAACTGGTGGGTCTGCTGCTGCGCGGCACGGTGCTGGCGCAGGTGCTCACCCTGATGGCCGCCGCCGGGCTGAGTGCGCTGCGCCATGCCGACAGCCGGCTTTACGTGGTCGCTTTCATGCCGCTCATCCTGAGTCTGCTCGTGGTCACCGCCGGCGCGGTGCCGCCGGTGCGCCACGACTTGCTGCTTCATGCCTGCGGGCTGGTGCATATGGTGCTGCTCAACGCCGTGCTCGCCCGCCTGGCCTGGCGTGCCGAGCGCGAGCGCCAGCGCATGCAGGGCGAGACCCTGCGCATGGCACGCGAGGCGGAAGACGTGCTCGGGCGCCGCATCGAGGAACGCACCCGCGCGCTCGAGCAGGCGAACCGCCAGCTCGTCCGCGAGGCGATCGAGCGCAAGGCCGTGGAGGCCGAGTTGCAGCGCGCGCTGCGTGGCGAACGCGATGCCGCCCGCGTGCAGCGCCAGTTCCTGTCGATGGCCTCGCACGAGTTCCGCACCCCGCTCACCGTGATCCACATGGCCGGCCAGCGTCTGGTGCGCGTGCTCGGCGCCGAAGCGCCGGCGCTGCTGCCGCAGATCGACAAGATCATGCGCAACGTGTCGCGGATGGTCGCGCTCATCGACAACCTGCTGAGCGACGATCGCCTCAACTCTTCGACCCAGCCGCTGCGCGCGGAGCGTTTCGATCTGTGCGCGCAGCTCGAAGGCGTGTATGGCCGCCACGACGACAGTGGGCGGGTCCGCCTGCGCCTGCCGGATGCGCCGGTGGAGCTCGTCGGCGATGCCAAGCTGCTCGGGGTGGCGCTGTCGAACCTGGTCGATAACGCCCTCAAGTATTCGCCGGCGGAGCGCCCGGTCGAGGTCGCCGTGGCGCGCGCGCAGGACGAGGTGACGATCCGGGTGCGCGATTACGGACCCGGCGTGCCGGCTGCGGAGCGGGAAGCCGTGTTCGAGAAGTACTACCGCGGCGCGGCGGTCGGCGCCCGGCCGGGCACCGGCCTCGGTCTGCATCTGGCGCGCGAGCTGGCGCGTCGCCATGGCGGCGAGGTGCGTTGCCTGGCGGCGCCGGACGACGGGCCCGGGGCCTGCTTCGAAATGCGCCTGCCGTGCCGCGTGGCGGCCGAGGCGGTGCCGGCATGAACGCGGGGTGGGGAGAGGCGGTGTGAAGCCGGCGCGCTGCCGGCGTCGTCCTCCGGTATCGTGGCGGGCGTGCTCATGCAAGGAGCTTGATCGATGTCCATGTCCATGTCCATGCTGATCCGCGTGCGTCTGCGTTGGCGCGCGTTCGCCGTCGCCGCCGGCCTCGGGCTGGCGTTCGCCGCGCAGGCCGCGCCGCCGCTGCCCGCGCTCGGTGCGCTCGATACGGGGGTGACGGTGTCGGGCATTTCGTCCGGCGGTTTCATGGCGGTGCAGTTCCAGGTTGCGCATTCGGCGCGGGTCGGCGGTGTCGGCGTGCTCGCCGGCGGGCCTTACGAGTGCGCGGAGGGCAGCATGTGGCGCGCGCTCGACGACTGCATGGCGCCGAGCGCGCCCGCGCAGGTGGCGGATGTGGCGCGGACGCGGGCGCGCATCGAGGCGAGGGCGCGTGCGGGGATGATCGATCCGCCCGCCGGGCTGGGCGACGACCGCGCCTGGGTGCTGTCCGGCGAGGCCGACGAAACCGTGGCGCCGGCGGTGGTCGACGCGCTCGCTGCCTTTTACCGGGCGACGCTGGCCGAAGGCGCGCTGCGCGCGGTCAAGGTACCCGGCGCCGGACACGCGATGATCTCGGTCGCCGATCCGCAAGCCAATGCCTGCGCGACTTCGGCGCCGCCCTTCATCAACCGCTGCGGCGAGTTCGATGCCGCGGGCGAATTGCTCGCCCATCTGCTGGGGCCGCTCGCGCCGCGCGTCGCACGGCCGGCGGGCGAGTTGCTCGCGTTCGATCAGCGTCCCTTCGTCGCCGGCGATGCCTTCGACCTCAGCCTCGCCGGGCAGGGCTACGTCTATGTGCCGCCGGGCTGCCGCGACGGCGGCTGCCGCGTGCATCTGGCGCTGCACGGCTGCCGGCAGGGCGAGGCGCAGATCGGGCGGCGTTTCGTCGAGGGCGCGGGCTACAACGAATGGGCCGACGCCAACCGCCTCATCGTGCTCTATCCGCAGGTGCGGCCGCGCAGCGGCTTCGCCTTTGGTTCCTGGCGCTGGGTGTACAACCCCAAGGGATGCTGGGACTGGTGGGGATATAGCGGCGCGGATTACGCCACCCGCGAGGGCGGGCAGATCCGCGCGCTGCGCGCGATGCTCGCGCGCCTGGCGGCGCCCCCGCGCTGAGCGCGGGCGCCGCATGCGGCGGTCAGGCCTGCAGGTTGTCCGGACGGTAGGACTGGATGATGGGCAGCAGCTGGCCGAAGATCTTCGGCGTACCGGCGACGACGTTGCCGGTGGTCATGAAGTTGGCTTCGCCGGCGAAGTCGGACACCAGACCGCCCGCTTCCTGGATCATCAGCACGCCGGCGGCCATGTCCCACGGCGCCAGACCCATTTCCCAGAAGCCGTCGAGGCGGCCGGCGGCGACGTAGGCGAGATCGAGCGAGGCCGCGCCCGGACGGCGGATACCGGCGGTCTTCTGCGTGAGCTCGCGGAACATCGCCAGGTAGGCGTCCACCTTGTCGAAGGTGCGGAACGGGAAGCCGGTGCCGATCAGCGCCTCGTTCAGGCGCAGGCGGCGCGACACGCGGATGCGGCGGTCGTTGAGGTAGGCGCCGCTGCCGCGCGAGGCGGTGAACAGCTCGTTGCGGTTGGGGTCGAAGATCAGCCCGTGTTCGAGCACGCCGTTCTTGGTGAGCGCGATCGAGATCGCGTACTGCGGGAAGCCGTGGATGAAGTTGGTGGTGCCGTCGATCGGGTCGATGATCCACACGAACTCGCTGTCGGCGCCGTTGGCAGCGCCGAGTTCGCCGGACTCCTCTGCTAGAATCCCGTGCCCCGGATAGGCGTCGCGCAGCACTTCGATGATGGCGCTCTCGGCCGCGCGGTCGATTTCGGTGACGAAATCGTTCGGCGACTTCGCCTCGACGGTGAGCTGGTCGAGCTGGTTCGCGGCCCGGTTGATGACGGTCGCGGCGCGACGGGCGGCCTTCACGGCGATATTCAGGATGGGATGCATGCGGAGCGGCCTCGACAGGTGAACGCTCGGGGGCGAGGCGCCCCGTCACGATCAGGTACGAAAAACGGTGAATTTTAATATGAACGGCGATGTTGCGCTCGACCGCGTCCGCATCGTCCTCTCCCATCCCAGTCATCCGGGCAATATCGGCGCCGCGGCACGGGCGATGAAGACCATGGGACTGTCGCAGCTGTGGCTGGTGGCGCCGGCGGCCTTTCCCGATCCGGTGGCCGAGGCGCGCGCCTCGGGCGCCACCGACGTGCTCGAGCAGGCGCGTGTGGTCGCCACCCTCGAAGAGGCGCTCGCCGGCACCGTGCTCGCTGCCGCGGTCACCGCACGCCGCCGCGAACTGAGCCTGCCGCGCCGCGCCGCGCGCGCGGCCGCCACCGAAATCGTGGATTGGGCAGCGCGCGGCGAGGTTGCGCTGGTGTTCGGCAACGAGACCAGCGGGCTGTCGAACGAGGAGGTCGGCCTGTGCGCGATGCCGGTGACGATTCCGACCAATCCGGCGTTTTCCTCGCTCAACCTCGGCGCCGCGGTGCAACTGCTGTGTTAC
Source organism: Pseudomonadota bacterium (assembly GCA_023459095.1). Classification (GTDB taxonomy): domain Bacteria; phylum Pseudomonadota; class Gammaproteobacteria; order Burkholderiales; family Rhodocyclaceae; genus JAEWVQ01. The sequence goes on along the minus strand of JAEWVQ010000091.1, from coordinate 6,035 downwards.
GAGCTGCGCATGGCCGCGCTGCAGCCGGCGCCGGTCTACGAAGGCGATCCCCAGCCGCAACCCGCGACCCACGACGAGGTCGAGGGCTTCTTCGAGCATCTGGAGCGGGCGGTGACCGAGAGCGGTTTTCACGAGCCGGCCAACCCGCGCCGCCTGATGCCGCGCCTGCGCCGCCTGTTCGGTCGCGTCCGCCTCGAAAAGGAAGAGGTGGGCATCCTGCGCGGCATGCTCTCTAGCTTTCAACGTAAAGTCGATTAAAATAGTCGGACATTGCCTGCGGCGGGCCGGCGGCGGTCGTTCGGTCCGCCGGTTCGCCGCGCCGTGTTCATCCGTCGTTTTCGTCAGCCGTTTTGCTCAATCCACCGTCCCCGGAGACCCGACAGCATGTTCGCCCACCTGCGTGAAGACCTGGCCAGCGTTCGCGAGCGCGATCCCGCAGCCCGTTCCACGTTGGAGGTGCTCACCTGTTACCCGGGCGTGCATGCGCTGATGTTCCACCGTCTCGCACACGCGGCCTGGAAGAAGCGGCTGTTCTGGCTCGGACGTTTCGTGAGCCACGTCAGCCGTTTTCTCACCGGCATCGAGATCCATCCCGGCGCGGTGATCGGTCGGCGCGTGTTCATCGACCACGGCATGGGCGTGGTGATCGGCGAGACCGCGGAGATCGGCGACGACTGCACCATCTATCAGGCCGTCACCCTCGGCGGCACCTCGCTGTACCGCGGCACCAAGCGCCATCCCACGCTCGGCCGCGGGGTGGTGGTGGGGGCGGGCGCCAAGGTGCTGGGTGGCTTCACCGTCGGCGACGGCGCCAAGATCGGCTCCAACGCGGTGGTGGTGAAGCCGGTGCCGGCGGGCGCCACCGCGGTCGGCAATCCGGCGCGCGTGCTCGATCCCGGGCGTGATTCGGAGCGTGATTCCGCGCGCGAGCAGAAGGCCGAGCAGATGGGCTTTTCCGCCTACGGCGTGACCCGCGACATGGACGATCCGGTGTCGAAGGCGCTGCACGGCCTGCTCGACCATGCGGTGGATACCGATCGCCGCTTCCAGGTGCTGGTCGCGCGTCTGAAGGCCGCGGGCATCGAGTGCGATCCCGAGGTCGAGTCGGCGGACGCCTTCGATCCCTCGCGCCTGTCCAGAATGGTCGATTGATCCGGGTTGTCGGGCGGATTAGTTGACCGTTTTTGTCGGGATAAGTATAGTTGAGTGAAACGTTCGGGTATTCCCGGGCGGCATTCTTCGATACTGCGAGGAGCCAACATGAGACTGACCACCAAGGGGCGTTTTGCCGTCACGGCGATGATCGACCTCGCCTCGCGGCAATCCGAAGGGCCGGTGACGCTTGCCGGGATCGCCGAGCGCCAGAAAATTTCGCTGTCGTACCTCGAGCAGCTGTTCGGCAAGCTGCGCCGGCACAAGCTGGTGTCGAGCGTGCGCGGGCCGGGCGGCGGCTATCGGCTGGCGCGCGACATGGACGCGATCACCGTCACCGACATCATCATCGCCGTCGATGAGCCGCTCGACGCCACCCTGTGCGGCGGCAAGCAGAATTGTCACGACGAGCACCGCTGCATGACGCACGACCTGTGGTCGAACCTCAACAAGCGCATGTACGCCTACCTCGATTCGGTGACGCTCGAGGCGCTGGTCAATCGCCAGATCCGCCCCGACCCCGACATCAGCATGCTGAAGGACGTGCGCCGGCGCGCGATTTCGCTGCGCGAGGCGGCGGCGGCCTGAGTCCGGGCGCCGCACGGAGACTTCCATGTTCGCCCCCGTCTATCTCGACTGGAACGCCACCACGCCGCTCGACCCCGCAGCGCGCGAGGCCATGCTGCCGTGGCTCGGCGGCGGGCGCTTCGGCAACGCGTCGAGCCGCCACGACTACGGTCGCCAGGCACGCGCCGCGGTCGACGAAGCGCGCGCGCAGGTCGCAGCGGCGGTCGGCGCCCACGCTACCGAAGTGATCTTCACCAGCGGCGGCTCGGAAGCGAACAACCTGTTCATCAAGGGCGCCGCGGCGGTGATGAAGCCGGGCGTGATCGCGGTGAGCGCGATCGAGCATCCCTGCGTGCGCGAACCGGCGCGCCAGCTGCAGCGCGCGGGCTGGACGCTGCGCGAGATCGCGGTCGATGCCGACGGCGTCATCGACGCCGCGGACTGGCAGGCGGCGCTTGCGTTGCGCCCTGCGCTGGCCTCGGTGATGCTCGCCAACAACGAGACCGGCGTGCTGCAGGACGTTGCCGCGCTCGCCGCCGACGCGCGCAAGGCGGGCGCCTGGCTGCACACCGACGCGGTGCAGGCGCTGGGCAAGATCGACGTGAATTTCCGCGCGCTCGGCGTGCATGCGATGACGCTGTCGGCGCACAAGATCGGCGGCCCGCTCGGTGCGGGGGCGCTCATCGTCGACAAGCGCGTCGAGCTCGCGCCGCTGATCGCCGGCGGCGGTCAGGAGCGCGGGCTGCGCTCGGGCACCGAGAACGTCGCCGCGATCGTCGGCTTCGGCGCGGCCTGCGCGCGCGCGGTGGTGCGGCGCGAAGCCGAGGCCGCGCGTCTGAACACGCTGCGGGCCGAGGTCGAGCGCGGACTGGCGGCGCGCGGCGCGCGCATCTTTTCGGCGGCGGCGGCGCGCCTGCCCAATACCACCTTCGTCGCAGTCGATGGCATTGACGGCGAAACCCTGGTGGGGCGGCTCGACCGTGCCGGTTTTGCGTGCGCGAGCGGCTCGGCGTGTTCGAGCGCGAACCCCGAGCCATCGCGTACACTATTGGCGATGGGCGTGGAGCCGGGCATTGCGCGCGGTGCGCTGCGGGTGAGCCTGGGTCGCGATACGACCGAGGACGAGGTCGGGCGCTTCGTCGCCGCCTTCGGCGACATCGTCGGACAACTGAAGAATCTGGCCGCGATGGCAGGCTGAGGCCGGCGGCTTAACCACAAAGTAACAGCGGAAAGCAAAGCGGAGAGATGTGATGCTCAAGTTCCCGATCTACCTCGACTATTCGGCGACGACGCCGGTCGATCCGCGCGTGGCGCAGAAGATGATTCCCTGGCTCACCGAGCACTTCGGCAACCCGGCGAGCCGCTCGCACGCCTTCGGCTGGCAGGCGGAAGCCGCGGTCGAGCAGGCGCGCGAGGAGGTCGCGGCGCTGGTCCATGCCGATCCCAAGGAAATCATCTGGACCTCGGGTGCCACCGAATCCAACAACCTTGCGATCAAGGGCGCGGCGCACTTCCATCAGGGCAAGGGCAAGCACCTCATCACGGTGAAGACCGAGCACAAGGCCGTGCTCGACACCGTGCGCGAACTCGAGCGCGAGGGCTTCGAGGCGACCTACCTCGACGTGCAGGAAAACGGCCTGATCGATCTCGAGACGCTGAAGGCGGCGATCCGTCCGGACACCATCCTGGTGTCGGTGATGTTCGTCAATAACGAGATCGGCGTGGTCCAGCCCATCGCCGAGATCGGCGAACTGTGCCGCGCGAAGGGCATCGTGTTCCACGTCGATGCGGCGCAGGCCACGGGCAAGGTCGAGATCGACCTCGAAAAGCTCAAGGTCGATCTGATGAGCTTTTCCGCGCACAAGACCTACGGCCCCAAGGGCATCGGCGCGCTCTACGTGCGCCGCAAGCCGCGCGTCCGCCTGGAGGCGCAGATGCACGGCGGCGGTCACGAGCGCGGCCTGCGTTCGGGCACGCTCGCCACGCACCAGATCGTCGGCATGGGCGAAGCCTTCCGCATCGCCCGCGAGGAGATGGCGAGCGAGAACGCGCGCATCGCCCGCCTGCGCGACAAGCTGCTCGCCGGCCTCACCGACATCGAGGCGACCTACGTCAATGGCGACCTCGAGCACCGCGTGCCGCACAACCTGAACATCTCGTTCGCCTACGTCGAAGGCGAGTCGCTGATCATGGCGATCAAGGACATCGCGGTGTCGAGCGGTTCGGCATGCACCTCGGCGAGCCTCGAGCCGTCCTACGTGCTGCGCGCGCTCGGACGCAACGACGAACTCGCACACAGTTCGATCCGCTTCACCATCGGCCGGTTCACGACCGAGGAAGAGATCGACTACACCATCGCGCTGCTCCACAAGAAGATCGGCAAGCTGCGCGAACTCTCGCCGCTGTGGGAAATGTTCCAGGACGGCGTGGATCTGGATACCGTGCAGTGGGCCGCCCACTGACGAAGCTGCAGGAGAACGGAAATGGCATATAGCGAAAAGGTCCTGGACCACTACGAAAACCCCCGCAACGTCGGTTCCTTCGGCAAGGAGGAAGAGGGCGTGGCGACCGGCATGGTGGGCGCGCCGGCGTGCGGCGACGTGATGAAGCTGCAGATCAAGGTCGGCCGCGACGGCGTCATCGAGGATGCCAAGTTCAAGACTTACGGCTGCGGCTCGGCGATCGCGTCGAGTTCGCTGGTCACCGAATGGGTCAAGGGCAAGACGCTCGATCAGGCGCTGGAGATCAAGAACACCCAGATCGCCGAGGAGCTGGCACTGCCGCCGGTGAAGATCCACTGCTCGATCCTCGCCGAGGATGCGATCAAGGCGGCGGTTGCCGACTACAAGAAGAAGCACGAGTCCTGAGAACGGCGGGAGGTCGAATCATGAGTGTGACCCTGTCTGAGAGCGCGGCCAAGCACGTGTCGAACTTCATCGCCAAGCGCGGCAAGGGCGTCGGGATCCGTCTCGGCGTCCGCACCTCGGGCTGTTCGGGCATGGCCTACAAGCTCGAGTTCGTCGACGAGACCTTCGACGAGGATCTGATCTTCGAGAGCCACGGCGTCAAGGTCGTGGTCGATCCGAAGAGCCTCGCCTACCTCGACGGTACCGAGCTCGATTTCGTCCGCGAAGGCCTCAACGAAGGCTTCAAGTTCAACAACCCCAACGTCAAGGACGAGTGCGGCTGCGGCGAGAGCTTCAACGTCTGATCCCCGACGCAAGGCCGTGACCGCCATGAGCATCGACCTGACCCAGGACTACTTCACGCTGTTCGGCCTGCCGCGCCGCTTCGCGATCGACGAATCGGCGCTCGAACTGGCCTGGCACGAACTCCAGTCCAGGGTTCATCCCGACCGTTACGCCCACCTGCCCGACGCCGACAAGCGGCGCTCGATGCAGTGGGCGACGCGGGTGAACGAAGGCTTCCGCACGCTGCGCAAGCCGCTGCCGCGCGCGCAGTACCTGCTCGAACTCGCCGGGGTCGATAGCGGGCTGGAAACCAACACCGCGATGTCGCCCGAGTTCTTGATGGAGCAGATGGAGTGGCGCGAAGCGGTGGAGGAGGGGCGCGACGCCGGCGACATCGACGTGCTCGAACAGCTGCACCAGCGCCTGCGCCACCACGCCCGCGAGGTCATGGCCGGACTCGCGCAGCAGCTCGACGAGCGCCACGACTACGAAGCCGCCGCCGATACCGTGCGCCGCCTGATGTTCATCGAAAAACTCCAACACGAGATCGACGACGCCCTCGAGTCGCTCGACACCTGATTCCTGGAAAACCGACCTGATGGCCTTGCTGCAGATTGCTGAACCCGGGATGTCCACCGAGCCGCACAAGCACCGGCTCGCGGTGGGCATCGATCTGGGCACGACCAACTCGCTGGTGGCCACCGTGCGCAACGGCATCGCCGTGTGCCTCGCCGACGCCACCGGCCGCGCCATGCTGCCCTCCGTGGTGCGCTACCGCGCCGACGGCGGCGTCGATGTCGGCCTCGCCGCGGTGCCGGCGCAGGCCACCGACCCCAAGAACACCATCGTCTCGGCCAAGCGCTTCATGGGCCGCGGCCTCAAGGACGTCGCCCACGTCGAGGCCATGCCTTACGACTTCGAGGACAGCACCGGCATGGTGCGGCTGCGCACCGTGCAGGGCGTCAAGAGCCCGGTCGAAGTCTCCGCCGAAATCCTGCGCACCCTGCGCGCGCGTGCCGAGGCCAGCCTCGGCGGCGAACTCTCGGGGGCGGTGATCACGGTGCCGGCGTATTTCGACGACGCCCAGCGCCAGGCCACCAAGGATGCCGCGCGCCTGGCCGGCAT
>JAEWVQ010000090.1 GCA_023459095.1 Pseudomonadota bacterium | reverse complement strand
CCTGGGGCGCGGTCGCCGGCACGCTCGCGCGCACGGGCTGCGCGGTGGCGCGCATCGACGACGTCGCCGGGCTGATCGGCCTGCGCACGGTGGCGATGCTCGCCAACGAGGCCGCGGACGCGGTGCTCGGCGGCATCGGCAGCGCGGCCGACATCGACACCGCGATGCGCTACGGCACCAACTACCCGCAGGGCCCGCTGGCGTGGGCGGACGCGCTCGGCGTGCGCACGGTGGCGCGCGTGCTCGCCCATCTGCGCGAACACTACGGCGAGGAGCGCTATCGCGTGTCGCCGCTGTTGCAGCGCCTGGCGCAGTCGGGAGAAGGGCTTTTTCATACCGCCTGAGTCGGATCATTCGAGTCTGATCATTCGAGTCGGGCCCGCCGAACGAGCGGTGCAGCAGTGCAAAGGGAAGAGATGTCGAGTTCGAAGCTGAGAGGGCGCGGCCGCGCGCCGTTGCCCGAGGCTGCGCGCAGCGCGGTCGGGGCGGCGCTCGCCGCGGTGGACGCGGAATGCCGGGCGCTGGCCGGGGCGGCCGTTTGTGAGGGTGGGCAAGGCGGGGAGGGCGCACCGCGCGCCGACCGCCTGATCGAGTATCTGCACCGGCTGCAGGATGCGCACGGCGCACTCTACGCCGACCACCTCGCCGCGCTCGCCGAAGCGCTGAACCTGGCGCGCGCCGAAGTGTTCGAGGTCGCGACCTTCTATCACCATTTCGACGTCGTGCGCGAAGGCGAAACCGCGCCGCCGCCACTGACCGTGCGGGTGTGCGATTCGCTGAGCTGCGCGCTCGCGGGCGGGGCGGAACTCGCCGCCCGGCTCGAGGGCCGTCTCGGTGCCGGCGTGCGCGTGCAGCGCGTGCCCTGCGTGGGGCGCTGCGACTGCGCGCCGGTGGCGGTGGTCGGCCGCAACCCGGTGCCGCACGCCGACGCCGACCAGGTTGCCGCGGCGGTCGCCGCGGGCGCGCATGAGGAGGCGGCGCCCGCGATCGTCGATTTCGACGCCTATCGCGCGGCCGGCGGCTATCGCTTGTACGAGGCTTGCCGCAGCGGCGCGCGTAGCGCCGAAGACGTCCTCGCCGTGCTCGACGCGGCGATCCTGCGTGGTCTGGGCGGCGCGGGTTTCCCCGCCGCGCGCAAGTGGCGCACGGTGATGGCGCAGCCGGCGCCGCGCAACATGGCGGTGAACATCGACGAAGGCGAGCCCGGCACCTTCAAGGACCGCCACTACCTTGGCCGCGATCCGCACCGCTTTCTCGAAGGCATGCTGATCGCCGCCCATGTCGTCGGCATCGCCGCGATCTGGATCTACATCCGCGACGAGTATCCCGCGCTGCGCCGCATGCTGCTCGCCGAACTGGCGAAGCTGCGCGCGGCCTGGCCGGAGCTGCCGCCGATCGAGCTGCGCCGCGGCGCCGGCGCCTACATCTGCGGCGAGGAGTCGGCGATGATCGAATCGATCGAAGGCAAGCGCGGCATGCCGCGGCTGCGCCCGCCCTATGTCGCCGAGGTCGGCCTGTTCGGCCGGCCGACCCTGGTGCACAACCCGGAAACCCTGTGGTGGGTGCGCGACATCGTCGACACCGGCCTGGTGCAGGGCGTGCAGTGGCTGGAAGGGCGCGGGCGCAACGGCCGCCGCGGCCTGCGCAGCTTTTCGGTGAGCGGCCGGGTGGCCAAGCCCGGGGTGGTGGTCACCGATGCCGGCATCACCCTGCGCCAGCTCATCGACGAGCACTGTGGCGGCATGCTGCCGGGGCACGTGCTGTACGGCTATTTTCCCGGCGGCGCCTCGGGCGGCATGCTGCCGGCGAGCCTTGCCGACGTGCCGCTCGATTTCGACACGCTCGCGCCTTACGGCTGCTTCATCGGCTCGGCGGCGATCGTGGTGTTCTCGCAGCACGACCGCGCGCGCGCGCTGGCGGAGAACGCGATGGACTTCTTCGCCCACGAATCCTGCGGTCAATGCACGCCGTGCCGGGTCGGTACGGTGAAGGCGGCGGCGCTGATGGAGGCGCCGCAATGGGATGTCGGCCTGCTCGAAGCGCTCGGGCAGACCATGGCCGACGCCTCGATCTGCGGGCTCGGCCAGGCGGCGCCCAATCCGGTGCGTTCGGTGCTGCGCTACTTCCCGCACGAAGTCGGTGCCGCAGGTGCGACCACGGGGGAGGGCCAGGCATGAACGCTCCCGACTCCATCCGCTTCGAACTCGACGGCCGCGCGGTCGAGGCCGCGCCCGGTGAAACCTTGTTGCTCGCCGCGCGCCGCGCCGGCGTCGATATTCCCCACCTGTGCTACACCGACGGCCTGCGTGCCGACGGCAACTGCCGCGCCTGCGTGGTCGAGATCGAGGGCGAGCGCGTGCTCGCACCCTCGTGCTGCCGGGCGCCGCAGCCGGGCATGAAGGTAAGCGCGGCGGGCGCGCGGGCGCGCGCCGCGCAGCGCATGGTGCTCGAACTGCTGCGCGCCGATGTCGATCCGGCGGCGGAGAAGGCCGATTCCGAACTCGCGCACTGGTGCGCGCGCCTCGGCGTCGGCGCCCCGCGCTTCGCGCCGCGCGCGCAGCCCGCGGCCGACGCCAGTCACCCGGGGATCGCCGTCGATCTGGCGGCCTGCATCCAGTGCACGCGCTGCCTGCGCGCCTGCCGCGAGGAGCAGGTCAACGACGTGATCGGCTACGCGCACCGCGGCGCGGCGTCGAAGATCGTGTTCGACTTCGACGATGCGATGGGGGCGTCGAGTTGCGTGGGTTGCGGCGAGTGCGTGCAGGCCTGCCCGACCGGGGCGCTGCAGCCGGCGACGCTCGCCCGCGGTGCGGAAGGGCCCGCGGCGGCTCCGGCGAAGGCCGCGTACGTGGCCACGCGCCCGGTCGACTCGCTGTGCCCGTATTGCGGCGTGGGCTGCCAGGTGCGCTACCACGTCGCCGGCGAGGGCGCGGCGCAGCGCATCGTGTTCGCCGAAGGCCGCGACGGCCCGGCCAACGCCGGGCGGCTGTGCGTGAAGGGGCGCTACGGCTTCACCTATGCGCGCAACCGCGAGCGCCTCACCGTGCCGCTGATCCGCAGGCCCGGCGTCGCCAAGGGTGTCGATCTCGACCCCGCCAATCCGCTCGCCGCGTTCCGCGAGGCGAGCTGGGAGGAGGCGCTCGACTTCGCCGCCGCCGGCCTGCTGCGCATCAAGGCCGAGCATGGCCCGCACGCGCTCGCCGGCTTCGGCTCGGCCAAGGGCAGCAACGAGGAGGCCTACCTGTTCCAGAAACTGGTGCGCACCGGTTTCGGCACCCACAACGTCGATCACTGCACGCGGCTGTGCCATGCGTCGTCGGTGGCGGCGCTGCTCGAAGGCATCGGCTCGGGGGCGGTGTCGAACCCGGTGCGCGATGTCGAGCACGCCGACCTCATCATCGTCATCGGCGCCAATCCCGCGGCCAATCATCCGGTGGCGGCGAGCTTCATCAAGAACGCGGTCGAGCGCGGCGCCAAACTGGTGATGATGGACCCGCGCCAGACCCCGCTCGCGCGCCACGCCTGGCGCGTGCTGCAGTTCCGTGCCGACGCCGACGTCGCGCTGCTGCTGTCGATGGCGTGCGTGATCGTCGAGGAGGGGCTCACCGACGATGCCTTCATCGCGCGTCGCACCGAAGGCTTCGAGGCCTTCCGCGCCGCGGCGCTGAATTATCCGCCCGAGCGCATGGCGGCGATCACCGGCATCGCCGCGGCCACCGTGCGCGAGGTGGCGCGCGCCTACGCCCGCGGCCCCAACAGCATGGTGTTCTGGGGCATGGGCGTGTCGCAGCACACCCACGGCACCGACAACGTGCGCTGCCTGATCGCGCTCGCGCTGATGACCGGCCAGATCGGCCGTGCGGGCACCGGCCTGCATCCGCTGCGCGGCCAGAACAACGTGCAGGGCGCCTCCGACGCCGGCCTCATCCCGATGATGCTGCCCGACTACCAGCGCGTCGCCGACCCGGCGGTGCGGGCACGTTTCGAGGCGCTGTGGGGCACCCGGCTCGCCGACATGCCGGGACTCACCGTGGTCGAGATCATGGATGCGGCCAATGCCGGACGCATCCGCGGGATGTACATCGAAGGCGAGAATCCGGCGATGTCCGACCCCGACCTGTCGCATGCGCGCGCCGGGCTGGCGAAACTCGAGCATCTCGTGGTGCAGGACCTCTTCCTCACCGAGACCGCGATGCTCGCCGACGTCGTGCTGCCGGCGTCCAGCCTGTTCGAGAAGAGCGGCAGCTTCACCAACACCGACCGTCTGGTGCAGCTCGGCCGTCCGGTGCTGCCGCTGCCCGGCGATGCGCGCCAGGACTGGTGGATCATCCAGGAAATGGCCCGGCGCCTCGGCCTGGCGTGGGACTACGCCGGCCCGCACGAGGTGTTCGCCGAGCTGGCGCAGGCCATGCCCAGCCATGCCGGCATGAGCTGGGCGCTGCTCGAACGCGACGGCGCCATCGTTGGCCCGAAGGCGCGCGCCGACGAAGCCGGGCAGGCGGTGCTGTTCGATCACGACTTTCCGACCGCCGACGGCCGCGGCCGTTTCGTCGCGGTGGCGCCGTTGCCCGCGGCCGAACTGCCCGACGCCGATTACCCCATGGTGCTGATCACCGGGCGCGTGCTCGAACACTGGCACACCGGCTCGATGACGCGCCGCGCCGAGGTGCTCGATGCGCTCGAACCGGCGCCGTGGTGCGGCATGCATCCGGACGATCTCGCCCGCCTCGGGGCGCGGTGCGGCGCACGCGTGGCGCTGGAGACGCGCCGCGGCCGCGTCGAGCTAGAGGCCCGCGCCGACGAAGGCGTGCAGCGCGGCTCGGTGTTCATGGCCTTCTGCTACGTCGAAGCCGCGGCCAACCTGCTGACCCAGCCCGCACTCGATCCCTGGGGCAAGATCCCGGAGTTCAAGTACTGCGCGCTGCGCGTGACGGTGGTGGACACGCCAGCGGCGGCCGGCTGAGGCGGACGCGGGGAGGCGCGCTGCCCGGCGTCTCCCGCGGCCACGCCTCGGTTGGCCCCGAGGCGGTATCGCGCATGCTTCATGCTGATGGCACTTACTCAAACGTGCACATATTGGAGCAGCCATCGCCGGGCACACTATTGCCGTCATCGCAGGCCTCGTCGCCATTGACGATGTTGTCGCCGCAGTAGCCGCCGATCAGGTTGAGCGGCACAGAGCAGGTCGAATTGCATGCGGTGCAGCTCGCCATGCCGTAGGGGCACGCGGTTTCGCTGAGGGTGTTGCCGTCGTCGCAGGCCTCGCCGCCATTGACGATGTTGTCGCCGCAGTAGCCGCCGGCCAGCGTGAGCGGGGTCGAGCAGGTCGCGTCGCACTGGGTGCAGCTCACCG
>JAEWVQ010000089.1 GCA_023459095.1 Pseudomonadota bacterium | reverse complement strand
ACCTGCTGCTCGCCGGCGCCGGCGCCTGGTACGCGATCCACGACCAGCTCACCATCGGCGCCATGGTCGCAGTCGGCATCCTCGCCGCGCGCGGCCTCGCACCGCTCGAAGCCTTGATCGGCGCGTGGAAAGGGCTGGTCGCCACCCGCGCCGCGGTCGCCCGCCTCGACGCCGCGCTGAGCGCCGGCCCGCCCCCCGAAGCCGCCACCGCATTGCCTGCGCCGCGCGGCGAACTGCTGGTCGAACGTCTGGTGTATGCCCCCCCGGGCGCCCCCCAGGCCACCCTCAAGGGCTTGAGCTTCAGGCTCGAAGCGGGCTCCTGGCTGGGGCTGATCGGCCCTTCGGCGGCCGGCAAGTCGACCCTCGCCCGGCTGCTGTGCGGGGTCTGGCATCCGGCTTCCGGCACCGTGCGGCTCGACGGTGCCGAGGTGCACACCTGGAACCGCAGCGACTTCGGCCGCCATTGCGGCTATCTGCCCCAGGACGTGGCGCTGTTCGCGGGCTCGATCCGCGACAACATCGCCCGCTTCGGCGCAGCCACCGACGAAGCGGTGATTGCCGCGGCGCAGCTCGCCGGCTGCCACGAACTGATCCTGCGCCTGGCGCAGGGCTACGACACCCCGATCGGGCCCGGCGGCGCCAGTCTGTCGGGCGGCCAGCGCCAGCGCATCGGCCTGGCGCGCGCGCTGTTCGGTCTGCCGCGCCTGATCGTGCTCGACGAGCCGAGCGCCAGCCTCGACGCCGAAGGCGAGGCCGCGCTGCTGCAGGCCCTCGGCCGTGCGCGCGACGCCGGCTCCACCATCGTCATGATCAGCCACCGGCCGTCGGCGCTGGCCGGCGTCGACCAGCTCGCCGTGCTCGTCGACGGCCAGCTCACCCAGTTCGGCGCGCGCGACGAAGTGCTCGCCACCGTGCAGCCTGCTGCGCCGCGCCCGCTCACCCGCAATTTCGGAGGCATGCGCAGTGTCGTCGGCGTCTGATCCCCACCGCTCGGGCGCCGGCGTGCCCACCGACTGCCGCGCCGAGGCCCGGCGCTTCTACCTCATCGCCACCGCCTTCCTCGGCGCCTTCCTGCTGTGGGCGGTGTTCGCCCGGCTCGACGCCGGCGCCCTCGCCACCGGCGAAGTCATTCCCGCCGGCCGCGTGCGCACCGTGCAGCATCTCGAAGGCGGCCTCATCGCCGCGATCCTGGTGCGCGAGGGCGACCCCGTGCAGGCCGGCGCCGAACTCCTGCGCCTGGACGACACCGAGGCGCGCGCCCAGCTCGCCATCGCCGAGACCGACCGCGCCGCACAGGAGGCGCTGGTCGCGCGGCTGGAGGCCGAACGCGACGGCCGCGCCTTCGTGCCCCCCGCAGGCCTTGCCGCCTCGCCCAGCGCGCTCGCCCAGGTGCGGCTGTTCGACGCCCGCCAGGCCGCGCTCCACAACGAGCTCGAAGGGCTCACCCAGCGCCTCGCCGGCATCCGCGGCGAGCTGCGCGGCTGGGAGGAGAAGGGCGCGGCGCTCGCCGCCTTGCGCGCCCACGCCGAGGAGGAAAGCGGCATCAACCAGCGCCTCTACGAGCAGCACTTCATCTCGCGCCCACGCCTGCTGCAGTTGCAGAGCCAGCAGGCCGACAGCGCGGCGCGCCAGTCGGAGAACGCGGCCGAGGTCGCACGCGCGCGCCAGCGCCTCGCCGACACCGAAATCGCCATCGCCAGACTGAAGAACGACCGCGTCAGCGATCTGCTCGAGGAACTGCGCCGCGCCCAGGAGGCCGCCGCGGCGGCGCGCGAACGCGTCACCGTGGCGCGCGATCGCCTCGCGCGCACGCGCATCGCCGCGCCGCAGGACGGGGTGGTGAACGATCTGCGCCACGTCACCGTCGGCGGCGTGATCGCCCCCGGCGGCGCCGTGCTCGATATCGTGCCGGCGGCCGAGGAGCTGGTGATCGAAGCTCGCGTGCAACCCGACGACATCGACGTGGTGTGGCCCGGACGCGACGCCCGCGTTCGCCTCACCGCGTACAAGGCGCGCTCCCACCTGACCCTGCTCGGGCGCATCACCCAGGTCTCGGGCAGCACCTTCCGCGACGCCTCGTCCGACGGCCTCCCGTATTACAAGGCGCGCATCGAGATCGGCGCCGGCGAACTGGCCAAGGTCGAGCGCGGTCTGCTGATTCCCGGCATGCTCGCCCAGATCGAGATCGCCGCCGGCGAGCGCAGCGCGCTGCGCTATCTGCTCGACCCGGTGCTCGACAGCATGCGCCGGGCGTTCCGCGAGAGCTGAACGCCGTCGCCCGCGGCGCGCGCCCCACGCGCCGGCGGGCAGCGGCGCGGATTGCCTGCCGCCGATGACATGACGCTGAGCGGCTTGTTAATTGGCGTTCAGGCTGTGTAAGCTAGACCCCGGGTGTCCGTGCTGCACAAACGCAGCCGGGCAGGTTTTCGTGATGGTCGGGCCGCCTCACGATGGACGAGAAAATCCGTGAACCATCGCCCTGCCTCCCAGGCCCTGCCGCCTGTGCAGTCTCCTGCTGTCCACCCGCTTCCCGCCCACCCGCGTTCTACCCTCCACGCCAGCGTCCTGCCGCTCACGCCGCCCACCGACGGGTGGGTGCGCGCCGTGCGTCTCACCACCCGGCGCCCGCCGGCACGCGAGCCGCCACCGCGCCCCCGCCGCTTGCGCCTCCGCCCCGCCCGGTCCGCCGCACTGCCGCGCCTGGCCTCCTCCCAGCCCTTTTCCGGTAAGCCCGCATGAATCCAAGCACCATTCAGCTGATCGGCGCGATCCTCTTCGCGATCGCCATCCTGCACACCTTCTCCACCAAGCTGTTCGGCCACCTCGCCCATACCCGCCCCGCGCATGCCGGGCTGTGGCATCTGCTCGGCGAGGTCGAGGCGGTGTTCGGCTTCTGGGCCATCGTCCTGATCGTGTTCATGGGCTTCGCCGTGGGCCTGGACGAAGCCATCGCATACGTGGATACGCGCAACTACACCGAGCCGATGTTCGTGTTCGCGATCATGGTGGTCGCCGCGAGCAAGCCGGTGATGCAGTTCGCCCTCGCGATCGTGCGCATGATCGCGCGCGTCGTGCCGCTGGCCGAGCCGGTCGCGGTCTATTGCACGATCATGGCCGCGGTGCCGCTGCTCGGCTCGTTCATCACCGAACCGGCGGCGATGACGCTGGCCGCGCTCATGCTGCGCGAGCGCTACTACAGCAAGGGCATCTCGCGCCACCTGATGTACGTCACCATCGGCACCCTGTTCGTGAACGTGTCGATCGGCGGCACCCTGACCAACTTCGCCGCGCCGCCGGTGCTGATGGTGGCGGGCACCTGGGGCTGGGACTCGCTCTACATGCTGTCGCATTTCGGCTGGAAGGCGGCGATCGCGGTGTGCCTGAACGCGGCGGCGGCGACCCTGATCTTCCACCGCGAACTGGCCGCGCTGCCCGCCCCCGAAACCACCCAGGGCGGCGACGTGCCCGTGCTGATGGTCGGCATCCACCTGTTCATGCTGTTCCTGATCGTCGCCTTCGCCCACCATCCGCCGCTCTTCCTCGGCGTGTTCCTGATGTTCATGGGGCTGGCGACCGCCTATCCGCGCTTTCAGGAGCGCCTGATCCTGCGCGAAGGGCTGATGGTGGCCTTCTTCCTCGCCGGCCTGGTGGTGCTCGGTGGCCAGCAGGCGTGGTGGCTGCAGCCGGTGCTGACGAAGATGGATGCGACCACGGTGTTCTTCGGCTCCACCGCACTCACCGCGATCACCGACAACGCCGCGCTCACCTACCTGGCTTCGCTCGTCGACGGCCTGAGCGAGGAGTTCAAGCAGGCCGTGGTCGCGGGTGCGGTCACCGGCGGCGGCCTCACCGTGATCGCCAACGCGCCCAACCCGGCAGGCATGTCGATCCTGCGCCGCGACTTCAACGAGGGCGTGGTGAACCCGCTCGGTCTCTTCGTCTCGGCGCTGCCGCCGACCCTGGTGGCGATCATCGCCTTCCGCGTGCTGTAAGCGCGCTGCGGCGCGGCCGGGCGCAACGCCCCGCCCGGCTCCCTCAGCGCCGCACCAGCAGCACCCCGCACTCGAGGTGGTGGGTGTAGGGGAACTGGTCGAAGGCCGCGGCCGCGGCGATGCGGTGGCTGGCGTGCAGCGCGCCGACGTTGGCGTGCAGGGTTTCCGGATTGCACGAGATGTAGAGCACGCGCTCGAAACCCGCGGCAAGCTGCAGCGTGGCCGCGTCCAGGCCGCTGCGCGGCGGATCGACGAACAGGGTCGAGAAGCGGTAGCCGGGCAGATCGACACCGCGCATGCGACGGTATTCGCGGCCGCCGGCGAGCGCGTCGCTGATCTCGTCGCTCGCCATGCGCACCATGGTGACGTTGGTCACGCCGTTGGCCTCGAGGTTGTAGTGCGCCGCGTTGACCGAGGTCTTGCTCATCTCGGTGGCGAGCACGCGCTCGAACAGCGGCGCAAGCGCGATGGTGAAATTGCCGTTGCCGCAATAGAGTTCGAGCAGATCGCCGCCCGCGCCAGCTGCCTGCGCGCGCGCCCAGCCCAGCATCTGGCGGTTCACGCCGCCGTTGGGCTGAGTGAAGCTGCCTTCGAACTGCTGATAGCGCAGCCGCCGGCCATCCACCTCCAGCTCCTCCAGCACCCAGTCGCGCTCGAGCACGATCTTCTGCTTGCGGCTGCGCCCGATCACCAGCACCTGCAGCTCGGCGGCGAGCGCGCGCGCGGCGGCCTCCCACTCCTCGTCGAGGGCGCGGTGATAGACCAGACTGACCATCAGCTCGCCGCTCAGGGTGGCGAGGAACTCGACCTGGAACAGCCGCCGCCCGATCGCCGCGCTCGCTTCCACGCGCTCGCGCAGACGCGGCATGAGCGCGGCGATCGGCGGCGCCGCGGCGGGGAACGCGGTGATCGTCACCGGCCGCTTCGGCTCGGCCGGATCGAACATCGCATAGTCGATGCGGCCGGCCTCGTGCCACATGCGGAACTCGGCACGCAGCCGGTAGTGCAGCGGCTCGGAGGCAAAAACCTCGGGCTCGGGCAGGTCGAAAGTGGCGAAGTCGCGCTTGAAGCGGGCGACCTTGTCGGCGAGCTGGGTGGCGTAGACGGCGGGATCGAAGCTGGGCAGAGGCATGGGCAGACACGGGAAGCAGGAACGGGCCGGGCGCAGGGCGCGGCCGCGGCGGAGGACGGAATATACGCCGCTCCGCGCACCGCGGTCAGCCTTTCGCCGGCTGCACCGATGGCGGCCTGCACGCCGTGCTCCCCTGACAGCGCCCCCTTATTCGGCTACCATCGCCGCCGTTGGTGCTTGCGCCGCCCTGCCGGGCGCGCAGTTCAACGGGAAGCAGGGGTTCCGCCCGCCACCGCGCATGCGGTGCGCGCAACACGGAATAACCTGCGCTGCCCCCGCAACGGTAAGCGGCCTGCCCCGGGCTTCCGCCCGGTCACTTCCATACCCCGGCCACTGGGATCGGGCGCGACGCGCCCCGCCTGGGAAGGCCATGGAAGCCTGCGCCGCCAGCCCGGATACCGGCCAACGAGGGAGCCGCCGTGCGCTGCACAACGGCGGCGATGATGCCCATCCACCGTCGGGGAAGACGGTGCGGGCGCTCTACACACGTTCATCGACATGACAATCCGACCGACCGCCGCGCTGTCGGCCATGGCCTGCGCCATGCTGACCGCCCTGTCCACGCCTGCCTTCGCCCATGGCAACCACACCCACGGCCACGGCACCCTCAAGCTGGTGATCGACGGCAACACCCTGCGCGGCGAATTCGACTTTCCGCTCGAAAGCCTGCTCGGCTTCGACTATCCGCCGCGCACCGCGCCGCAGCACGAGGCCTACGCCGCGCTGCAGACCCGCCTCGGCGAACTCGCCCAGTTCGTCGAACCCGCCGCCGAAGCCGGCTGCAAGGCGGGCGATACCCGGGTCACGCCCGCGCTTGCCAACGCCGACCCCACGGTCGACATCGACAACATCGTCTATGCCTTCAGCTTCGAATGCGCGCGCATCGAGGCCCTGCAGTCGGTCTATTTCACTGCTTTCCGCAACCATCCGGGGCTCAAGCAGCTGCGTGTCGAACTGAACGGGCGCACCGGCCGCAAGACGAGCACGGTGCGGCCGAAGTTCCCTGCGCTCACCTTCTGAGCCTCCTCGCCCTCGGCCAGCGGCGCTAGCGGCCACGCGCCGCCTTGCCGCTCCTGCCCTTTTTCCGCACGCGGTCGCACGTGGCCGCGACCACGGAGTCTCCAATCATGCTCGAAGCGAGCTTTCTGCAAGTCGCCCAGGCGCTGCTGTGGCCGGTGCTCGGCCTCGTCGCCCTGGCCTTCGTCTACGCGCTGTGGGTGGCCGGCATGGCCCTCATGGAAGCCTGGCAGCGCCGCCGTCCCGGCCACACCACACTGCGCGATGCCGCCACGCACACCATGGAAGAACTGGAAATGCAGGTGCTGCGCGAAATCGAACCGCTGCGCCTGCTGAGTCGGGTCACGCCGATGCTCGGCCTGATCGCCACCATGATTCCGCTCGGCCCCGCGCTGCAAAGCGTCGCCGGCGGTCGCGGCAACGAGGCCCTGGCGGTGTTCAGCGGCGCCTTCGCCGGCGTGGTGCTGGCACTCGCCGCCGCCGCCATCGGCCTCGTGGTGTACTCGGTGCGCCGCCGCTGGCTGCTCGCCGAACTGCTGGCGATCCGCAAGGCGCGGGGGATCGCGGTGTGAACGCGCCCCTCGACGCCCCTCGGCTCTCCCAGGACGCCGCCGTGCCCCCCACGTCCGCCGCCCGCCTCACCCACCTCAAGGTGCTCGACGAGGACGACGACGACCCCATGCTGTCGGCGGTGAACCTGGTTGATGTCTTCCTCGTCCTCGTCGTCGCCCTGCTCGCCGCGGTCGCCAGCAGTTCGCGCCAAAGCGCACCGGCGACCGTGCGCGACGCCGGCGCGCCGGACATGGAGATCGTCGTCACCGAACAGGGCCGCGAGATCCGCTACAAAGG
>JAEWVQ010000088.1 GCA_023459095.1 Pseudomonadota bacterium | reverse complement strand
GAAGAAGCTGCTGCCGGCCGCCCCGGTGCGCGGACAGCTGCTGATGCACGGCGCGGCGCTTGGCGCGCTCCTTGCGAGCCTCGTCGTCGGCGCGCTCTCGCCGCTCGCCGGCATGCTGCTGATCGGCGAGTTCGCGTGGCTGCTGGCCAATCTGCTGCGCGTCGTGCGCACCTGGCGACGTACCATGGCGGGCTGATTCACTACCGCAGGCCTCGCCAATGCCGCCAGCCTCCCCCTCTCCAGCTCCCCTGCGCCGCTTGCTGCGCGCCGGCTTCGTCCTCGCCCTCGGCGCGGTCTTCGTGCTCGCCCTGCTGCCGGCGCCCGATCTGGGCAAGATCGTGAGCTGGCAGGACAAGATCGAGCACGCGTTGCTGTTCTTCGTCCTCGCGCGTTGGGGGCTGGCGGCCTGGCCGCGGCAGACGGCTGCGCTCGCCTTCGGTCTGCTCGGTTACGGTGTGGCGATGGAGTTGGCGCAGGCCCTGACCACCTACCGCCAGGGCGATGTCTGGGATGCGCTCGCCGACGCGCTCGGCGTAGCCGCGGCGGTGGCGAGCGCACACTGGCGGCGGGCCGGACGCGGCGCCCACGGCCGCGCATAAGCGGTATCATTGCGCGCCAAAAAGGGCATCGACCCTTTTCGATCAATAATTTGCCGCATCCCCGACCGCCATGAGCCCCACTGCCAGCGCCCCCTCCCGGCCCCACGGCCGCCACGTCCTCGAACTCCTCGCCCCGGCCAAGACCGCCGACATCGGCATCGAGGCGGTCAATCATGGCGCCGATGCGGTCTATATCGGCGGGCCGTCGTTCGGCGCGCGCTCATCGGCGGAGAACACGGTCGCGGACATCGCCCGCCTGGTGGCGCACGCGCACCGCTATCACGCCAGGATTTTCGTCGCCCTGAACACCATCCTGCGCGACGACGAGCTGGAGGCCGCGCGCACGCTGATCTGGCAGATGTACGAGGCCGGCGCCGACGCCCTCATCGTGCAGGACATGGGGCTGCTCGAACTCGACCTGCCGCCGATCCAGCTCCACGCCAGCACCCAGACCGACATCCGCGACGTCGCCAAGGCGCGCTTCCTGCAGGACGTGGGCTTCTCGCAGATCGTGCTGGCGCGCGAACCGACCATGAAGCAGGTGCGCCAGATCGCCGACGCCACCACCTGCCAGCTCGAATATTTCGTGCACGGCGCGCTGTGCGTGGCCTACAGCGGCCAGTGCTACATCAGCCATGCCCACACCGGGCGCAGCGCCAACCGCGGCGAGTGCTCGCAGGCCTGTCGCCTGCCCTACGACCTCGCCGACCAGGACGGCAAGCTCGTCGCCAGCGGCCAGCACATGCTGTCGATGAAAGACAACAACCAGAGCGCCAACCTGCGCGCGCTGGCCGCCGCCGGGGTGAGCTCGTTCAAGATCGAGGGACGCTACAAGGACGTCGCCTACGTCAAGAACATCACCGCGCACTACCGCCAGTTGCTCGACGACATCGTCGAGCACCCGGAAGCCGACGGCGCGCGCTACACCCGCGCCTCGAGCGGGCGCTGCACCTTCCTGTTTACGCCGCTGCCGGAGAAGACCTTCAACCGCGGCTACACCGACTACTTCGCCAACGAGCGCCAGCACGGTATCGAAGCCTTCGAATCGCCCAAGTTCGTCGGCGAGGCGATTGGTCGCGTGACCCGGATCGACAGCCGCGCGCGCAAGCATTTCGACGCCGAGCGCACCGCGCCCATCCACAACGGCGACGGTCTTGCCTACTACAGCCCCAAGGGCGAGCTGGTGGGCTTGCGCATCAACACCGCCGAGCCGCTCGCCGACGGCATCGACCGCCTGTTCCCGTCGGAGGCGCTGCCCGCCGACCTGGTGCCCGGCACTGCGCTGTTCCGCAACCACGACCAGCACTTCGAACGCCTGCTGCAGAAGAAGTCCGCCGAGCGCCGCGTGCGCATCGATCTGCGCCTGTTCGACACCGCCGACGGCTACGGCCTCACCCTTTGCGATGAAGACGGCGTCACCGCCACCGCCACCGTGATCGCCGCGCGCGAGCCCGCGCAGCAGGCCGAGCGCGCGCTCGCCACCCTGCGCGAAGGGCTCGCCAAGCTCGGCAACACCCTGTTTGCCGCCGGCGAGATCACACTCGACGTCGCCGGCGCGCCCTTCCTCCCCGCCGCGGTGGTGAACGGCCTGCGCCGCGAAGCCTGCGAGCGCCTGGAAGCGGCCCGCATCGCCGCCCACCCGCGCCCGCCGCGCGACGCCGCGGTCGAACCGCCGGTGCCCTTCCCGCAGGATTCGCTGTCCTACCTCGCCAACGTGCTCAACGACAAGGCGCGCGCGTTCTATGCCCGCCACGGCGTCAAGCTCATCGACGCCGCCTACGAGGCCAACGAGGAACGCGACGACGTCTCGCTGATGATCACCAAGCATTGCCTGCGCTACAGCTTCAACCTGTGCCCGAAGGAAGTGAAAGGCATCCGCCCGGAGCCCATGCAGCTCGTCAACGGCAAGGAAACCCTGACCCTGCGCTTCGACTGCAAGCGCTGCGAGATGCACGTGGTCGGCAAGCTGAA
>JAEWVQ010000087.1 GCA_023459095.1 Pseudomonadota bacterium | reverse complement strand
CGGCTGCCGGCAGCGCGAGCTCGAAACCGTCCTCGCCGGTGTAGCCGGTGCGGCCGATGAACACGTCGCCGCTCTGGACGCCGGTAAACGGCCCGAGCGCTTCGCTCGCGGCTCGCAGCTGCGGCAGCGCCGCCCAGACGAGGGCGCGCGCGTTCGGCCCCTGCACCGCGATCATCGCCAGATCGCGGCGCGCGCTCAGGCTGAGATTGGCGCCGCTGGCGGCAATGCGCCGGCGCATCCAGGCGACGTCCTTGTCGGCGCAGCCGGCGTTGACCACGAGACGGTAGCGCGTGGCCGACAGCCGGTAGACGATGAGGTCGTCGAGGATGCCGCCGGACTCGTCGAGCATGCAGGCATAGAGCGCGCGGCCGTCCTCGGCGAGGCGGGCGACGTCGTTGGCGAGCAGGCTGCGCAGCCAGGGCGTGGCGTCGGGGCCGTCAACGTCCAGTGCGAGCATGTGCGAGATGTCGAACAGGCCGGCGTTGCGGCGCACGGCGTGATGCTCGGCGATCTGCGAGCCGTAGTGCAGCGGCATCTCCCAACCGGCGAAATCGACCATGCGCGCGCCCGCGCCGAGATGGCAAGCGTGCAGGGGCGTATGGCGGGACGAAGTGGGGGCGTCAGCGGCGGGCATCGGCGGCTCCTTGCCAGGCAAGCGGCGGTCGGGACAGCCATGATGGCACAGCGCCGCGGCACGCTCTATGCCGCGTGCTTCGCCGTGAGCGTGGCGGCAGGATGCGTTACACTTCCGGGCTTGGCATCGCGCGCGAGGCGCGCTCGCCGACCCTTCCCCTGGCTTCCACGGAAATCGAGATGTTCGAGGCTGTTCGCAACAACAAACGCGTCGCTCAGATCATTCTGGCGATCCTCATCGTTCCCTTTGCCTTCTTTGGCATGGACGCCTATTTCAGCGATGCGCCCGGCGGTGGCGAGGTTGCCTCGGTCAAGGGCCAGCCGATCTACATGGCGGAGTTCGATCAGGCCCTGCGCGACCAGCAGGATCGCCTGCGCAACGCCGCCGGCGGCCAGGTCGACCGTGCCCTGCTCGAATCCGAGGAGCTGCGCCGCGCCGTGCTCGACAATCTGGTGAACCAGCGCGTGCTCGCCCTGTACAGCATGGAAAACCGCCTGGTGGTCACGCCGCAGCAGCTGCAGGAGACGATCGCCGGCATTCCCGCGTTTCAGGAGGACGGCCAGTTTTCGCTCAGCCGCTACGAGAACGTGCTGCGCGCGCAGGGCATGACGCCGGCGATGTTCGAGGCCCGTCTCGCCCAGGATGCGCGCGTGCAGCAGGTGGCGCTGTCGGTCGGCGAATCCGGTTTCGCGGCCAAGGCCTCGTCGCAGCGCTTCCTTGCCGCCCAGCTCGAGGAGCGCGATGTGCGCGAACTGCGCTTCCCCGCCAGCCGTCATCTGGCCGAGGTCAAGCTCGACGAGGGTGCGGTCAAGGCTTACTACGAGGCCAATGCGGCGAGCTTCGAGAAGCCGGCGCGGCTGAAGGCCGAATACGTGGTGTTCGACGATGCCACGCTGCGCGCGCAGATCACCGTCACCGAAGATGAGATCAAGGCCTTTTACGACGGCAATGCCGCACGCTTCAGCCAGCCCGAGGAGCGCCAGGCCCGCCACATCCTGATCGCGGTTGACGCCGATGCCGGCGCCGATGCGGAGGCGCAGGCCCAGGCGCGCGCCGACGAGCTGTACGCCCGCCTGCAGAAGAACCCCAAGCAGTTCGAGGCGCTGGCGCGCGAGTTCTCCAAAGATCCGGGTTCGGCCTCGCGCGGCGGCGATCTCGGCTTTTTTGGCCGCGGCATGATGGTGAAGCCGTTCGAGGATGCCGCCTTCGCGCTCGCCAAGGGTGAGATTGGCGCCCCGGTGCGTTCCGATTTCGGCTTCCACATCATCCAGGTCGCCGACATCCGTCCGGCGCGTGTGCGGCCGTTTGCCGAAGTGCGCGACGAGATCGCCGGCGAACTGCGCGCCCAGGCCGCCGGTCGCCGTTTCGCCGAGCTCGCCGACCAGTTCTCCAACACCGTGTACGAGCAGGCCGACAGCCTGCAGCCGGCGGCCGATGCGCTCAAGCTGCAGATCCGCAGCAGCGACTGGATCACCCGCGCCAGCGAGGCGGTGGGTGATGTACGCAACGCGAAGCTGGTCGAAGCCCTGTTCGCCGACGACGCGGTGAAGAACCGCAGCAACACCCCGGCGATCGAAGCCGGGAGCAATGTGCTGGTGGCCGCGCGCGTCAAGGAATACGAGGCCGCCGAGCGTCTGCCGCTGGAGGCGGTGCAGGCCGAGATCGAAACCCGCCTGCGCGCCGAGGCGGCGGCCAAGCTCGCGGTCGAGCGCGGCAAGGCCGCCCTCGCGGCGCTGCAAAAGGGCGAGACCGTGGAGGGTCAGTTCGGCGAGGTGCGCAAGCTGCAGCGCGGCACGCCGGCGCTGCCGGGCAACGCGATGCAGGCGGTGTTCTCGGCGGCGACCGCCAAACTGCCGGCCTATGTCGGCGTCGAAGGGGGCGTCGACGGCGGCTATGCGATCTACCGTATCGACGCGGTGAACCGTCCGGCGCTGCCCGACACCGACCCGCGCGTTGCCGCGGTCGGCAGCCAGTACGAGCGTCTGATGGCGGAGCGCGATTTCGCCGCCTTCATCGCCGAACTGCGCCGGCGCTACGAGGTAACCACGAGCCTCGCGCCGGTGCGCAGCGAATGAGTGCCGCGGGCGGCGCGTGACCCTGTCGCCGCCGCCTGCTGCGCTGCGCCCGCAGACAGCAAGAAGACAGCAAAAAGCCCGGTCGAACGGCCGGGCTTTTTGCTGTCTGGCGCGGTGCCGGCCGCGGGCGGCCGGGCAGGGGGCTCAGGACTGTTCGGCGTTGCCGAGCGCGGTGGTGTTGAAGCCGGCGTCGACGTACATGATTTCGCCGGTCATGCCGCTGGCGAGGTCGGAGCACAGGAAGGCGGCGGCGTTGCCGACTTCCTCGATGGTCACGTTGCGGCGCAGCGGGGCGTTGCGCTCGTTGAAGGCGAGCAGCTTGCCGAAGCTGCCGATGCCCGAGGCCGCCAGAGTCTTGATCGGACCGGCGGAAATGCCATTGACCCGGGTGCCTTCGGGGCCGAGACAGACCGCCATGTAGCGCACCGAGGCCTCGAGGCTGGCCTTGGCCAGGCCCATGATGTTGTAGTTGGGCATGGTGCGCACCGCGCCCAGATAGGACAACGTCAGCAGTGCGCCGTTGCGTCCTTTCATCATCGGGCGTGCGGCCTTGGCCATGGCCGGGAAACTGTAGGCGCTGACCTCTTGCGACACGCGGAAGGCTTCGCGCGAGAAGCCGTCGAGGAAGTCGCCTTCCAGGGCATCGCTGGGCGCGAAGGCGATCGCGTGCACGAGGCCGTCGAGACCATCCCAGTGTTCGCCCAGCAGGGTGAAGAGGTCGGTGATCTGGGTGTCGTCCTGGACGTCGCAGGGCAGCACCAGCGTGGTGTCGAATTCGGCGGCCAGCTTGGCGACGCGATCGGCGAAGCGCTCGTTGGCGTAGGTGAAGGCAAGCTCGGCGCCCTCGCGGTGCATGGCCTTGGCAATGCCGTATGCAATCGAGCGATTGCTGAGCAACCCGGTGATGAGAATGCGTTTGCCGGCGAGAAAGCCCATGGAATCCAAACTCCGAATGACAGAATCGCGGATTATAGCGAAAACGGCGGTACGCGAATGAACCGCGATGGCCGCCGATCGGGGCGGATCGGCGCATTCCCGGGGGCTGCGTCGACGGCGCCTACCGATCCGTGACCACCTTTTTCCGGAGTCCGCTCATGCGCCTTGCCGACGAATTGCTCGCCTTGCTGCACCGCTACGCCGCCCGCGCGTCGCTGCCCCGGGTGCGCACCCTGCACCTGCCGCGCCGCGATCGCATCGATGGCAAGCATGGCGAGTTCTGCGCGCTCGAACTCGACGACGGCAGCCTCGGCCTGTCCTACGCCCTGCTCGGCGACACCTTGGCGCGGCTGGCGGCTACGCAGGGCTCCGCGGTGGCGGCTGGAGACGACCCGCTCGTGGTGGTCGCGCGCGGTCTGGCGCACGAGGCCGATGCCGTCGCGCGTACGCTCGCCTTTGCCACGGTCAACGCGCTCACCTGCAGCCTGTTCACGCGCGCCGGCTACGTGCCGCCGGCAAGCGCGGATGCGCTCGGCGGACTCGATCCGGCCCCGGGCGAGCACATCGGCATGGTCGGGCTGTTTCGTCCTTTGCTCGCGCGCATTACCGCAGCGGGCGCCCGTCTCACCGTGCTCGAGCTCAAGGCCGAACTCGCCGGCGAGCACGCGGGCTATCGCGTGACCCTCGATCCCGGTGCGCTCGCCAGCTGCGACAAGGTGCTGGCGACCAGCTCCATCCTGCTCAACGACACTGCTGACCGCGTGCTCGCGGCCTGCGCCGGGGCGCGCCGGGTGGCCCTGGTCGGGCCGGGTGCGGGCTGCGTGCCCGATCCGCTGTTTGCGCGCGGGGTGACACTGGTCGGCGGCAGCTGGATCACCGATCGGCGCGGCTTCGTCGACGCCTTCGCGGCCGCTGCGCCGTGGAGCGCGCACGCGCGCAAGTTCGCGATCGAGCCGGCAACCTATCCGGGGTTCGCCGGCCTGCTCGCCGCCCTGCGTTGAATTGCTCACGGCAGGCGTGTGCGCAAGCCTTAAAGCCGGGCCCAAACCGGCCGGAACCTGCCAGAATGAGCGCCGCGCGCAGCGCTTCATCCGCTTTCCCTCCGCTTTCCCAATTCGACGCGCCTCGAAAACGCAACACCCGCCCAACCGCTTCTCCCCGTCCGCCGTTTCGCGCATCGTGATTCTTCGCCCTCGTCCCCACTGGATTCATCTGCTTTTCGTGCGTCGCGGCTCGCTGGTGCGCCGCATCCTCCCGCAACTGCTGTTCGCCTTCGCGCTGTCCTGTGCGGTGGTGGTGCTCCACGGCCAGATCTTCCACTGGAAGGTCACGCTCAATTCGAGCCCGTTCTCGCTGATGGGCGTGGCGCTGGCGATCTTTCTCGGCTTTCGCATCAACGCCAGCTACGACCGCTACTGGGAAGCACGCAAGCTGTGGGGCCGGCTGCTGGTCGATGCGCGCAACCTCACCCGGCAGGCGATGACGCTGCCGCACCCCGGTACCGAAGTGCGCCCCTTCGTGCTTGGCCAGGTCGCCTTCGCGCGCGCGCTGCGCAACCAGCTGCGCGGGCGGCCGCGCGCCGAGGGGCTGGATGGGCTGTTGCCGGCGGAACTGGCCGCGCGGGTCGGCGAAGCGCGCTTCGGCCCCAACCTGATCCTGCTGTGGCTGGGCCAGTGGCTGCGCGACTGCCGCGAGCGCGGCGCCATCGAGCCGATTCTCGCGCAGCGCATGGAAGGGCCGCTGGAGGGCTTCGGCGCGGTGCTCGGCGGCTGCGAGCGCATCGCCGGCACGCCGCTGCCGTTCACCTATTCGGTGATCCTGCATCGCACGGTTTATCTTTACTGTCTGATGCTGCCGTTCGGGCTGGTCGATGCGATCGGCCTGATGACGCCGGCGGTGGTGGTGTTCGTCGCCTACACCTTCTTCGCGTTGGAGGCGTTGAGCGACGAGATCGAGGAGCCGTTCGGGCTGATGCCCAACGATCTCGCGCTCGACACCATGACCGCCGGCATCGAGGCCAGCCTGCGCGAAATGCTGGGCGAGACGCCCGCACCGGCGCCGCAGCCCGACGCCAATTTCATCCTCACCTGAAGCCCCTGCCGTCCGCCGTGATCACGAGGCCGTTCCGACTCCTGCTGACCCTGGTGCCCGCGCTTGCCCTCCTCGCCGGCTGCGGCGCGGCGTGGAACGATCCCTATCCCGCCGCCGAGCGCGGGCGGAACACGCTGTACACGGCGTTCACCGAACGCCCCAAGCATCTCGATCCGGTGCAGTCGTACAGCGAGGACGAGGCCACTTTCCTGTACCAGATCGTCGAGCCGCCGCTGCAGTACCACTACCTCAAGCGCCCCTACGTGCTGATTCCCGGCTCTGCGGCGGAGATGCCGACGCTGCGCCAGTACGATGCCGCCGGCCGCCTGTTGCCGGCCGGCGCCGACGCGGCGAAGGTGGCGAGGAGCGTGTACGAGATCAAGCTGCGTCCCGGCGTGCTGTACCAGCCGCATCCGGCCTTTGCGCGCCGGGAGGATGGCGCCCCGCGCTACCTGCCGCTCGACCCTTCGGAACTGCGCGGCGTGCGCGGTCTCGGTGATTTCGCCGAGACTGGCACGCGCGAGCTGGAGGCGGGCGATTTCGTCCATCAGATCAAACGTCTGGCGCACCCGCGCCTGCATTCGCCGATCTTCGAGCTGATGGCCGAGTACCTGCCCGGGCTCAAGACCCTGCACGAGCGTCTCGCCGCCGAGGCGAAGGCCAACCCCGGCTGGCTCGACCTCACGCGCTTCGAACTGCCGGGGGTCGAGGTCGTCGATCGCCACACCTACCGCATCACCCTGCAGGGCGCCTATCCGCAGTTCCGTTACTGGCTGACGATGCCGTTCTTCTCCGCGGTGCCGCCCGAGGTCGACCGCTTCTTCGGCCAGCCCGGCATGGCCGAGCGCAACCTGAGCCTGGACTGGTGGCCGGTGGGCACCGGCCCCTACATGCTGGTGGAGAACAACCCGAACGCGCGCATGGTGCTGGCGCGCAATCCCAATTACCGCGGCGACACCTACCCCTGCGAGGGTTCCCCCGGCGATGCCGAGGCCGGACTGCTCGCCGACTGCGGCAAGGCGCTGCCCTTCATCGACAAGGTGGTGTTCTCGCGCGAGCGCGAGGGCATTCCTTACTGGAACAAATTCCTGCAGGGCTATTACGACGCCTCCGGGGTGTCGTCGGACAACTTCGATCAGGCGGTGAGCATGGGCAGCACCGGCGAGGTCACCCTCTCCGACGAGATGAGCGCGCGCGGCATCCGCCTGATCACCTCGGTGTCGCCGTCGATCTTCTACCTCGGCTTCAACATGCTCGACCCGCTGGTCGGCGGCGGCGACAGCCGCGAAGGACAGGTGCGCGCGCGCAAGCTGCGGCAGGCGATCTCGGTCGCGCTCGACATGGAGGAGTTCGTGTCGATCTTCCTCAACGGCCGCGGCCTGCCGGCGATGAGCCCGATTCCGCCGGACATTTTCGGCGGCCGCGACCCCGCGCTCGAAGGCGAGGCCGCGATCAATCCGGTGGTGTATAGGTGGCGGGCGGAGGCGGGCGGCGGGCGGGCGGTGCGCCGCGGCCTCGACGACGCCCGCCGCCTGCTCGCCGAGGCCGGCTGGCCCAACGGGCGCAACGCGCAGACTGGCGAGCCGTTGGTGATCAATCTCGACACCACCCCCGGCGGCCTCGGCGACAAGGCGCGCTCGGACTGGCTGGCCAAGCAGTTCCGCGAACTCGGGGTGCAGTTCGTGGTGCGGCCGACCGACTGGAACCGCTTCCAGGACAAGATCCGCCTGGGCAATGCGCAACTCTTCTTCTTCGGCTGGAACGCCGACTACCCCGACCCGGAGAACCTGCTGTTCCTGCTGTACGGCCCGCAGGGCAAGGTGCGGTTCCAGGGGCAGAACGCCTCGAACTACGTCAATGCCGAGTACGACCGCCTGTTTGAGCGCATGAAGGCGATGCCCGACGGCGCGGCGCGGCGCGCGGCGATCGACCGCATGGTGAGCATCCTGCAGCAGGACGCGCCGTGGCTGTTCGGCTTCCACCCCAAGGCCTACTCGTTGCAGCACGGCTGGGTGTACAACCGCAAGCCGGGCAACATCGTGCGCAACACGCTCAAGTACCAGCGCATCGACGTCGCCCAGCGCGAAGCCGCGCGCGCGGCGTGGAACCGCCCGGTGCTGTGGCCCGTTCTGCTGGTCGCGGCGCTGCTTGCGCTCGCGGTGGCGCCGGCGGTGATCCACTGGCGCCGCCACGAGCGCGCCACCGCGGCGGGAGGGCGCTGACATGCTGGCCTACGTCGTGCGCCGCCTGCTGTACGCGCTGCCCATCCTGATCGGGGTCAATGTGTTGACCTTCGTGCTGTTCTTCGTGGTCAATTCGCCCGACGACATGGCGCGCATGCAGATCGGCGTCAAGCGCGCCACGCCGGAAGCGATCGAGCGCTGGAAGGTCGAGCGCGGCTACGACAAGCCGCTGTTCGTCAATGCCGCGGCCCGCGGCGCTGCCAAGCTCACCGACACCATCTTCTTCGACAAGTCGCTGCGCATGTTCGCCTTCGATTTCGGCGCCGCCGACGACGGCCGCGACATCGGCCGCGAAATCCGCGACCGCATGGGGCCGTCGCTGGCGATTGCGTTGCCGACCTTCGTGCTCAGCCTCGCCGCGTCGATCACCTTCGCGCTGCTGCTGGTGTTCTTCCGCGCCACCTATCTCGATTTCTGGGGCGTCGTGCTGTGCGTGGCGATGATGTCGGTCTCAGGCCTGTTCTACATCATCGGCGGGCAGTGGCTGGTGTCCAAGCTGTGGGCGCTGGTGCCGATCTCGGGCTATGCGCCGGGGCTCGACGCGGCGCGTTTCCTCGCCCTGCCGGTCCTGATCAGCGTGATCGCCGGCCTGGGGTCGAGCGCGCGCTGGTACCGCACGATCTTCCTCGAGGAGATCTCGCGCGACTACGTGCGCACCGCGCGCGCCAAGGGGTTGTCGGAACTCGCCGTGCTGTTCCGCCACGTGCTCAAGAACGCGATGATCCCCATCCTCACCGGCGTGGTGGTGGTGATCCCGCTGCTGTTCATGGGCAGCCTGCTGGTCGAGTCGTTTTTCGCCATTCCGGGGTTGGGCAGCTACACCATCGACGCGATCAACGCGCAGGACTTCGCGGTGGTGCGGGCGATGGTGTTCATCGGCTCGGTGCTCTACATCGTCGGCCTGATCCTCACCGATCTGTCCTACACCGTGGTCGATCCGCGCGTGCGCCTGGAGTGAGACGATGAACTTCCAGCCCGTGCTGTTGTGGACCGATCTGCTGCTCTTCGTGCTGCTCGCCGCCGGCGCGGCGACGGTGATCCACGTGCGTGCGCGCGCGCCGCTGCGTGCGGCCTGGCGCAAGGTCGGCGCGCGTCCCGCGGGGATGGCGGCGGCTACCGTGCTGAGCGCCTTCGTCGTCGTCGGCGTGCTCGACAGCATGCATTACCGCGAGCGCCTGCCCGCCGCCGGCGAGCAGGGCGGGGGCGCCACGGCGGTGTATTCGGCCGAGGTGCTGAGCGCGCTCGATGCGTTGCTCGCGCCACTGCGCCTGCGCACCGAAAAGACCTACTCGGCGCCCTTCGCCGCGCAGCTCTACCAGCGCGAAACGGTGGAGCTGCCGCAGGGCGGGCAGGCGCGCATCCATCCGCGCCTGCAGTACGGCGCCGCCCACCTCGCGGCGCCCGAGAACGAAGCCGCGGCCGACATCGCCGGCCGTCTGGCAAATGCGCTTGCCGGCGCGCTCGGCGCGCTCGCCGTCGCCCTCGTGCTGGTTGCCGCCGGGGTCGCGCGCAGCGCCGGCATCGGCCTGGGCGCGGCGCTCGGCGCGGTGCTGCGCGGCCACACCGTGCTCGCCTGGCGCGCCGCGCTCCTGGCGTTCGCCGCGCTTGCCGTGGCGGTCTCGGCGGCGATTGCGCTGGCGCCGCACTATCACGTGCTCGGCACCGACAAGGTCGGCCAGGACGTGCTCTACCTCGCGCTCAAGAGCGTGCGTACCGCGCTCGTCATCGGCACCCTGACCACGCTGGTGATGATGCCGTTCGCGGTTGCGCTCGGCATTGCCGCCGGCTATCTCGGCGGCTGGGTCGACGACGCCGTGCAGTATCTGTACACCGTGCTCAACGCCATTCCCGGCGTGCTGCTGATCGCCGCCGCGGTGCTGATGATGCAGGTGGTCATCGACACCCACCCGCACTGGTTCGACACCGCCGCCGAGCGCTCCGACGCCCGCCTGCTGGCGCTGTGCTTCATCCTCGGCATCACCAGCTGGACCGGCCTGTGCCGCCTGCTGCGCGGCGAGACCCTGAAGCTGCGCGAGCTGGAGTACGTGCAGGCGGCGAGGGCTTTCGGGGTGAGCACGCCGGCCATCCTGCGCCGCCATATCCTGCCCAACGTCATGCACATCGTGCTGATCGCGCTGGTGATGGACTTTTCCGGTCTGGTGCTCGCCGAGGCGGTGCTGTCCTACGTGGGGATCGGCGTCGATCCGACCACGATCAGCTTCGGCACGATGATCAACATGGCGCGCGCCGAACTCGCGCGCGAGCCCATGGTGTGGTGGTCGCTGGCCGCGGCCTTCGTGTTCATGTTCGTGCTCGTGCTCGCCGCCAACCTGTTCGCCGATGTCGTGCGCGATGCCTTCGACCCGCGGCGCTGAGCAATGAGCCGCCGGCCCCCGGCGCGCCCGGCCACGGCGCCCGCGGAGCACAAACGCCCGTGCGCCGGTCCAACCCGCGTGCAGGGGGGAACTCACTGGAGCCTTTTTCCGTGCAGCTGAAATTCGACAACCGTTTCGTGCGCGAACTGCCCGCCGATCCCGAGCCCGGCAGCCATGTCCGTCAGGTGCATGGCGCCTGCTATTCGCGGGTGCTGCCGACGCCGGTGCGCGCCCCCGAGCTGCTCGCCTGGTCGCCGGAGGTCGCGGCCTTGCTCGATCTCGACGAGGCCGACGTGCGCAGCGCGCAGTTCGCCGAGGTCTTTGGTGGCAATGCCCTGCTGCCGGGGATGGCGCCTTATGCGGCATGCTACGGCGGCCATCAGTTCGGCAACTGGGCGGGACAACTCGGCGACGGGCGGGCGATCACCCTGGGTGAGGCGATCAACGCCCGCGGCCAACGCTGGGAGCTGCAGTTGAAGGGCGCCGGGCCGACGCCGTATTCGCGCCGCGCCGACGGTCGCGCCGTGCTGCGCTCGTCGCTCCGCGAGTTCCTGTGCAGCGAGGCGATGCACCATCTCGGCGTGCCGAGCACGCGCGCGCTGTGCCTGATCGGCACCGGCGAGAGCGTGATCCGCGACATGTTCTACGACGGCCATCCGCGGCCCGAGCCGGGCGCGGTGGTGTGCCGCGTGGCGCCGTCCTTCATCCGTTTCGGCAACTTCGAGATCCTCGCTGCGCGCGGCGACGAGGCGCTGCTCTCGCATCTGGTCGATTTCACCATCGCCCGCGATTTTCCCGAGCTCGACGGCGACCCGGCGACGCGGCGCGCGCGCTGGTTCGACGAGGTCTGCCGGCGTACCGCGGTGATGGTCGCGCACTGGATGCGGGTCGGCTTCGTGCACGGGGTGATGAACACCGACAACATGTCCATCCTCGGTCTCACCATCGACTACGGGCCCTACGGCTGGGTGGACAACTTCGACCCCGGGTGGACGCCGAACACCACCGACGCCGGCGGGCGCCGCTACCGCTTCGGCCACCAGCCGACGATTGCGCACTGGAATCTGTGGCAGCTCGCCAACGCGCTCTATCCGGTGTTCGGTGCCGCGGAGGCGCTCGAGGCGGGGCTCGCGCACTACGCGGCGAGCTTCGAGGCGGAGAATCGACGCATGCAGGCCGACAAGCTCGGGCTCAGGCGCTTCGGCGCCGACGATCAGGCCCTGCTCGATGCGCTCCATGAACTGCTCGTCGAAGGCGAGATCGACATGACGATCTTCTTCCGCCGCCTCGCCGACGTCGATGTCATGGCGGCGGCGCCCGATCTTGCCCCCTTCGCCGACGCGTTCTACGACGAACCGCGCCGCGCCGCGGTGGCTCCTGCGCTCGCCGCCTGGCTGGCGCGCTATGCCGCGCGTGCGCGCGCCGACGGCCGGACAGCCGAGGAACGGCGCGCGGCGATGAATGCGGCCAACCCCTGTTACGTGCCGCGCAACTATCTCGCGCAGCAGGCAATCGACGCGGCGGAGGCGGGCGATCTGGCGCTGGTCGCGGAACTGCTCGAGGTCATGCGCCGGCCGTATGACGAACAGCCCGGGCGCGAGCGTTTCGCTGCAAAGCGCCCGGAGTGGGCACGCCACCGCGCCGGATGCTCGATGCTGTCGTGCAGTTCGTGAAGCGCAGGCGTGAGGTCTGAGTAACGAGATGTTCGGTTTGGACGCCGTGTCAGAACGGCTGAACGCCGATCAGCGGACCGTGCAGGAAGCGTGCGAACACCGCCCACGCCACCGTCCCGGCGATCAGCACGATCGCGTCGCGCGACCACGCCGTGGCTGCGTAACTGATGCCGCCGGCGCGATCGCGGCGGCGCAGCGAAGCGTAATCGACGATCGCCCACAGCAGGAAGCCGCCGAACAGCAGCACGTCGGCCAGGGTGCCATTGGCGATGAGGTGCGAGAACGCCCACAGCTTGACGCCGAGCACCATGGGATGGCCGAGCAGGGCCTTGATGCGCGTCCCCGGCACGTAGGCCGCGGCGAGCAATACGAAGGCGGGCAGGGTGAGCAGCGCGGCGAGGTGGCGGGTCCATAGCGGCGGCGCCCACAGTGCCAGCGGCTCGCTGCGCGCGAGCGCATAGCCCCAGATCAGCAGCCCGAAACCGAGCAGCGAGGCGACCGAATAGCCCGCCTTCCAAGCGCTCGCGCCGAGTTCGGCGATCCGGGCGTCGCGCCACGCGGGCGCGAAGATGCGGATCGAATGGGTGCCGAGAAAGATCAGCAGGCCGGCAACGAGAATGCTCATGAAGGGGCTCCTGGGGCTGCGTCGGGACGGCGGGTGGGGAGACGTCGCCCCGGTTCCGGCGTGGGCTGCCGGCCAGGGCGCTGGAGAGGGGGCGGGTGTGAGGACTCAGACCTGGACCCGCATCAGGCGCTGCTTCTCGCGTTCCCAGTCCTTCTTCTTCTCGTCCTCGCGCTTGTCGTGCAGCTTCTTGCCCTTGGCGAGGCCGATGTCGAGCTTGATGCGGCCCTTGGTGTAGTGCAGGTCGAGCGGCACCAGGGTGAAGCCGGCGCGTTCCACCTTGCCGATCAGGCGCGAGATCTCCTTCTTGTGCAGCAGCAGCTTGCGGGTGCGCGTGGGGTCCGGCTTGACGTGGCTGGAGGCACTGATCAGCGGCGAAATGTGCATGCCGAGTATGAAGATTTCGCCGGCGCGGATCACCACGTAGGACTCCTTGATGTTGGAGCGGCCGGCGCGGATCGCCTTGACCTCCCAGCCTTCGAGGACGAGCCCGGCCTCGAAGCGCTCTTCGATGAAGTACTCGTGGAAGGCCTTGCGGTTGTCGATGATGCTCATGGGCTGGGCGGTAAACAAGTGGAAGATTGGGCAACGGGGCCTGAGCGCCAGGCCCGGAGAGCGCGCCTGTGCCGGTGATCGGGCGGTGCGCGCTTTGCGGTAGAATCGCTGATTTTAGCAGTTCGGCGCAGCGCCCGCCCGATACCCGATGGCCGACGTCAAGAAGCTGGTCCTGATCGAATTCACTCCCGCGCAGATGTTCGAGCTCGTCGACCGCTGCGAGGATTATGCGCAATTCCTGCCGTGGTGCGGCGGCACCGAGGTGCATCAGCGCACCGAGACGGTGACCGCGGCGACGATCCACATCAATTACCACGGCATCAAGGCGCATTTTTCCACCGAGAACGAGAAGCACCCACCCACCGAGATGCACATCCGCCTCAAGGACGGACCGTTCACCCATTTGAACGGGTTGTGGCGGTTCACGCCGCTGGGCGACACCGCGTGCAAGGTCGAATTCAGCCTGCACTACCAGTTTTCCAACCGCTTGCTGGAGAAGGCCCTGGGGCCGGTGTTCAATCACATCGCCAACACCTTCGTCGATTCCTTCGTCAAGCGTGCCGCACAGGTGTACGGGAAGCACTGAACATGTCCGCAATGATCGACGTCGAGGTCTGCTACGCGTTGCCGCAGCGCCAGGAACTGGTGCGCGTGCGCCTGCCCGAGGGGGCCACGGTGCGCGAGGCGGTGGAGGCTTCGGGGCTGCTGCAGAAATATGCCGACATCGAGCTCGACGGGCGCAACAAGCTCGGCATCTTCGCCAAGCTGGCGAAACCCGATGCGGTGGTGCGCGACCGCGACCGGGTCGAGATCTATCGTCCGCTGATCGCCGATCCCAAGGCGGTGCGCAAGAAGCGCGCGGACGAGGGCAAGGTCATGAAGAAGGGCGGCGGCAGCGGCGAAGAGGCCTGAGCGAGGCCCGGCCCTGCCCTCGGCGGGGCTGGTTTGGTGCTTCGATTCAGACGCAGACGCGTGGCGCGCCCGCCATGGTTGGCGGTACGCGCCGAGGTGCCGGCCGCTTCAGCGGCAGTTGGCGTCGATGTGCTGGCGCGTGCGCTCGATCTCGCGCTGGCGCGCGGCGTCGTCGAGCATTTCCTTTTCTCCCGCGCTGTTGAAGCGCGCCATGCGCTGCCCCGAGGTCAGCGCGGTGAGCTGGTTGCGGGCCTGCTCGCAGGCGGTCTGGCGCTCACTGTTCTCGGCGCGTTCCTTGTCGGCCTTGGCCTGAGCCTCGGCTTCGGCGGCGCGGCGCTGGCGGAATTCGAGTTCGCGTTCGGCGAGGGTCTTGGGCTTGGCGGCTGCGGGCGCGGCGGGGGCCGGTGCGCCCGCAGCGGGGGCGTCTTCGCTGCCGCCTTCGGCTTCGGGCAGGGCCGGCGCCGGGCGCGGGGCCGGGGTGCTCAGGGTCTTCACCGCGCCGCTTGGCGGCGGCGTGTCCGAGTAGTGCATCTTGCCGTCCTTGTCGCGCCAGCTGTAGATCTGCGCCGCGGCGGGGAGCGCGGTCACCAGGGCAAGGAGCAGGACGGATGCACGGATCATGGGCGGGACTCCGGAAGTTGCGGCGCTTACATCGCGCGGGGGCGGTCTGTATAATACGGATTTGGTCGAAAGGATAGCAGCCATGCGAGTGATTCAGAAGGCGCTGACGTTTGATGACGTCCTTCTTGTTCCGGCCCACTCGACGGTCCTCCCGCGCGACGTGAATCTGCAGAGTCAGGTCACCCGCCGCATCCGCCTGAATATCCCGCTGGTATCCGCCGCAATGGACACCGTGACCGAGGCCCGCCTTGCCGTGGCCCTGGCTCAGGATGGCGGGATCGGCGTGGTGCACAAGAACCTCAGCCCGAAACAGCAGGCCGCCGAGGTGCACAAGGTCAAGCGCCACGAATCCGGCGTGCTCAAGGATCCGATCACGGTGCCGCCGACGATGACGGTGCGTGAGGTCATCGAGCTCCAGCAGCAGAACCGCTTCTCCGGCGTGCCGGTGGTGTCCGCCGGCAAGGTGGTCGGCATCGTCACCAACCGCGACACGCGCTTCGAGACCAAGCTCGACCAGCCGATCTCGTCGATCATGACGCCGCAGGAGCGCCTGGTCACCGTGCGCGAGGGCGCGAGCCTGGACGAGGCGCGCGAACTGCTGCGCGTGCATCGCCTGGAGCGCGTGCTGGTGGTCAATGACGCCGGCGAGTTGCGCGGCCTGATCACCGTCAAGGACATGATGAAGGCCACCGAGCATCCGATGGCGGCCAAGGACGAGCTCGGCCGCCTGCGCGTGGCCGCCGCGGTCGGCGTCGGCGCGGGCACCGAGGAGCGCGCCGAGCTGCTCGCCGATGCCGGCGTCGACATGATCGTGGTCGATACCGCGCACGGCCACTCGCAGGGCGTGCTCGACCGCGTCACCTGGGTGAAGAAGCATTTCCCGCAGATCGAGGTGGTCGGCGGCAACATCGCCACCGCGGCGGCGGCGCGCGCGCTCGTCGATGCCGGCGCCGACGGCGTCAAGGTCGGCATCGGCCCGGGCTCGATCTGCACCACGCGCATCGTCGCCGGCGTCGGCGTGCCGCAGATCTCCGCGATCGACAACGTCGCCAACGCGCTCGCCGGCACCGGCGTGCCGATGATCGCCGACGGCGGCATCCGCTACTCGGGCGACATCGCCAAGGCGATCGCCGCGGGGGCCAACGTGGTCATGCTCGGCGGGCTGTTCGCCGGCACCGAGGAAGCGCCGGGCGAAACCGTTCTGTTCCAGGGCCGTTCGTACAAGTCCTACCGTGGCATGGGTTCGCTGGGAGCGATGGAGAAGGGGGCGGCCGACCGCTACTTCCAGGAGAGCAACGGCAACATCGACAAGCTCGTGCCCGAGGGTATCGAAGGCCGTGTGCCGTACAAGGGGTCGGTGGCGGCGGTGATCCATCAGCTCGTCGGCGGTCTGCGCGCGTCGATGGGCTATCTGGGGTGCGAGAACATCGAGGCCATGCATCAGCGTGCCGAGTTCGTCGAGATCACCTCGGCGGGGGTCCGCGAGTCCCACGTTCATGACGTGCAGATCACCCAGGAAGCGCCCAACTACCACGTGAGCTGAGCACGCTCGCGCACCGGTTCCAGGCGGCGGATGGCGAGGCCACTCCTGCCGCCTTTCTTCGTTTAGAGACAGACATGTCGCATCAAAAAATCCTCATCCTCGATTTCGGCTCCCAGGTTTCCCAGCTGATCGCGCGCCGCGTGCGCGAGGCGCAGGTTTATTGCGAGCTGCATCCGTACGACGTTTCCGAAGACTTCATCCGCGCGTTCGCGCCGCAGGGCGTGATCCTGTCGGGGGGGCCGAACTCGGTGTATGAGGCCCACGAATGGCGTGCGCCGCAGTTGGTGTTCGAACTCGGCGTGCCGGTGCTGGGCATCTGCTACGGCATGCAGACCATGGCCGAGCAGCTCGGCGGCAAGGTCGAGAGTTCGGCCAAGCGCGAGTTCGGCTATGCGGAAATGCGCGCGCGCGGCCATTCCAAGCTGTTCGAGGGCATCCAGGACCGGACCAACGACGAAGGCCACGGCCTGCTCGACGTGTGGATGAGTCACGGCGACAAGGTCACCGAGCTGCCGCCCGGCTTCAAGGTCATCGGCAGCAACGAATCGACGCCGATCGCGGCGATGGCCGACGAGACCCGCGGTTTCTATGCGGTGCAGTTCCACCCCGAGGTCACCCACACGATCCAGGGCAAGGCCATGCTCGCCCGCTTCGTGCACGAGATCTGCGGTTGCGGCCACGACTGGAACATGCCCGACTACATCGCCGAAGCGGTCGACAAGATTCGCGCCCAGGTCGGCGACGAGGAAGTCATCCTCGGTCTCTCGGGCGGCGTCGATTCCTCGGTGGCGGCGGCGCTGATCCACCGCGCCATCGGCGACCAGCTCACCTGCGTGTTCGTCGACAACGGCCTGCTGCGCCTCAACGAAGGCGCCCAGGTGATGGAAACCTTCAACCGCTCGCTCGGCGTCAAGGTCATCCATGTCGACGCCACCGAGCAGTTCATGGGCCACCTCAAGGGCGTGTCCGACCCCGAGCAGAAGCGCAAGATCATCGGCCGCGAGTTCGTCGAGGTGTTCCAGGCCGAAGCCGCGAAGCAGCCCAAGGCGCGCTGGCTGGCGCAGGGCACCATCTACCCCGACGTGATCGAGTCCGCCGGCGCCAAGACCGGCAAGGCGCACGCGATCAAGAGCCACCACAACGTCGGCGGCCTGCCCGAGACGCTCAATCTCAAGCTGCTCGAACCGCTGCGCGACCTGTTCAAGGACGAAGTGCGCGAACTCGGCGTCGCCCTCGGTCTGCCGCACGACATGGTCTATCGCCATCCCTTCCCTGGTCCCGGCCTGGGCGTGCGCATCCTGGGCGAGGTCAAGCAGGAATTCGCCGACCTGCTGCGCCGTGCGGATGCCATTTTCATTGACGAGCTCCGCGCTGCCGATTGGTACGACAAGACCAGCCAGGCCTTCGCCGTCTTCCTGCCGGTGAAGAGCGTGGGCGTGATGGGCGACGGGCGAACCTACGAATACGTGGTAGCGCTGCGGGCAGTGCAGACCCAGGACTTCATGACCGCGCACTGGGCGGAACTGCCGCACAGCCTGCTCGGCAAGGTCAGCAACCGGATCATCAACGAGGTGCGCGGCATCAACCGGGTGGTGTACGACATCTCCGGCAAGCCGCCAGCCACCATCGAGTGGGAATGAGGGAGCAAAGAGCGCCTCAAGAACGCTGAACGAAAGCCAGTGGAAACACTGGCTTTTTTCACCCTCGACCCTGTTCCCGTTTCATCTCGGAGCCTGCGCGTTTTCTCCTTCCAGGTTCCGTGCAGGGCGGCCGGGGCCTTGTCGGACCGGCGTCCGCACCGTGCCCAGTTGATGTGCTCGTCGCGGCACGCGGCGGAGGCTCCGCGCCCCGGGGGCGAACTCGCGCCGCGCGGTTTAGGCGCGCCGGGCGAAACAGGTATCCTTCGCCCCTGGGCGCGCCGCGTCCCTCAGCCCGACTTGCGAAACACCCGATGCAGACTGCTCCGATGCGCGTGCTGTCGGTCATCCCGCCGATGACCCAGCTCAACACGCCTTACCCTTCCACCGCCTATCTCACCGGTTTCCTGCGTTCGCGCGGCATCGACGCGGTGCAGGAGGACCTCGCCCTCGCCCTCGTGCTCAAGCTCTTTTCACGCGATGGGCTGCTCGCCATCCGCGCGCGCGTCGAGGCCATTCCGGCGCGCCGGCGCACGGCGCTGGCGGCGGGGTTCCTGGCGCACTTCGAGCGCTACCTGCTCACCATCGCGCCGGTGATCGTCTTCCTGCAGGGGCGCGACTCGACCGTCGCCCATCGCATCTGCTCGCGTGCCTTCCTGCCCGAAGGGCCGCGCTTCGACGCGCTCGAGGTCTATTACGACCCGGACGGCGGCGATCCGCTGGCGTGGGCGTTCGGTGCGCTCGGTCTGCACGATCGCGCCCGCCACCTCGCCACGCTCTATCTCAACGATCTCGCCGACGTGCTGCGCGAGGCGGTCGACCCGCGCTTCGAGTTCGTGCGCTATGCCGAATCGCTGGCGCAGAGCCAGGCGAGTTTCGAGCCGCTGGCGCAGGCGCTCGCTGCCACGCCCACCCTGGTCGATGAGGCGCTGCGCGAGCTGACGCTCGATGCGCTCGCCCGCCACCGTCCGCGCGTGGTGCTGCTCTCGGTGCCGTTTCCGGGTTCGGTCTACGGCGCGTTTCGCATCGCGCAGGCGATCAAGGCTCACGATCCGGGCATCGTCACCGTGCTCGGCGGCGGCTTCGTCAATACCGAGCTGCGCGAACTCGCCGAGCCGCGCGTGTTCGATTATTTCGACTACGTCACCCTCGACGATGGCGAGCGCCCCTTGCTCGCGCTCATCGACCATCTGCAGGGCGGGCGCTCGCGGGCGCGGCTGGCGCGCACCTTCTTCCGCGAGCAGGCGGCGGACGGCGGTGGTGCGGCGGTGCGCTACGTCAACCTCGCCGAGCCCGACGTGCCCTTTGCCGAGGTCGGCACACCGACCTGGGACGGTCTGCCGCTCGACCGCTACCTGTCGATTCTCGACATGCTCAACCCCATGCACCGGCTGTGGTCGGACGGGCGCTGGAACAAGCTCACCGTGGCCCACGGTTGTTACTGGAAGAAGTGCAGCTTCTGCGACATCAGCCTCGATTACATCGCACGCTACGAGGGCGCGGCGGCGAGCGTGCTGGTGGACCGCATCGAGGCCATCATCGCCGAGACCGGACAGACCGGTTTCCACTTCGTCGACGAGGCCGCGCCGCCCAAGGCGCTGCGCGCGCTCGCGGAGGAGCTGCTGCGCCGCGGGGTGGCGATCTCGTGGTGGGGCAACATCCGCTTCGAAAAGTCCTTCACCCCAGAGTTGTGCCAGCTGCTCGCCGACAGCGGCTGCATCGCGATCTCGGGTGGCCTGGAAGTCGCCTCCGATCGCCTGCTGAAGCTGATGAAGAAGGGCGTGTCGGTGGATCAGGTGGCGCGTGTCACCCATGCCTTTGCCGAGGCGGGCGTGCTGGTGCATGCCTACCTGATGTACGGCTTTCCGACCCAGACCGTGCACGACACCGTGGATGCGCTCGAGTACGTGCGCCAGCTGTTCGAGGCCGGCTGCATCCAGTCCGGCTTCTTCCACCGTTTCGCGTGCACCGTCCATTCGCCGGTGGGGCGCAATCCGGAAGAGTACGGCGTCAGCCTGCTGCCCTTGCCGCCGGTGAGCTTCGCCAAGAACGATGTCGGCTTCGTCGATCCCACCGGGGTCGATCACGACGCCCTCGGCGCGGCGCTCAACAAGGCGCTGTACAACTACATGCACGGCATCGGCCTGGAGACCGATGTGCGCCAGTGGTTCGCCGGCAAGGTGCCGCGGCCGCGCGTGGCGCGCCAGTTCATCGCGCGCGCGCTGGCGCAGGGCGGCGAGGGCGCGCGCGCGGTGCACCCGCGCTGAGGGTTTCGGTCAGCGCGTCGGCTCCAACTGTGCGGCGAAAAAGTCGAGCAGCACGCGCACGCGCTGCGGCAGGTAGCGGTTGCCCGGCAGCAGCGCGTAGATGCCGAGTGGTGCGGGCTCGAACGCTTCGAGTACGGTGACGAGCGCACCGCGCGCGAGCGCGTCGGCGACGATGAAATCGGGCAGCACGGTGAGGCCGAGGCCTTGCGTGGCCGCTTCCCGGAGGGCGTCGCCGTTGTTGGCCTGGAGGCGGAACGGCGGATAGATGCTTTGCGCGCGACCGTCGATGCGAAAGCTCCATGGCGGGTTGTTGGCCTTGGGCGAATACCCCAGGCAGCGGTGGGCGCTAAGTTCGGCGGGGTGGGCAGGGTGGCCGTGGCGGGCGAGGTAGTCGGGGGCGGCAACGGTGAGCAGGCGGCTTTCGCCGAGCTTGCGCGCCACGTCGCCGGGGGCGAGGCGGGCGGCGATGCGGATCGACAGGTCGATGCCCTCGTCGAGCAGGTCGAGGCGGCGGTCGGTGAAGTCGATCGCCAGATCGATGTCGGGATAGCGTTGCAGGAAGGCGGGGAGCAGCGGCGCGATGCGGGTGAGGCCGAAGCTGAGCGGCAGGCCGATGCGCAGCCGCCCGCGCGGGGCGAGGCGCGCCTCCATGAGGTCGGCCTCGGCGGTGTCGACCAGGTCGAGGATGGTGCGACATTGCGCCAGGTAGGCGGCGCCGGCGCTGGTCAGGGTCAAGCGCCGCGTGGTGCGCGCCATGAGCTTGACGCCGAGGTGGGCCTCGAGGGCGGCGATCTGCCGCGTCACCACCGAACGCGCCACGCCGAGCTGGCTCGCCACCGCGGCGAAGCTGCCGAGGTCGGCGGCGCGGACGAACAACTGCATCGCATCGAGGCGGTTCATTGTTGCGTTATTGGCAATTTAGAAATTTCGATTGTGCGCTATTTCGCGTCAGAGGGCTGGCTTACAGTTCTCCCATCGCAAGCGCTCGCGACTGCCAATGCGCCCGCCGCGCCCCTTCCACCACGCCTGCCGCGATCGATTCAGCGCGGGGCGGGCCACTAGAGGACACGATCATGATCGAACTTCGCGCCGCCGCCACGCGCGGCTTTGCCGACTTCGGCTGGCTGCAGTCGCAGCACAGCTTCTCGTTCGGCAGCTACCGCGACCCCGAACACGTCGGTTTCTCTGACCTGCTGGTGATCAACGAGGACCGTGTGCGCCCCGGGCGCGGCTTCGACACCCACGGCCATCGCGACATGGAGATCTTTTCCTACGTGCTCGACGGCGCGCTCGAGCACAAGGATTCGATGGGTACCGGCTCGGTGATCCGGCCCGGAGACGTGCAGATGATGAGCGCCGGCAGCGGGGTCCGCCACAGCGAGTTCAATGCCTCGCGCGAGGCGCCCGTGCACTTCCTGCAGATCTGGATCGTGCCCGAGCGCAAGGGTGTGGCGCCGCGCTACCAGCAGCGCCACTTTGCCGCGACGGACAAGCGCGGCGTCCTGCGCCTGATCATCTCGCCCGATGGCGCCGACGGTTCGCTGTCGGTGCATCAGGATGCGCGCGTCTATGCCGGGCTGTTCGACGGCGCCGAGCGCCAGCGCCTCGAGCTGGCGGCGGACCGTTACGCCTATATTCACGTCGCGCGCGGCGCGCTCAGCGTCAATGGCCACCCGCTGGTCGCGGGCGATGCGCTCAAGCTGCGCGATGAGCGCGTCGTCGACCTGAGTGACGGGGTCGGCGCCGAGGTGTTGGTCTTCGACCTGCGCCCGCGACAGACGCCCCCGTACTGAGCCGGGCGGCCGGCGGCGGCGGTTTCAGGCCGCGGCGCCGGCGCCCGGCGCCGCGGCCAGATAACGCGCCAGTTCGTCTTCGCACAGCGGGCGGCTGAACAGATAGCCCTGGTAGGCGTGGCAGCCCTGCTCGGCAAGGAAGTCGCGCTGGGCCTCGGTCTCCACGCCTTCGGCGATCACCGTGAGGCCCAGGCTCTCGGCGAGGACGATGACCATCTTGGCGATCGCCGCGTCGTTGGGGTCGATCAGGATGTCGCGGACGAAACCCTGGTCGATCTTCAGTTGGTCGAGCGGCAGGCGCTTGAGGTAGGCGAGCGAGGAATAGCCGGTGCCGAAGTCGTCCAGCGAAAAGCCCACGCCCTTGGCCTTGAGCTGGTCCATGCGCGCGGTGACGCGCTCGATTTCGGTAACCAGCGAGCTCTCGGTCAGCTCGAGCTTGAGGCGCGCGGGGGGGGCGCCGCTGCGTTCGAGGATGCCGAGTACCTCGGCGACGAAATCGTCCTGGCGCACCTGGCGGGCGCTCACGTTGACCGCGATCGTGAGCGCGGCGGTGTCGGGGTCGGCGGCCCAGCGTGCGAGCTGGGCGCAGGCTGTCTCCAGCACCCAGCGGCCAAGCGGCAGGATCAGGCCGTTTTCCTCCGCGATCGGGATGAAGCTCGCCGGCGACACCAGGCCGCGCTGCGGGTGGCGCCAGCGCAGCAGCGCCTCGGCGCCGGTGACGCGGCCGTCGGTGGCGACCTGGGGCTGGTACTGCAGGAAGAACTGGCCGTTGTCGAGCGCCAGCCACAGCGCGGCCTCGAGCTCGGCGCGTGCCCGGGTGTCGGCCTGCATCTGCGGGTCGAAGAAGCGCAGCGTGTTGCGCCCGGCGGTCTTGGCCTGATACATCGCGAGATCGGCGCGTTTGAGCGGCTCATTGACGCTCTCGCCGGGCAGGTCGCCGAACAGCGTGATGCCGATGCTGGCCGAAGTGCGGTGCTCGGAGTCGCCGAGCTGGAAGCTGCGGTGCAGTGCGTGCAGGATCTTGCCGGCGACGGTTTCGGCTTGCCGCGCCGCGCTGACGTGATCCTCGCCGAGGCGCTCGATCATCACCACAAACTCGTCGCCGCCCAGGCGGGCCACGGTGTCGTCCTTGCGCGCGCACTCGAGCAGGGCCTTCGCCACCTGTTCGAGCATGCGGTCGCCCTCGTAGTG
Source organism: Pseudomonadota bacterium (assembly GCA_023459095.1). Classification (GTDB taxonomy): domain Bacteria; phylum Pseudomonadota; class Gammaproteobacteria; order Burkholderiales; family Rhodocyclaceae; genus JAEWVQ01. Next base: position 16,465 of record JAEWVQ010000087.1, on the reverse strand, counting down.
GCCAACGGTGTCGTTCACCGACTTGAAGTTGTCGAGATCGATGAACAGCAGGGCACCGAGGTCGCGGTGGCGGGCACAGGCGTGCAGGGCGTGTTCGAGACGCTCCATCAGCAGCCGGCGGTTGGGCAGGTCGGTGAGCGGATCGAAGTAGGCCAGGCGCCGGGCCTCTTCTTCGGAGCTCTTGCGCGAGGTGATGTCGATGAAGGTGGCGACGTAGTGCGTGACCTTGCCGGTTTCGTCCTTCACCGTGCCGATCGAGACCGCCTGCGGGTAGAGGTCGCCGTTCTTGCGCCGGTTCCAGATCTCGCCCTGCCACGCGCCGGTGGCATCGAGCTGCGCCCACAGCGCGTCATAGAACGCGGCATCGTGACAGCCGGAGCTGAACATGCGCGGAGTCTGGCCGATGACCTCGTCGGCGTGGTAGCCGATGATCTCGGTGAACGCCGAGTTGACCCGCAGGATGGTCTCGCGCTCGTCGGTGATCAGCATGCCCACCTGCGATTGGAACGCGGTCGCGGCAATGCGCAGATTCTCCGCGGCCAGCTTGCGTTCGGCGATGTCCCGCGCCGAGCTGAAGATCACCGGTCTGCCGTCGAGTTCGAGCAGCACCGAGGTGATCTCCACCGGATAACAGCTGCCGTCCTGGCGGCGATGGATGGACTCGAAGGTATGGACGGTCTTCGCTGCCTGCACGCGGGCGATCGTGGCGTCGACCTTGGCCGGGCTCAGCTGCGCGTCCCACTGCGCCACGTTCATGCCGATGACCGCGCCGCGGGGCTGACCGAGCATGCGGCAGAAAGCGTCGCTGGCCTCGATCACGTTGCCTTGCAGGTCGGTGATGTGGATGCCGTCGCTGGCGTTCTGCAGCAGGATCTGGCTGCGCCGGTTGGCGCGCGCGCTGGCGCGGAACATCCGCCACAGCAGCCAGGCCGCGCAGGTGGTGACGACGAGGAACAGCGCGGCCAGGATCGCCGCCTTGCGCAGGTCGGCGTACCACTGCGCGAGATAGTCTTGCTCCCCCAGTCCGACCACGACGAAAGCCGGCATCAGCGCCAGCTTGCGATAGGCGTCGGTGCGCGGAATGCCGTCGGCGGTGCGGTCGCTGTAAAAGGTCGCCGCCGCCACGCCGGAGGCGATGATCTCGGTGACCTCTTGCGAGCCGCCCTGGTTGCCGACCTGGCCGGGTGCTGCGTCGAGCGGCGGGTAGCGTGCGATCAGGGTCTTGTCGAGGTCGCGCATCAGCGCGATGCCGCGCGGCCCCAGATCGAGCCCCGACAGCAGGCGCTCGAAATGGCTGGCCGGCACCGCCGCGGTGACGATGCCCGCGAAACGGCCGTCGGGGTGGTTGTAGCGCCGCGAGAACACGTTGACCCAGGCCTCGGCGATGCGTCCGTAGACCAGCTTGCTCGCCCGCATCCGGTCGCTCGCGTCGTCGCGGTGAGCCTGGAAGAAGGCACGGTCGGCGTAGCTCACGTCGGTCTGCGGGGTGACGCCGTGGCCGAGCACGACGTGACCCTCGGCGTCGGCGACGCGGATCTGGGCGGTGACGGCGAGTCGGCTCTGGTAAGCGGCGATCAGCGCGGCCGTCTCCTGCGTCTGCGGTGCGATGCCGGAGCGCAGCTCGCGTTCCAACTCGGACTGGATCGTCCACAACGCCAGATCGATCTCGCGGGCCGAGGCGGTGATGTTCTGGTCGAGCAGCAGCGCGAGGTTCTCGACCGTGGTCCGCACTTCCTGCTCCTTGCGCGCCTTGGCTGCGGCCAGGGTGTAGGCGAGCAGACCGGCGATGAACAGGTTGAGGACGACCACCGCCGCGATCAAGGCCAGGGAAACGGTTTTTTTGTGCTGGTGCATGTTGCCGGGGGTCGGTGGCTTGGCCGTAAACGGCGTGCCCGTACCCGAGGGGGTACTGCCAAGCATGGGGCGCGGAATTATAGCCGGTGGCGTTTTGCAGGCGCAGGGCCGCAACCCTGGCGATGCCCGTGGGCAGGAAAGCGCGACGGGAAAAGGAAAACGGGCCGGTTGTGACCGGCCCGTGGTTACGTGCCCCACACCGCGCACGGGGCGCGGCACGGGGGACGGCTGGGACTCAGGCCAGATCGAAGCGGTCGGCGTTCATCACCTTGGCCCAGGCGGCGACGAAGTCGCGGACGAACTTCTCCTGGTTGTCGTCCTGGGCGTAGACCTCGGCGTAGGCGCGCAGGACCGAGTTCGAGCCGAACACCAGATCGACCCGGGTCGCCGTCCACTTCACCGCGCCGCTCTTGCGGTCGCGGATTTCGTACAGGTTGTCGCCAGCAGGCTTCCACGTATAGGCCATGTCGGTCAGATTCACGAAGAAGTCGTTGCTGAGCACACCCTCGCGGTCGGTGAACACGCCGTGCTTGCTGCCGCCGTGGTTGGTGCCGAGCACGCGCAGGCCGCCGACCAGCGCGGTCATTTCGGGAGCGGTGAGGCCGAGGAGCTGGGTGCGGTCGAGCATCAGTTCCTCGGCGCTGACGACGTAGTCCTTCTTCAGCCAGTTGCGGTAGCCGTCGTGCACCGGCTCCAGCACCGCGAACGAATCGACGTCGGTCTGTGCCTGGGTGGCGTCGCCGCGGCCCGGCGCGAACGGCACGGTGAGCTCGAAGCCGGCGGCCTTGGCGGCCTGTTCGACGCCGACATTGCCGGCGAGCACGATCACGTCGGCCACGCTGGCGCCGGACTCGGCGGCGATTTTCTCGTACACGGCGAGCGCCTTCGCCAGCCGTGCCGGTTCGTTGCCCTCCCAGTCCTTCTGCGGTGCGAGGCGGAGGCGCGCGCCGTTGGCGCCGCCGCGCATGTCCGAACCCCGGAAGGTGCGCGCGCTATCCCAGGCGGTGGCGACCATTTCGCCGATCGACAAACCGCTGGCGGCGATCTTCGCCTTGACCGCGGCAACGTCGTAATCGCTGCGCCCTGCGGGCACCGGGTCCTGCCAGATCAGGTCTTCCGCGGGCACTTCGGGGCCGATGTAGCGCGCCTTCGGGCCCATGTCGCGGTGGGTGAGCTTGAACCAGGCGCGGGCGAAGACCTCGGAGAAGTAGGCGGGGTCCTTGTGGAAGCGCTCGGCGATCTTGCGGTAGGCGGGGTCGAAGCGCATTGCCATGTCGGCATCGGTCATGATCGGCTTGCGGCGAATCGAGGGATCCTCGACATCGACCGGCATGTCCTCTTCCTTGATATCCACCGGCTCCCACTGCCAGGCGCCGGCGGGCGACTTCTGCAGCCACCAGTCGTGCCCGAAGAGCATGTCGAAGTAGCCGTTGTCCCATTGGGTGGGATGCGTGGTCCACGCGCCTTCGATGCCGCTGGTCACGGTGTCGCGGCCGACGCCGCGGGTGCTGTGGTTCATCCAGCCCAGGCCCTGTTCCTCGGGCCCGGCGCCTTCCGGGGCCGGGCCCAGGTTGGCGGCGCTGCCGTTGCCGTGGGTCTTGCCCACGGTATGGCCACCGGCGGTGAGCGCCACGGTTTCTTCGTCGTTCATCGCCATGCGCGCAAAGGTCTCGCGCACGTCGCGGGCGGTCTTGATCGGGTCGGGCTTGCCGTCCACGCCTTCCGGGTTCACGTAGATCAGGCCCATCATCACCGCGGCGAGGGGGTTTTCCAGATCGCGCTCACCGGAGTAGCGGCTGTGGGGGTTGTCGGTGGGCGCCAGCCATTCCTTCTCGGAGCCCCAGTAGATGTCCTTTTCCGGGTGCCAGATGTCTTCGCGCCCGAAGCCGAAGCCGAAGGTCTTCAAGCCCATCGACTCGTAGGCGACGTTGCCGGCGAGGATGATGAGGTCGGCCCAGCTCAGCTTGTTGCCGTACTTGCGCTTGATCGGCCACAACAGACGGCGGGCCTTGTCGAGGTTGGCGTTGTCCGGCCAGGAGTTGAGCGGCGCGAAGCGCTGGTTGCCGGTGCCGGCGCCGCCGCGGCCGTCGGCCACGCGGTACGAGCCGGCGGCGTGCCAGGCCATGCGGATCATCAGCCCGCCGTAGTGGCCCCAGTCGGCCGGCCACCAGTCCTGGCTGTCGGTCATCAGTTTGCGCAGGTCCGCCTTCAGCGCCGCGACGTCGAGCTTCTTGACTTCCTCTCGGTAGTTGAAGCCTTCGCCCAGCGGGTTGGTCTTGCGGTCGTGCTGGTGCAGGATGTCGAGGTTGAGCGCCTTCGGCCACCAGTTCATGTTCGATTGGTCGCTGGCCGTGTTCGCGCCGTGCATCACCGGGCACTTGCCGGTGGCCTTCATGTCGCTTCCACCCATGTTCGTCTCCTGTCGTTGCGTCGTTGGCTGAGATGCGGGAGCAGCGCGGGAACCGTGCGACTGACTCGCGGGCGGCACCTCGGGTGCGGTCGGGGGAGTTTTGCTCCGGAACCCTGCGCTGCGCTGTCTGCCCGTTGCCGTACCTTAGCAAAGCCCCGGGGTTTTTGAAGCAATGGGCATCATCGTCGCAGGCTATGGGCGCGCGCCGAATGGCCGTGGCAGCGCGGTTTCCGGCGTACGCCCGGGGTGTCCGCGCGGCCGCGGTTAGAATGCCGGTCTTTGCGTTTACCGGAATCGGACATGAGTCAGCATCAGCCGGGCATCCTCGCCCCCTTGCCGTCGCAGGCGCGGCATCTGTTCTTCTCGTTGACGTCGGCGGACGGACTCGCGGCGGCGCTCGATGCGCTCGCCGCCCAGGCCGACGGCGATGCGTTGCTCGTCGGTGTGGGCGCCTCGCTGGCGCAGGCGCTCGGAGCCCGTGTCGAAGGGCTGCACGCCTTCCCGCCGCTGAGCGGGGCCGGGGTCGATGTGCCGTCCACGCAGCACGCGTTGTGGTGCTGGCTGCGTGGCGACGATCGCGGCGAATTGCTGCACCGCCAGCGCGCGCTCGAAGCCGCGCTCGCGCCCGCGTTCCGCCTGGCGCAGGCCACCGAGGCCTTCTGCTACCGCAGCGGCCACGACCTTACCGGCTACGAGGACGGCACCGAGAACCCGCAAGGCGAAGCGGCGCTGGCCGCCGCGCTCGCGCCGGGAGGCGGCAGTTTCGCCTCGATCCAGCAGTGGGCGCACGATCTCGACGCCTTCGCCGCGCTGCCGCGCAGCACGCAGGACCACATCATCGGCCGCCGCCTGGACGACAACGAGGAACTGGACGACGCGCCGGAGTCGGCCCACGTCAAGCGCACCGCGCAGGAGAGCTTCACCCCTGCGGCCTTCATGATGCGGCGCTCGATGCCGTGGGCCGAAGGCGGCGCGGCCGGGCTGATGTTCCTCTGTTTCGCACGCACGCTCGCGCCGTTCGAAGTGCAGATGCGGCGCATGGCGGGGCTGGACGACGGCATCGTCGATGGCCTGTTCCGCATCAGCCGCCCGCTCACCGGCGGCCACTACTGGTGCCCGCCGCTGCGCGACGGCCGCCTCGATCTCGCGCCCCTCGGGCGCTGAGCGCCGCCTCCGGCGGCCTGCCGGCGGCGCGTGCGGGAACCAGCGCGCCTCGGCGGTTACCCACCCCCCATCGCAACGATTCGCGCAACGAGGGTGGAACATGACGGAGCAAGTGCAGCAGATTCTGGCGGAGTTCGGCCGTGGCATCGGTCTCGACGGTCTGGCGCTCGATGCCAACGGCTATTGCTGTCTGGGCTTCGACGAGGTCGTGGTCAACATCGAGTGGGTGCCGCGCAGCGAACAGCTGATGCTCTACTGCCACCTCGGCTTCGCGCCGGCGCAGGCCGAGGCCGCGTGGTATCGCGAACTGCTCGAGGCGAATCACTTCTTCCGCGGCACCGGCGGGGCCACGCTGGGCGTGGACCCGGCCACCCAGGCCGTCGCGCTGGTCCAGCCGCTGGCGCTCGCGGCGCTCACCCCGGCCCGGCTGGAAGCCGAGCTGCAGGGCTTCGTCGATGGCGCGGAAGCGTGGGTGCAGCGCCTGCGCTCGCCCGCGGCGCCGGCGGCGGGGGGCGACTTCGCGATGCCGATGTTCCAGGGCCTGCGGGCCTGAAGGAGGGGGCATGGCGATCTCGCTCAATCAGTTCAGCACGGCCGCGGCGGCGGGCGGTGCGCTCCGGCTCGAGGGCGCGGACGGCGCGGAGGCCCCGGCGGTCGGCCGCATGGGCGTCGGCGGGCGCATCGTGCAGTGGTTTCGCGGCGACAGCGCGAAGGCCGAGAACCGCGCGACCATGAACGCCTTCGTGGCCTCGCTCGAACAGCGCTACGGCAGTGATTTCGCCGCGGTGGCCCGCAACAGCCTCGATATCGCCGGCGGCAAGCCGTTGTCCGCGCGTACGGTCACCCAACTCGTCGCGCAGGGCGCGCAGCATGCGAAAACCGTGGCCGCGCTCAATGCGGGGGTGGCTTACCACTACAGCGAGAACAACGCCCACGGCGCCCGCCACTGCTTCGGCCAGCTGTTCGACACCATCGCCGCGGAAAAGGGTCTGCGCCTCGATGCCGCCCATCCCGACCTCAACCTCGGCAAGCTGCAGGGCGCGATCCGCAAGGAGATCGCCTTCGCCGGCAACGGCCACCGCATCGTCGGGCAGGAGCAGGCGCGCGCCATCGCCGAGAAGCACATCAACCGCTTTCTCGACAACAAGCAAGCCCTGCTGGAGGAGGCCGACCGCCTCACCGGCGATCCGGCCGAGCGCGCGCTGTTGCACGAGATGGCGCTCAGCCACGACTTTTCGGAGCCGGCCTTTCTGGTCGCGCTGTGGCAGAACCGCGACGCCGGGCAGACCCTGCTCGCCGAGCTGGGGCGGGCGGAGGCCTCGCCGGCGGAGCGCATCGCCGCGCTCGCCGCCTTCCATGCGCGCTACGACGCCGCGCTCGCGCCGCTGCTCGCGGCGATGGCCGAGCAGCAGCGCGAGGTCGGCGCCGACGACATGATCGACTTCAACAGCAACCTGCTGGAAATCGGCATGAAATCGGCCGGGCTCGACGCGCGCGGGGCGCAGGCGCTGTGGGCCAACCTGGGCGCGGCCGAGACCACCGCACTGCGCGACAGCCTCACCTATCTCGCGTTCAACGGCTACGAGCACGATGTCGGCCTGGGCTCGGTGTCGGCGCTGCGCAGCTTCAACGACACCCTGAGCGTCGCCATCAACCTCGTCGGCGGCGTGCTGGGCAAGAGCGCCGACGACATCTCGGCGGCGAGCGCGCTGCCGCACGCGGTCAATCACGTCGATGCGGTGCCCGAGGCGGTGGTCGGCGCGCTCCACCAGGCCGGGCTCGGCGACGTCAATTTCACCCTCGACAAGCGCATCGCGCTCGCCGACCCGGCGCAGCGCCAGCAGTTCTCCGACGCGCTCCTCAATGCCCGCCTCACCCGCGACGTCATCCGCTCCGGCGATCCGGCGGCGATGCTGGCGCAGGCCGACGTGCTGCAGCAGTTGCACGCCAGGCTCGGCGCGCTCGACGGCGACACCGCTGCCGCGCTGCGCGGCGTGCTCGAGCAGTCCTTCGTCGCCGTCGCCGCGGCGTGGGCCGAGGCGCCGCGCACTGCGGGCGGCGATCCGTCGGCGGTGGTGCGCGAACTCGAACGCGCGTGCCAAGTGCTCGCCGATTTCACCGCCCATGGCGCCACCGCGGCCGGCGCGGCGCGTTGCGAAACCCTGCGCACCGGCCTGCAGTCGGAAATCTTCACGCGCAATCTGCCCGAGTTCCGGCAGCTCGACGGCGACCCCGAGTCGCAGGCGCAGATGATCTTCAGTCGCCGCGAGTTCGGCCGCGTGATCGTCGACGAATTGCGCACGACGCTGGCGCGTCCGCTCGATCCGGCAACCCAGCCCGAACTGCGCGAGCGCTCGCTGCAGCTGTGCGCAATCGCCGCCACCCTCGATCTGGCCGCCCCCGACCCCGAGCGCATGGCCGCGCTCGACCGCGTCCGCATGGGCAGTTCGGACACCATCGCGGGCAAGAGCGGCGGCGGCGAGGTCGAATCCGGCCGCCGCCTCGCCACTGCCAACTGGCAGGCCGCCAACCAGCGCGCGCGCGAGATCGCGCACAGCGGCGAAGCCCTGACCCTGGACCACCTGCGCGAGTTGAACCGCCTGCTCAACGACGGTTTGCCGGCGAACGCCGGGCGTCCGGGCGAACTGCGCGCCACCACCGAGACCGCAGGCGGCGGGCCGGCCTATCCGTCGCCCGAGCATCTGCCGGCGCTGATGGACGAATTCATGGCCTGGCTCGAATCCGCTGGCCGCGATGCCGATCCGCTCGAACTGGCGGCGCTGGCCTATCAGAAGCTGGTCAGCATTCACCCGTTCGCCGACGCCAACGGCCGCACCTGCCGGCTGGTCGCCGACATCATCCTGCAGCGCGGCGGCTTGCCGCCGGCCGCCTTCCAGGGCAGTGGCGAGGTCAATGTCGCGGTATTCGGCGTGCCGCAGCGCGGTCAGGACAACATCACACCGGACGAGGCGGTGCGCCGCATGGGCGTGGCGGTGGCGCGCAGCCTCGCGCTTCTGGGCGGTGAGGGCGCGCGGGTCTGAGCGTGCGTGGCGGCCGGCGTGCGGGCGCCGGCGCAAAACAAAGCGGGCGCAGCCTCGTGAGCTGCGCCCGCTGATCGAACCCGGAGCCGGGGACGATTACTTGAAGGTCGGGTCGAACGGCAGGCCGACGTAGTTCTCGGCGATGGTGGTCTTGCCGGCGGTCGAGCTCATCAGGTAGTCGAGTTCGGCAAGCTGGATCTTGTGCTCGATCGGGTCGTCGTTGAACTTGTGCATGATCGAGGTGAACCACCACGAGAAGCGCACCGCCGCCCACACGCGGCGCAGCGCGGTTTCGGAGTAGCGGTCGAGCAGGTCGCTGCGGCCTTCGTTGTAGAACGCGATGAGCGCGGTCGACAGGTAGTACATGTCGGAGGCTGCGAGGTTGAGACCCTTGGCGCCGGTCGGCGGCACGATGTGGGCGGCGTCGCCGACCAGGAACATGCTGCCGAAGCGCATCGGCTCGGTGACGAAGCTGCGCAGCGGGGCGATGCTCTTTTCCAGCGACGGGCCGGTGACCAGCTTTTCGGCGATGTGCTCGGGCAGGCGCTTCTTCAGTTCTTCCCAGAAACGCTCGTCGGACCAGTCCTCCACCTTCTCGTCGAGGCCGACCTGCAGGTAGTAGCGGCTGCGCGTGTGCGAGCGCTGCGAGCACAGCGCGAAACCGCGCTTGTGGTTGGCGTAGATCAGCTCTTCATGCACCGGCGGGGTGTCGGAGAGCAGGCCCAGCCAGCCGAACGGGTAGATGCGCTCGTACTCGGTGATCATCTCGCGCGGCACCGAGGCGCGCGAGGCGCCGTGGTAGCCGTCGCAACCGGCGATGTAGTCGCAGCTCAGCGTGGTCTGCTTGCCGTCCTTGACGAAGTCGAGCGTGGGCTTGCCTTCGAGGAAGCCCTTGGGATGCACGTCGCGGGCCTCGAAGATCACGGTGATGTTCTCGTCCTTGAGCACCGCGTCGTAGAGGTCCTTGGTGAGTTCGGTCTGGCCATAGACCATGACCTGCTGGCCGCCGGTGAGCTCGGCCATGTTGATGCGCTCCTCGCGGCCGTTGAAGGCGAGCACGATGCCATCATGCACGAGGCCTTCCTTGTCCATGCGCTCGCTGACCTTGGCGCGGCGCATCAGGTCGATCATGCCCTGTTCGAGGATGCCGGCGCGAATGCGGGCTTCGACGTAGTCGCGGGTCTGGCGCTCGAGGATCACGCTCTTGATGCCCGACAGGCTGAGCAGGCGGGCCAGGCACAGGCCCGAGGGGCCGCCGCCGATGATGCCGACTTGGGTTTGCATGTGTTGTCTCCTGGGGGAGTGGCGATGTTGTTGAGGTGTGAAGCAGGCTTGAACTATAGAAGCCGCAACTACCGCCCGCTTGAACCACAGCGCTCTTATTCTTGTACTTTTGGTAAATTATCGCCTCCGCCCCCACGGTCGCCGGCACACCCCGGCGGGTGCCTCGATGAACCCGGCAAGCGTCCCTACCTACAAGCTTTTTGGTGAAAATCAGCTCTGGCCGACCGCCGAGCCGTTTCACTACGAGACCATCGCGGCGCGTAGCGCCCTGTACGATTGGGAAATCACTCCGCACAGCCATGACGGCCTGCTGCAGGTCGTGTTCCTGCAGTCGGGCGCGGCCGAGATGGAGTACGAGGCGCAGCGCGTGATCCTGCACACGCCCTGCGTGGTGCTGGTGCCGGCGCGGCGCATCCACGGTTTCCGCTTCTCGCCCGACGTCGTCGGCCACATCGTCACCCTGCCGCAGCCGGTGCTCGGCGAATTGTTCGCGCTCTCGCCCGAGGTGCGCGGCGCCTTCGACAGCGCGCACTATTTGCCGCTCGCCGCCGACGACGATGCGCTCGCCCTGCTGCGCCTGCATTTCGAGCAGTTCGGCCGCGAATACGCGGGACGCGCGCCGGGGCGCATCAGCGTGCTGATGGCGACGCTGAGCATGGTGCTGGTGTGGCTGGCGCGCGCCGGTGGCATCGCCCCCGAGCGCGCCGGCGCCGACCGCTTCCGCAACCGGGTGGACCGCTTCACCGAGCTCATCGAACGCCATTTCCGCGAATGGCGCCCGGTGAGCTTCTACGCCAGCCGCCTCGGCGTGTCGCCGGCGCAGCTCAACAACAGCTGCCGGCGCGACGCCGGGCAGAGCGCGCAGCACATGATCCACGAGCGTCTGCTGCTCGAGGCGCGCCGCCTGCTGGCTTACTCCGACCTTGACGTCACCGGCATCGGCTACGCCCTCGGCTTTCGCGATCCGGCCTATTTCTCGCGCTTCTTCACCCGCCACCAGGGCATGGCGCCATCGGCGTTCCGCCAGATGCACGAGCGCCGGCTGGAGGACTTCGCGGGGTGAGGCGCCGCCCGCCGGCGAGGCGGCGGGAAGAGGGCGGGGTTACTGCAGATACGCCGGGCGCGCGTAGCCCTGGAAGTGCTGGTCGAGCACGGCGCGGTATTGCGGCGAATGGAAGGCATCGACGATGTCCTTGGTCACCGCCTTGTCCTTGTCGGCGCTGCGCACCGCGACCACGTTCAGGTAGTGGTCGGGGGTCTTCTCCAGCACCACGGCTTCGGTGAGCTTGAGGCCGGAGGCGATCGCGAAGTTGCCGTTGATCACCGAGAAGTCGGCGTCGTCCAGGGTGCGCGGCAGCTGCGCGGCCTCGACCGGAATCAGCTTGAGCTTTTTCGGGTTGTCGGCAACGTCACGCTCGGAGATGGTCAGCGGATCGGCGCCGGCCTTCACCTTCAGCAGGCCCTGCTGTTCGAGCAGCACGAGCGCGCGCGCGAGGTTGCTGGGGTCGTTGGGTAGGGTGATGCGCGCGCCGTCCTTGAGCTCGGCGACGGTCTTGTATTTTTTCGAGTACAGGCCCATGGGTGCGATCGGCGCCTTGATCACGTCGATCAGGTCCAGGCCCTTGTCGGCGGCGAACTTCTTCAGATAGATCACGTGCTGGAACAGGTTGGCGTCGAGCGAGCCCTGGGCAAGCGCGATGTTGGGCTGCACGTAGTCGTTGAACTCGATCAGGCGCACCTTGTAGCCCTTGCTCTCGAGCACGGGCTTGATGCCGAGCTTGAGCTGGTCGTAATTGGGGCCGGCGGTGGCGCCGATGGTGACGTTCTTGCTCTGCGCGAAGGCGGCGGGGGTGGCGGCGACGATGCCGAAGGCGAGGCCGGCGGCGAGGGTGCGAAGCAGTTTCATCGGAACTCCTTGAAGGCGTGAATGCGTGCGGGAGAGGGCAAGGGTGAGGAGGGCGCGGCGCCGGGTTCAGCGCTTGTCGACGCGGCGGGCGAACCACTGGCCGAGGAACTGCACGCCCTGCACCATGATCACCAGCAGCACGATGGTGGCGATCATCACGTCGGTCTGGAAGCGGTAGTAGCCGTAGCGGATCGCGAGGTCGCCGATGCCGCCGCCGCCAACCACGCCGGCCACCGCCGAGTATGACAGGAAGCTGACCGCGAGCACGGTGAACGCCAGCACCAGCCCCGAACGCGCCTCCACCAGCAGGACCTGGAAGACGATCTGCAGCGGGGTCGCGCCCATCGCCTCGGCGGCCTCGATGACGCCGCGCGGCACGTCGCGCAGGGTCTGCTCGATCAGGCGGGCGAAATAGAAGATCGCCGCCAGCGACAGCGGCACGCTCGCCGCCAGCGGCCCGATCGAGGTGCCGACGATGTGGCGCGTGAACGGCGACACCGCCACCAGCAGGATGATGAAAGGGAAGGAGCGGACGACGTTGATCACCGCGTTGGCTGCGAGGTTGAAGCGGCGGTGGCGGGCGAGCACTTGGCCGCGGCTGGTGAGGAACACGAAGATCCCCAGGCTGCCGCCGAGCACGAGCGCGGCCGAGAGGCAGATGCCCATCATCAGCAGGGTTTCGCCGATCGCCTTGGTGATCTCGGGGAGCAGTTCGATGATGTTGTCAAACATGGGAAGCCTCCCGTTCGCGGGCGTCGTTGTAGGCGTCGGGTGCGGGCGAGGCGCCGCCGTCGCCACCGCCGAACTCGGCCAGCCAATGCGCCAGGCGCGAGCCTGCCGGCACCTGGCCGTTGGTCAGCGACACGCGCTCGATGACGTGGCCGGCTTCCATCACCGACACGCGGTGGCACAGGCGGCGGATCACGCTCATCTCGTGGCTCACCAGCAGGATGGAGACGCCGAAGCGGCGGTTGATGTCGGCGAGCACGTCGAGCAGGGCGAGGGTGGTGCGCGGGTCGAGCGCCGAGGTCGGCTCGTCGGCGAGCAGCAGGTGCGGCTCGGGGGCGAGTGCGCGGGCGATCGCGACGCGCTGCTTCTGTCCGCCCGAGAGCTGCGCCGGATAGGCGTTGGCCTTGTCCGACAGGCCGACGTAGGCCAGGCAGTCGGCGACACGGCTGCGGATGCGCTCCGGCGAGGCCTGGGCGATGCGCAGCGGAAATGCCACGTTCTCGGCCACGGTGCGGTTATGCAGCAGGTTGAAGTGCTGGAAGATCATGCCGATGCGCTGGCGCGCGACGCGCAGCGCCGCGGGGGAGAGCTGCATCAGGTCTTCGCCATGCACGATGACCTCGCCGGCGTCGGGACGCTCGAGCAGATTCACCAGGCGCAGCAGGGTCGATTTGCCGGCGCCGGAGAAGCCGATGATGCCGTGGATTTCGCCTTGCGCGACCTCGAGATCGGTCGGCTCGACGCCCACTTCGACGCCGTCGGCGCCGGTAAAACGCTTGGTGACGCGGCGCAGGCTGATGGCCGGCGTCGTGTCGGGCGTGTCGTTCTGGAGGGGGTGGCCCATGAAGCGCGTCGCTCTGGTTGAGGCTGGAGGGGCGGCACTATAGCGGCGCAAGGGCCGCCTTTAAACAAAGACTTTCTGCGGCGCTACCAATTTTTTCTGCTAAGGCGCGATTCGCGATTGATAAGGCGCCCGCCCGCCTCCGTCGATCGCGGCGCCTGCCGGCGCTGCGCCTCAGCCCCTGACCGCGCCCCGGCGTGGGCGGAACTGGCGGGTGTCGCGGTAGTACGCCGCACAGGCGTTGGCCGGCGTCACCCCTGGAATGCCGAGCAATGGCAGCGGGTGCAGCGTGCGCGGGGTGAGCGTGTCGAAGGTCGCTTCCAGCCACGCCGCCAGCCAGGCATCGATTTCGGCCTGGCGTGCAGCCTCGGGCAGGGCGAGCCAGCCCGCGTCGACGACACGATGCACGGCCTTCGCGCACAGGCCGAAGAAGGGCGCGCGCAGCTGGTCCCAGCTGCCGTGGCCGAACACCATGAAGCGCGTGCTCGCGGCGAGCGCGTCGCGCCGCTGCCAGAACACCGCCTCCCATTCGTGAGCGGCGAGCAGGGCGAGAATGGAAGGATCGGCCGACACCACGACGATGCCGCACTCGTCGAACTGGGTCAGCGCATCGCGCCGCGCGCCGCGTCCGCTCGCTCCGGCCGCGCGGCGGGCGGCGATCTCGCGCAGGTGCAGGGCGTTGCAGGCGGCCTTGGTGCGCGGCCATGCGCACCAGGCGAGCGCGTTGAAGAAGTCGTGCCAGTCGTCGATGCGGGTGGGCACTTCGCCGCGGGCGTGGATGTGGGCCTCGTAGGCCGGTGCCTCGTCCGGCGGCGGCACGAAGCGCACGGGCTGCCCGCCGCCGCTCGTCACCGCGCCCGCGGTTTCGGCGAGCAGCGCGCTCAGGGTCGCCGCATCGGGCAGGCGCGCGTCGGTGAAACGCGCGAGCAGGGGCGCGATCGGCGCGAACAGCGGGTGCGAGGCGTAGGCCGCGGGGGCGCGTGGCGCGGGATCGGCGGCGACAGCCTGCCCCGCGTGCGGGTCGGTGGGGGTATTCAATATGGCAAAGCGCGAGGAGAGCGGAAACCGCGGGCGGACGGGAGCACGGCCGGATTCTGCCCGCCGCCCGGGGCCGCTTCAAGGGCGGGTGAGGGTGTCGCCTTCGGAGTTGTCGCGGGTGTGGTCGGCGATCAGCCGTGGCGGGTCGAACGCGGCGGGCGCGGGCGCGGCCCCGATGTAGGCCTCGACCTCGACCAGACAGGTGTGCGCGGTGCAGCCCTGGCCGAGACGCGACGAGCCGATGTCGCGCGTGAGCACGTTGGGGTTGCCGTGGCGTTCGAGGTTGTCGGGCGCGCCTTCGCCCGGGCGCAGTGGGTCGTACCAGGCGCCGGTCGGCAGCCGCACCACGCCGGCCATCACCGCGGGGTCGATGCGGGCGCCGGCAAGGCAGGCGCCGCGGTCGTTGAACACGCGCACCACGTCGCCGTTGCCGATGCCGCGCGCGGCGGCGTCGGCCGGATTGAGGTGGATCGCCTCGCGCCCGGCGATCTTGGCGGCGCGGCTGGCGGCGCCGTGGTCGAGCTGGCTGTGCAGGCGGGTCGCGGGCTGGTCGGAGATCAGGTGCAGCGGATGACGGCGCGCGGCGGCTGCCCCCAGCCATTCGCCCGGTTCGCGCCACACCGGATGGCCGGGGCAGTCGGCGAGATTGAAACCGGCGACGGTCGCCGAGTGCAGCTCGATCCGTCCGCTCGGCGTGGGCAGCGGATGGGCGGTCGGATCGAGCCGGAACTCGGCGAGCATGACCACCGGGGACTGTGCTTCGAAGCGGTCGAGGTCGAGCAGGCCTTCGGTGCGGAACTGCTCGTAATCCGGCCAGGGCGTGCCGCGCGCGGCTGCGGCTCGCGCCGCTTCGCCATACAGGTGGGCGAGCCAGGCGGGTACGTCGCGGCCTTCGGTGAAGATCGCTTCGGTGCCGAGGCGGTGGGCGAGGGCGGCGAAGATCGCGTAGTCGTCGCGCGCCTCGCCGGGCGGGTCGAGGAGCCGGCTCATCGCCACCACGTAGCGTTCGCGGCTGGCGAAGGCGATGTCCTCGCGCTCGCGCGTGGTGGTGGCGGGGAACACGAGGTCGGCCATGCGCGCATGCGCGTTCCACACCTGTTCGTGAACGATGATGCTCTCCGGGCGCTGCCAGGCCCGCACCAGGCGGTTGAGGTCCTGGTGGTGGTGGAAGGGGTTGCCGCCCGCCCAGTACACCAGGCGGATGTCGGGGTAGCGGTGGCGTGCGCCGTTGTAGTCGAACGCTGCGCCCGGCTGCAGCAGCATGTCGGCGAGGCGCGCCACCGGGATGAAGGCATCGACCGCGTTGCGGCCCTGCGGCAGCGTGGGGCCGGGCACGCGCGCGTGCGGGCTGCCCATCAGGTTGAGGGCGCCGTAGCCGAGGCCGAAACCGCCGCCGGGCAGGCCGATCTGGCCGACCACCGCGGCTAGCGCGATGCATGCCCAGAACGGCTGTTCGCCGTGCTCGGCACGCTGCAGCGCCCACGCGCAGTTGATCAGGCTGCGCGTCGCGGCGAGCTCGTGGGCGAGTGCGCGCAGGCGCGCGGCGGGCACGCCGGAGATCGCCGCCGCCCAGTCGGCATTCTTCTCGATGCCGTCGTCGGCGCCGAACAGATATGCGCGCCAGCGATCGAAGCCGACGCAATGACTGGCGAGGAAGCCGGCATCGTGGCGCCCCGCCGCGATCAGCGTGTGGGCGAGGGCGAGCATCACCGCGGTGTCGGTGTTGGGGCGGATCGGTATCCATTCCACGGCCTCGTCCGGCGCATCGAGGTTGTCGCGCACCGGGCTGAAATTGACGAAGCGGCAGCCCGCGGCGGCGAGCGCGGTCAGCCCGGCGCGCGCGCGGTGGGTCATCGCGCCGCCGGCGGCGACCTGCGCGTTTTTCGCCGGCACGCCACCGAAGGCGACGAACAGCCGGGTGTGGGCGGCGAGCACCGACCAGTCGTGATGGCGGGCCATCAGCTCGTCCATGCTCATCACCACGTGCGGCAGCAGCGCGCGCCCCGCGCCCAGGCTGTAGCTGTCGACGTGGCGCACGTAGCCGCCGGAGCTGTTGAGGAAGCGGTGGATCTGGCTCTGCGCGTGGTGGAAGCGCCCGGCGCTCGCCCAGCCGTAGGAGCCGCCGAAGATGGCGCGGTTGCCGTGGGTGCGACGGACCCGGTCGAGCTCGCGGGCGACGAGATCGAGCGCCTGCGGCC